>DASYTV010000035.1:0-19422 GCA_036001885.1 Actinomycetes bacterium
GTTCTCGAAACCGGGCGATCGACCGCCCTCACGCTCATCCTCCGGCAGCGGCGAGCGCCAGCGGACGCGTCTGCGGATGGCTAGCACGCCAACCCCCGGCGGGCCGCCCCACTTGTGTGCGCTCGCGGCGAGCAGCGACCACCCATCAGGCGCGGCGGCCCAGCCGACGCTCTGCGCGGCGTCCACGAACAGCGGTACTCCCAGCTCGGCACACCGCGGGGCGACCTCAGCCACCGGCTGAACCGTTCCCACCTCATGGTTGGCCGATTGCAGGCAGGCCAGCGCCGTGTCCTGGCGGAGGGCCGCGGTGAACTCCGCGGGGTCGACACGCCCGAAGCGGTCGACGGGAACAGTCGTCACCTCTCCGGCGTACTCCGTCGCGGCATGGAGGATGCTCGAATGCTCGACCGCGCTGACCACCACATGCGCGCCGACGCGGCGGCGGCCAACCAGCGTGCCGAGCACTGCCAGGTGGCAGGCCAGTGTCCCGGAGCCGGTGAACGCCAGCTCGTCCGGTCGCGCACCGATGTCCTCGGCGACCTGCTGCCGGGCCGTGTCGAGCGCCAGCCTGGCTCGCCGGCCCGCGCCATACAGCCGCGACGGGTCCGCCCAGCCATCCTCTAGGGCAGCGACCAATGCCTGCTTGGCGGCCGGATGAAGGGGTTCGGCGGACGCGGCGTCGAGGTAGGTCACGGACCCGAAATTACTGCCTCAGACGCGGCGCGGACGACCCGCCGCCCTGCACGCGCCCGGCTGGATCGAGGACGGTATGGTGTGCCGCGAGGGGCAGGCCCCTAGAGGAGAATCAAGCGTGCTCGCGCCGGTTCCACCCAGGCCCGGCCGCGAATACCCCGACGGGTGGGAAGGGCGACGTGGCTCCAGGTCAGATCGACTCGCCGCGGCGGCGGCTGCCTCGCGTCCGCCGCCTTGCCCTGCTGGCCGGCGGCGTCATGCTGACCGCCACGGGGTGCTCGACCGAGGATCTGCCGCGGCTCGGGATGCCAGTCCCGGCGACGGACCAAGCCCGGCGCATCCTCCATCTCTGGCAGGGATCCTGGATCGCCGCACTGTCAGTCGGGGCGGTCGTCTGGGGTCTGATCGTGTGGAGCATCATCTTTTATCGTCGCCGCTCGGCCGAGCTGCCACCGCAGGTGAGGTTCAACCTGCCGATCGAGGCGCTCTACACCGCAGTGCCCTTCGTCATCATCTCGGTGCTCTTCTATTTCGTCGCTCGCGACGAAACCAAGCTGCTCGAGATCCCCGACCATCCGGACCAGACGATCAACGTGGTCGGACGGCAGTGGAACTGGTCATTCAACTACCTGGACCAGGATGTCTGGGATGCCGGCACGCCCGCCCAGCCGGTCACGCTCTATCTGCCCAAGGGAGAGACGATCCTGTTCGAGCTCACATCGCCCGACGTGATCCACTCGTTCTGGGTGCCGAACTTCCTGTTCAAGATGGATGTCATACCGGGGCGGGTGAACAAGTTCGCGCTCACTCCGAGCCGGGAGGGTCACTTCGCGGGCAGGTGCGCCGAGCTCTGCGGCGTCGACCATTCCCGCATGCAGTTCAGTGTCGAGGTCGTGGGTCGGGACGTCTTCGACCAAAAGATGGCTGAGTTGCGCGCTGCGGGGCAGACAGGCAGCCTGCCGCGAGGTATCACAGAACCGAACCCAGGGTCACTGCGGGTCGAGACCGGAGGCGAGCCGTGACCGTAATCCAGCCGAGACCCACCACGATCAGGACGGTCAGTCCGGTTCGCCGCCCGGGCAGTGCCATCGTCCGCTGGCTGACGACGACCGACCACAAGATCATCGGCTACCTCTACCTCGTGACGTCGTTCGGGTTCTTCCTGCTCGCCGGGCTGATGGCGATTCTCATGCGCGCTGAGCTCGCCAGGCCGGGCAACCAGCTGGTGACCAACGAGCAGTTCAACCAGCTCTTCACCATGCACGGCACGATCATGTTGTTGCTCTTCGCGACGCCGCTGTTCGTGGGCTTCACAAATGTGATCATGCCGCTGCAGATCGGCTCGCCCGACGTCGCCTTCCCCCGCCTGAACATGTTCAGCTACTGGCTGTTCCTGTTCGGCGGCCTCATCGTGGTCGGCGGGTTCTTCACACCTGAGGGCGCGGCGTCCTTCGGCTGGTTCGCGTACGCGCCGCTGAACGACGCGATCCGGTCACCGGGCATCGGGTCGGACATGTGGATCATGGGCTTGGTCCTCTCCGGCTTCGGCACAATCCTCAGCGGCGTCAACTTCATCACGACGATCATCTGCATGCGTGCGCCCGGCATGACGATGTTCCGGATGCCGATCTTCACCTGGAACATCCTGCTGACCAGCGTGCTCGTCTTGATGGCGTTCCCGGTGCTTGCCGCCGCGTTGCTCGCGTTGGAAGCGGACCGCAAGCTCGGCGCCCACATCTTCGACGCAGCAAACGGTGGGGCCATTCTGTGGCAGCACTTGTTCTGGTTCTTTGGGCATCCCGAGGTCTATATCGTCGCGCTGCCGTTCTTCGGAATCGTCACCGAGATCTTGCCTGTGTTCAGCCGTAAGCCGCTCTTCGGCTATAAGGGAATGGTCTTCGCGACCATCGCGATCGCCGGGCTGTCGATGACCGTGTGGGCCCACCACATGTTCGTGACCGGTGCGGTGCTGCTGCCCTTCTTCTCGTTCATGACGTTCCTGATCGCGGTGCCTACCGGGGTCAAGTTCTTCAACTGGATAGGCACGATGTGGCGAGGCTCGCTGAGCTTCGAGACGCCCATGCTGTGGGCGCTCGGCTTCCTCGTCACGTTCCTGTTCGGCGGGCTGACCGGAATCATCCTGGCCGCACCACCGCTCGACTTCCACGTCTCCGACAGTTACTTCGTGGTCGCGCACTTCCACTATGTGCTGTTCGGCACCGTCGTGTTCGCGATGTTCGGGGGCTTCTACTTCTGGTGGCCGAAGATGACGGGGAAGATGCTCGACGAGCGGCTTGGCAAGATCCATTTCTGGACGCTGTTCGTTGGCTTCCACACGACGTTTCTGGTGCAGCACTGGCTCGGCGTTGAGGGCATGCCACGCCGCGTTGCCGACTATCTCGCGAGCGACGGCTTCACCACCTTGAACACCATCTCGACGATCGGGGCGTTCCTGCTCGGGCTGTCCACCCTGCCGTTCCTCTGGAACGTCTACCGGACCGCCAAGCGAGCGCCGAAGGTCGAGGCCGATGACCCCTGGGGCTCCGGACGTTCGCTCGAGTGGGCCACCTCATGTCCGCCGCCACGACACAACTTCGTGTCCATCCCGCGGATCCGGTCGGAGGCGCCGGCATTCGACCTGCACTACCCGGAGCTGGGCACCGGCTCTCAACCCCTGCCCGAGCGGACCGTGCTGGAGAACGTCTACGGCGACGGCGAGCGAGGAGAGCAGCCGTGAAGGTCGAGGGCTACCTGTTCGCCGTGATAGCCGTCTTCTTCATCCCGGTCACGGCGGTCTACTGGTATTACTCAGACGACCCGACGGGCACGACCGCGCTGGTGCTCACCTTCGCGCTGTGTTTCCTCATCAGCTTCTACCTGCTCTTCACGGCACGGCGGATCGAGCCACGTCCAGAGGACAACCTGGCCGCTGAGATCGCCGATGGCGCCGGGGACCTCGGGTTCTTCGCGCCACACAGCTGGTGGCCGCTCGCCCTCGCCGGCAGCGCGGCGCTCGGCGCGCTGGGGCTCGTCTTCGGCTGGTGGCTGGTCTTCGCGTCGGTGCCACTGGTCGCCTACGCCGTGATGGGATTCGTGTTCGAGTACTACCGCGGCTATCACGAGCATTGACCTGTCCGCCGGTGGCAGCCTTTCGGCCGGTCTTGGGCCGCACGATAGGAGCACGCGGCTAGACGGTTCGCGCTGACCGCGGCACGCGCCGCTGCGGGCAACACGCACTCCTGAAACGCCCGAACATGTGCGCAATGCCCTTAAGGTAAGGTCACGATCTTCAAATTAACGGGGAGGGGAGAGGTCGTGCGGGTGGCTGGCGTCGGTCTTCGCCAAGCGGCGAACCGGCGCGCCAGTGGAGCGTTGCTCGCTGTCGCTGCTCTCGCGCTGGTAGGCGGGTGCAACGACACGACGGCCACACGTTCCTCCGACGCAGGGGTCCGCGAGCGCGCTGCGCCGGCACCCAAGGCTGCCGTCATTTCCATCAAGAACGTCGGCTCCAAGCCGCTGCGACCCGACGCCCAGATCACCGTCACCGCTGCCAACGGCACCCTGACAGCGGTGAAGATCGTCGGTTCGACCGGCGGGACCTACCACGGCACCACGTCCATCACGTCGTCCCGCTGGCACTTCGACGGCGGCCTGCCGCCCGGCGGGTCGTACGTCCTCATCGCCAAGGCCGTCGGCACGGACGGCAAGACCAGGACCACCAAACGGCCCTTCAAGACCTTGCCTGCTCAGGCGATGATCAGCGCCGACATCTCTCCGAGCGACGGCGTCACCGTCGGTGTCGGTCAGCCGATCACCGTCGAGTTCAGCAGTCCGGTGACGAACCGGGCAGCCGTCGAGGAACGGCTCTCGGTCGCCTCAAGCACGCCGGTCATCGGCGCCTGGCATTGGATCAGCGACACCGAGGTGCGATACCGGCCACGGGACTACTGGCCTGCGCGGACAAGGGTGGCTGTTACCGCAGCGCTCACCGGCGTGGAGGCGAGCAAGGGTGTGTGGGGGACCTCGGCAGAGATCGGCACGTTCGAGATCGGCCGGTCGATGGTGAGCCTGGTGAATCTCAAGACGCACACGATGAAGGTGTACGAGGACGGGAAGCTGCTGCGCACCATACCGGTGACCGGCGGCAAGCCAGGCTTCACGAGTCGCAGCGGGACCAAGGTTGTGCTCGGCAAGGTCTACTACAAGGTCATGGACGGCACCTCCATCGGAATCCCGAAGGACTCGCCGGACTACTACCAGCTCGATGTCTACTACGCGGTCCAGGTCACCCGCAGCGGCGAGTTTGTCCATGCCGCGCCCTGGTCGACCTGGGCGCAAGGCGAGACCAATGTGAGCCATGGCTGCATCGGCATGAACACGTCAAACGGCCGCTGGTTCTATGACAGGTCCATCGTCGGGGACATCATCACCACGACCGGCACGAGGAAGCCGATGGAGCTGAACAACGGCTTCGGCGACTGGAATCTGTCATGGTCCGACTGGGTCAGGGGCAGCGCACTCGTGAACTCGGCGGCGACGGACGCGTCTGCCGATCACGCCACCGCCTCGTACAGCCGCTCCGGTCCCTGACCGCTTCGGCCACGCTCCTCGACCGTGGGTGTCCGCCGTGGGTGCTCGCCGTGCGGTGCCCGCAGCGGGGCACTAGTCGTGGTGGCCGGCGGTGAGCTCTTGGTATTCAGCCGGAGTCGGCTTCTCGACCCTTGTACCGAAATACCAGCGGGAGAGAGCGGAGCGGACCTTGCGTACCCGGCCGTTCGGCATCGGGATTCCGTTCTCATCGACAGCGTCAGTGAGCTCCAGCGGCCGGTTCACCTCGTAAGCGGTGAGGACATAGCGCTCCTCCACCGAAACCGGCTCGTGGATCTCGATGTATTCGCCGCTGGGCAGCCTGCGGATGATTCCGCTCTCTCGGCCGTGCAGCACTTTGTCCTTGTCTCGGCGCTGCAGACCCAAGCAAATCCTCCTCGCCACGATGAACGCCACGACAGGGCCGAGGAAGAGCGCGAAGCGGGTGAACCAGGTGATCGCGTAGATCGACAAATGCAACTTGTCGGCGATGACGTCGTTTCCACCGTTCAGCCAGAGCAAGCCGAAGAAGGTCACCCCGGCAGCGCCGAGCCCGGTCCTCGTCGGCGCGTTGCGGGGCCGTTCGAGCAGGTGATGCTCGCGCTTGTCGCCGGTCACCCACGATTCGACGAACGGATAGAGCGCGAGCAGGGTGAAGAAGATGCCGGGGACGACGAGAGCGGGCACGAGCACGCTCAAGCTCACGGTGTGGCCCCAGGCGTTGATCTCCCAGGCCGGCATGGCACGCAGGGCGCCCTCAAGCCAGCCCATGTAGAAGTCGGGCTGTGATCCGGCGGAGATCTGTGCCGGGTGGTAGGGCCCATAGAGCCAGACCGGGTTGACCTGGACCAGCCCGCCGAGAATCGCGGAGAGGCCGAAGATGATGAGGAAGAAGCCGCCGGCCTTCGCCGTATAGATAGGCAGGAACGGAGCGCCGACGACGTTCCGGTTGGTCTTGCCGGGTCCCGGATACTGCGTGTGCTTCTGGTAGAAGACGAGCAACAGGTGGACAGTGATCAAGGCGACCATCAGCGCGGGGATCAACAGGATGTGGATGGTGAACAGCCGCGGGATGAGGAGTTGTCCGGGGAACTCACCCCCGAACAGGAAGAACGAGGCATAGGTACCGACAAGGGGGATGCCGAGCAGCACGCCCTCGAGGATGCGCATGCCGGTGCCTGACAGCAGGTCGTCCGGGAGTGAGTAGCCGAACAGGCCCTCGAGGATGGCCAGGATGAACAGCACATTGCCGATGAGCCAGTTAAGCTCGCGTGGCTTGCGGAACGCGCCGGTGAAGAAGATCCGCAGCAGATGGATCATGATCGCGGCGACGAAGATCAGAGCGGCCCAGTGGTGGATCTGCCGCATGATCAGTCCGCCACGCACCTCGAAGCTGAGGTCGAGCGTCGACGCATAGGCCTCCGACATCTGCACGCCCTGCAGCGGTACGTAGGAGCCGTGGTACACGACCTCGTGCATGCTGGGCTTGAAGAAGAGAGTGAGATAGGTCCCGCTGAGCAGGATCACGACGAACGACCAGAGAGCGATCTCGCCCAGCATGAAGGTCCAATGGTCTGGAAAGACCTTGCGCAGCAGCTTCCTGGCTCCCCTGGCGACGCCGAACCGGTCGTCGAGCCAGGTGCCTAGCCCGCCCGCCATCCGCTCGACGGTGCTCATCCGCGCTCCCAGAAGCTCGGGCCGACCGGTTCGGTGAAGTCACCCTTGGCCATGAGGTTACCCTCGCCGTCCGCCGTGATTTGCAGCTGCGGCAGAGCACGAGCAGCCGGCCCAAAGATCACCTTGGCGCCGTCCACCATGTCGAAGGTCGACTGGTGGCACGGGCAGAGCAAGTGATGCGATGCCTGCTCGTACAGATCGACCGGGCACCCCACATGCGGGCAGATCCGGGAGAAGGCGAAGATCCCCTGGTATCCCCAGTCGAGCTGACGCTGGCTCTTGACTTCGCTCGGGTCCAGGCGGATCAGGAAGATCGAGGCCTTGGCGAGCCGGTTCGGATCCTCGACCCCCAGCGGATGCGCTGCGACCAGGGTGCCGATGTGCATGTCGCTGGCCTTGACCTGCTCGTTGGTGTTCTCGTACACGATTCGCTGCTCGACGGCCCAGGCGGTGTGCCGCAGCTTCTTTTCAGGCAATGGTCCAAGGTCGCGAAGCAAGACCAGCGGGGCCGTCAGCAGCCCGCCGAGCGCGGCGAGCAAGCTGCCGCCGATGAGGAGTGGCCGGCGGGCGATACCGGTTTCCTCGATGCCTTGCCGGAACGCGGCGGCGCCTTCCTCACGCTTGGGCTCAGGCGAGCGCAGCGGATGCCGCGGCTCCACGAGCTCGACAGCGGTCATCGTCTTGCGCGCCCAGTGGATGAGGCCGACGCCGACCAACGCGAGCGCCCCGCCGATCGTGATGCCGAAGAGGGCGTTCTGCGCCCCGATCTTGCCAACCAGCGGGAGAGAGATCATCTGGTACTTGTCGACGGCGACGAAGCTCACGATGAACCCGATCAGGAGCAGCGTGGCCAAGCCGAACATGCCGGCGACCTGGCGGTCGGCGCGACGGGCCGCGCGTGGGTCGACATCGGTGCGTCGCGGTTCGTGATGCGGGGGCCCCGGGTTGGGGAAGGGGTCGTCGTAGGTGCGGGCGACCGTACTGTCCGGGGTGATCCGTTCGACCGGGGCGAATTCGTGATCGTCGGCCTCGATGACGACACCGTCCACAGCGGGGACAATGTCATCGACCGTGCGGGCGTGGCGGCCGCGCACCTCATCGCGCTGGACCAGGCCGCTCGTGTGCTCAGGGCCGGAGGGAGCGGCCTGCCCTTCGGCACCTGTCGTCATCTCATCGTGCGTGCTCATGAGGACCTTGCCGTGAGCCATACGGTGACGCCGATGAGCGAACCGATGCCGAAGATCCAGATGAGCAAGCCTTCACTCACCGGACCGATCCGGCCGAGATTCGCACCGCCCGGGTCGCCCGCCGTATTGATGTAGTTGAGGAAAGCGACGATGTCCCTCTTCTGGTCAGGAGTGATGGTCTCATCATTGAAGACAGGCATCGACTGCGGGCCGGTGAGCATGGCCTCGTAGATGTGCTTCGAGTCGACACCGGTCAACTTCGGTGCGTACTTGCCCCCAGTGAGTGCACCGCCGGAACCGACGAAGTTGTGGCATGCCGCGCAGTTGGTGCGGAAGAGCTCGCCGCCCTCCGCGACGTTCGCACCGTTGGTGTCATAGTCCGAGGCGGCGGGCACCGCAGGGCCAGGAGCCAGCGATGCGATGTACGCCGCGAGCTGGTCGACCTCGGCCTGGGTGTAGACCGGCTTCTTCTTGGGCTCCTGCACGCCCTGCCTCGTCGCCGGCATCCGTCCAGTAGAGACCTGGAAGTCAACCGCCGCCGCACCGACGCCGACGAGAGTCGGCCCGTCGCTGCTGCCTTCGGCGTTCAAGCCGTGGCAGCTCGAGCAGCCGCTGACGTAGAGCTTGCGTCCCTCTTCGATCGCCAAGGACTGAGCCGATGCCGCCGCCGCCTGCCGGCCGGGCGACAGCAGGGTGTAGAGGCCTCCGGTGGCACTGAGCGCGATGAAGAGGACCAGCAGCGGTGCGAGTGGGTGCCGCCGCAGCGGCTCGCGTCGACGTCGTGGCTCGGCAGGCTGGCGTGAAGACTTCGCCGCGGCCTCGCCCGGTCGGTCGAGGCTTCTGCGCAAGAAGCGAGGCTTCACCGCTCTCCCCTCGGTCACTGGATCAGGTAGATGGTCGAGAACAAGCCGATCCATACGACGTCGACGAAGTGCCAGTAATAGGACACCACGATGGCACTTGTCGCCTGCTCATGGGTGAACCGGCGGGCGATGTAGGTGCGGCCGAGTACCAGGAGGAAGGCGAAGAGTCCGCCGGTGACGTGCAAGCCGTGGAAGCCCGTGGTAAGGAAGAACACCGAGCCGTACGGTCCGGAGGAGATCGTGGTGCCTTCATTGACGAGCGTCATGTATTCGTAGGTTTGGCCGCTGATGAAGAAGGCACCCATAAGGAAAGTGAGCACGAACCACTCGCGCAGCCCCCACCGCCAGAACTGGCCGACGGAGCCGGTGCGGCCGATCTGCCCCCGCTCGGCCGCGAACACGCCGAACTGGCAGGTGACGGACGACAGCACCAGCACCGTGGTGTTGACGGCGGCGAACGTCAGATCAAGCGTCACCCCCGGGGTGGGCCAGTCCTGCGGGCCGAACACGGACCGGACCGTGAAATACATCGCGAAGAGAGCCGCGAAGAACATCAGCTCACTAGCGAGCCAGACGATGGTCCCGACGCCGACCATGCTGGGTCTGCCTGGCGTGTATGCGGCATGCCGGTCCGCTGCGGTTGTCGCCACGCGCGCCATTATGGCGGGACCGGTGGCAGTCTTGACGTCGACCCCCCGGCATCGTGCCTATTAACCCGAATGTGCCCGGGTCGTCCACGGCTCCGCGGGTCGATCATGCACCGGTCTCCGCCGCCGGGGGGAGCCACGCCGGTAGCATTCCGGCAGATCCGACCGCGCGGTGGACAACGCCCGAGGAAGCCCAGATGCCGAGCACAGAGAAGATGACGGTCCTTGTCTATAGCGATGACCGCAACACGAGGGAGAAGGTCAAGCTGGCTGTCGGCCGCCGGCCGGCGCCTGAGCTCCCGCGGGTCGAATACGTAGAGTGCGCCACCGAGCCCGCCGTCATCTCCCGGGTGGACCGTGGCGGCATCGACGTCATTGTCCTGGACGGCGAAGCTGTGCCTGCCGGGGGAATGGGGATCGCCCGGCAACTCAAGGACGAGGTCTATAAGTGCCCGCCGGTGCTTGTGCTGATCGGGCGCCCGCAGGACGCCTGGCTCGCGAACTGGTCTCGGGCCGAAGCGGCCGTGCCGCATCCGCTCGACCCGATCGAGGTCGCCGATGCGGTTGCCGGGTTGATGCGCAGGCGACTCGCAAGCCTTCCCCTCTCGTGAGGTCGCGATGACAGGGCCCGACCAGGAAGACGGTGCGAGCGCTATGGGCGCAGGAGACCCCGGTCGCTCTGACGATGCCGCGGTTCCCGGCGTTGTGCCGCCAAGTGCCCACACATGGTCAGAGGTGCTCTCAGCGTTGCTTCGAAGGGCGGACCTTCCTATCGATGCCACCGCATGGGCGATGAACGAAATCATGTCTGGGGAGGCGACCTCCGCTCAGATTGCCGCCTTTGCCATCGCGTTGCGCGCCAAGGGCGAGACCGTGGACGAGGTCGCTGGTCTCGTTGGCGCGATGTACGACCATGCGACGAAGATCACTGTTCCTGGCCGGACTGTTGATGTGGTGGGAACCGGTGGCGACCGCGCGCACACCGTCAATATCTCGACGATGGCAGCGCTGACCACCGCGGGAGCCGGTGCCAGGGTCGTCAAGCATGGCAACCGAGCCGCATCCTCGGCCTGCGGGTCGGCCGATCTGCTGGAGGAGCTCGGCATAGTCCTCACCCTGCCGCCCGACGTTGTCGCCCAGGTCGCTGGTGAGGTGGGCATCACGTTCTGCTTCGCGCCGCTGTTCCATCCAGCTCTGCGGCATGCGGCGGCGCCGCGTCGCGAGATCGGCGTCCCCACGACATTCAACTTCCTCGGTCCGCTCGCCAACCCGGCCCGGCCGCCGGCCCAGGCAGTCGGCGTCGCGGATGAACGAATGGGGGGAGTCCTGGCCGGCGTTCTGGCGGGCCGTGGGGTGGCAGCCCTCGTCTTCCATGGTGACGACGGACTGGACGAGTTGACGACCACGACGACCTCGCATGTGTGGATCGTCCATCGCGGCAGGGTGGTCGAGTCCACTCTCGACCCCGGCCTGCTGGGACTGCCCCGACACCAGGCCTCGGATCTGCGCGGTGGCGAGGCGCCGGTGAACGCGCGGATCGCCCGCTCGTTCCTGGCCGGCGCGCCCGGCGCCGTTCGTGACACTGTCCTGCTCAATTCCGCGGCCGCGCTCCTGGCCTACGACCTCACCGACGACGACTCGTCGACCAGCTCGCTTGATGCGTCGTCCGTCGCCGAGCAGCTGACCGTCCTGCTGCGGGCCCCGCTTGGCCGGGCCGCCGCCTCGGTCGACAGCGGCGCCGCCGGCCGTGTTCTCGACCTCTGGGTAGAGACCACGAGGAAGCTCAAAGCCGGGTGAGCCGCATCCCCGCTGTCAGAGTCGAAGACGCACCTTGGAGGCTGCCGTGATCACCGCGATCGTGCTCGTGAAGGCGCAGGTCGACCGCATTCCTGAGGTCGCCGAGGCGATCGCTGCACTCGACAGCGTGAGTGAGGTCTATTCAGTGACGGGCGAGTTCGACCTGATTGCGATGGTGCGGGTCCGACAGCATGACGATCTGGCCGACGTGATCCCCGGCCGCATCAACAAGATCGAAGGAATCTTGTCGACCGAGACTCACGTCGCCTTCCGCACCTACTCCCAGCACGACCTCGAGGCCGCCTTCGCTCTAGGCGTTGCCGAGGCTTAGCGGCCGTAGTAGCCGGGCGGTTGGCCGCTGGGATAGCCGGAGACCGGGGGCCATCGTGGCCGACGTACAAAGATAATCGCGTAGAGCAGACCTGCCAGGAAGCCGGCGATATGGGCGAAGTAGGCCACGCCGGCATCGCCGGACATGCCGGCGCCTTGCGCGTACGCCCACTGCAGGACGAACCAGCCGCCGAGCACGAGCCACGCCGGCAGCCGGAAGGGCAGGAAAAGCAGGAACGGCACCAGGCTCGTGACTTTCGCCCGTGGGAAGAGCCAGAGGTAAGCCCCGAGCACACCAGCGATCGCGCCGGACGCGCCGACCAGTGGTTGGGTGGAACCAGGCCCGGTGAACGCTGCAAAGGCGTACGTCGCGATGAGGCCGCACCCGAGATAGAAGAGCAGATAGCGCAACCGGCCCAGCTGATCCTCGACGTTGTTTCCGAAAACATAGAGGAAGAGCATGTTGCCGAGCAGGTGCAGCCACCCACCGTGCACGAACATGGCGGTGAAGGCGGAGAAGATCGGCGCCTTGTGATAGCGCTCCACGGGGCAGATGAAGGTTTGGCCGCCCTGCTGGACGCCGATCCGCTCTGGCGGCAGCTGGTGGTTGCTCAGTAGCTCCTTAGGGATCGCGCCGTACTCCATGAAGTAGGTGTTCTGCGCGCAGGCGAGTCGAGGCCCCGAGCCGTAACGCGTGGTCAAGCCCGACACCGGACCGATGATGAAGACTGCGAAGTTGATGGCGATCAAGGTGTAAGTGACGACCGGCACTCTTCGGACCGGGTTCCGGTCGTGGATCGGGATGACCACTCCCCGATCCTCTCAGAACCTTTCCAGAGAAGACGACGTCGGAGGCGTGGACCCAGTGGGACGCTAGCGGGCGGGGCGATGGACGGGTCGCAGCCTCCTCGGCCGGTCAAACGGGGTGAGGGTGCTCGTGCCGCCCGGGCCTGGGTGCAGCGTGTCGTGGACGGAGGCCGCGCCGTGCGCCGGCCATGACCACTCACCATCGAGCTGAACGAGCCGCATTCCAGGTGCCTCGAGCCAACGCAGGACGCACTCGGTTTCCTCGGCAGTGGCGGCAGGCGTCGGCCCCGGCCCTGGGCGGACGGTCTCCGCAGTCGCTACAAGCGCGTCGACGAACACAGAAGGAACAGAATCGGGCGGCATCACGCCAGCCGCCGCCAGCCGCCCGTATCTGACCACCACCACCTCCCAATCCTGTGATCGCACCGGTCGTGCGGCTGGCGGGCCGCCGAGCCGTCCGCCCGGCCTCTGGCCACCACCAGTGGCTGCACCCCCTTCGACCGGCCGGGCGGCGACGAGCTGCCGGCAACCGCTGAGCGCGGCGATGCGCTGCATGCGAGCGGCAGTCCGCACGAAGGCGGCCAAACGGTCCCGATGAATCGCGGCATCCTCATAGCGTTGCTGCCCGGCGAGCAGGTCGATCCGTGCGGTGAGATGGCGGAGGAGCGGGCGAACGTCTCCCAGGATGGCCGTGCGGGCCGCGGCCACATGTACGGAGTAGTCCGCGACGGACTCATGACCCTCACACGGGCCATTGCAGCGGCCCATCTCATAGAGGGCGCAGGTCGACCGCAACCGCTGTGGCGAAAGCCGCTGCGTGCACTGGCGGATCGGGAAGGCCTCGTGCAGCGCGGTCATCGCTTGCTCGACGACCCGCCGGGACCCAAAAGGCCCGAGATAGGTGGTCGCATCGTCGCGGACCTCGCGGACCATCGACAGTCGCGGGAACGGCTCGATCGTGAGCTTGAGCCACAGTGCCCGCTCGGGGAAGCGGGAGCGCCGGTTGTATCGGGGCTTGTGCTCCGCGATGAGCCGGAGTTCGCGCACCTCGGCCTCGAGCGCGGTTTCGCACACGATGGGCGTCACCTGCGTCGCCAACCCGATCATCTCGGCGATCCGGGTCCGGGTCTCTGACGCTGTGAAATAGGTCCTCACCCGGGATCGGAGATTGCGCGACTTGCCGACGTAGAGCACCTCGTCGCGGGCGTCCTTGAAGAGGTAGACGCCCGGTGAGGTCGGCAGCCCTTCGGCGAGGTGACGCTTGGCGACCTGTTGTGGGGCGATCCGGGCTGAGAAGATCGCCAACTCCTCGAGGGAGTGGACGCCGTAGGAACCCAGCCGTTCGATCAGCCCGTGGAGGACATCGACCGTCGCCCTGGCATCGGCCAGGGCACGGTGGACCGGCTCCGTTGTGGCCCGGAAGTAACGAGCAAGAGTACGCAGGGTCGCGTCGGGCACCTCGTCGCGAGTGAGCACGCGCCGCGCCAGGCGGGCGGTGTCGACCACGTCGAAGGTCGGCCAGGTGTAGCCGTGCCGTTGGCATGCACTCCGCAGGAAACCCACATCGAATGGGGCGTTGTGGGCTACCAGCACGGTGCCCGTGGTGAACTCGAGGAACGCCGGCAGGACGGCCTTGATCGGCGGGGCGGCCGCGACCATCAGATCGGTGATGCCGGTGAGGACCGCGACGAACGGCGCAATCGGGCCGGTGGGATTGACCAGCGTCTGGAACTCGCCCAGCACCTCCCCGCCACGGACCTTGACGGCCCCGACCTCGGTGATGCTGTCGGTTGCCGCGGCGCCGGTGGTCTCCAGGTCGACCACCACGAAGGTCACCTGTCGCAGCGGCGTCCCGAGCTCCTCGAAGGTGCCCTGGATCGGCACCGGTCGGGCCGATCGTTCGACAGCCGCTGCGGTCATGTCAGCGAAGGTAAGCCGCCAGACCGACAGAATCCGGTTACGACGCGCGAGCTCTTCGCACGTCAACCGAGCACCTTGCTGCGTCGCATCGACTCGGATGGCACGCGCGTGGTGCAGCAGACCGCACCCGACCGGGCCAGCGGTTTCTTGATCTGCAGGTGAGGAGGTGCGGCATAGGCTTTCCGCATGTGGGAGTCGCCGCCTCCACCGGCTGAGGACCAGGCCGAGCCTGGTCCTGGTCGTGCTGCGTCCTTGGGAGGCGGCGGATCACCGTCTGCCGGGCCCAACAGTCGCGCCCCTGGCGGCTCATCCGACCAGCCGAGCACCGGCGCTGCTTCCACGGGAGAGCCGAGCGAGGCGGATACCGGAGCGGGGGCCGGCGCTTCGACTGTCCACGAGGACATCAGCACCGATGAGCGGCAACCGGTTGAGGACGGCGGAGTCGGGGTGCTACCCGAGCCGGTACGCCAGCGAGTGGTGGCGCTCGCCGCGGACGCCCTTGGTGCACTGCCGGTCAGCGAGGTGCCCGCCCCGCTGCGGCAGTTCGTCCGGTTCGCGCCACAGAAGCGTGCCCGACTGGCCGCAACCCCGATCGCGGCCGCGCTCGCCACCGACGGCGGATTCCGCTCCGTCGTCGCGAGCCGGGTTCGCGAGGCCAAGCCGGATCTCGCAGCAGCACTGAGCGCGGGTGCCGTTCCTGCGATGGCCGATCCGCTCGATATCGCCGCGGTCGCCTATCTCCTCCGCCCGGACGGCTGGCAAGGGCATGTGGAGACGGCCGGACGCGAGGTCGAGCGGTCGACGGTAGCGGTGGGCTCGGCCGCGGCGACCGAAGCGATGGCACGCGTGCAGGAGCAGCTAGCGACGGCCCGTGCCGCAGCCAAGGCGGATGTCGATCGGCTGCGCGGTGAGCTGGATCGGGCCAAGGCCGAGATCTCGGACCTGCGGCACAAGCTGCATGACACCCGCCAGCAGGCGAAGCAGTCGGCGCTTACCGCACGGTCCGCGGACGAGGCGGCCGAGCATGCCCGTGCGGACGCAGCCGCCACGCAGGCCAACGCGGACGCCGAGCTGCGCCGGATGAAGGCACGCCTCGCCGACGCCGAGCAGGCACTCGAATCCGCGCGCAGGACGGCCCGCGGGGGCCGCAGCATCGAAGATATCCGCCTGCGCCTGCTGCTGGATACCGTCCTTGATGCGGCGCAGGGGCTGCGGCGCGAATTGGCGCTGCCGCCGACGACTATCAGACCCGCGGACACGGTCGAGGCACTGGAAGCCGGTTCGGCCGGGGTGGAGTCGATCACCGATCGGGCACGGGAGCCAGACGATCCGACGGTGCTCGACCAGTTGCTCGCGCTGCCGCAGGCACACCTTGTCATCGATGGCTACAACGTCACCAAGACCGGTTTCGCCAACCTCCCGCTGGAAGCTCAACGGGCCCGCTTGGTCAGTGGGCTCGGCGGGCTCGCTGCGCAGAGCGGCGCCGAGATCACGTGCGTGTTCGATGGTGCTGCGCTCACCGGACCGGTGCCGTCGGCGGCTCCCCGGGGCGTTCGCGTTCTGTTCAGCAAGCCGGGCCAGACCGCCGACGATCTCATTCGGCGGCTGGTCCGAGCAGAGCCGCCCGGGCGTCCGGTGGTCGTCGTGTCAAGCGATCGGGAGGTCGCCGAGGGTGTACGGAAGGCAGGGGCGCGGGCGCTCCCGGCCGCGGCGTTGATCAAACGCCTCGCCCGCGGTTAAGGAAGTCGCTGCCATCGGTCGATGCGATTTTGTCGGACCGGACCCCTAGGTTGGCCAGCAATGAAGGGCTCGAGGCGATGGGCGGGCCCTGTCACCTGGCGCTTTGGGAGGCTGGTCATGGTCATGCTCATCGACTGCGAGGCGTGCTCGGTTCGTGACGTTGCGTGCGGCGATTGCGCGGTTGGCGTCTTGCTTGGCATGCCGCCAGCGGGCGGGACGCTCGATGCCGAGGAGCGGACGGCCATCGGCGTGCTCGCCGCGTCCGGCCTGGTGCCCCCGCTGCGCCTCACGGTCGAGCGTCCGCCGCCGGATGCGCATGGCCAAGAGCAGCCGCGCGCTTCATCGGCTTGACCAGCCGTTTTCCACAGAGGGCGGCGGTTCGCATTGCTCCGTGAGCGGATCTTGAGTATGGTTCCGCACCAGGTGTCCGCGCCGACGACTGCTCAACCGGAGTGGTCGGCGGATACCTCCGCCGAGTCCCGACGGGCCCAAAAGCTGCACCAACGGGCTCCAAGGGAGCCGGGGAACCAATTTTCCCTGGGGTGAATCAACGCGCACTGTCGCGTTGTAGGGCTCGTCTTCCCCGGCCCGAACCCGTCAGCTCACCTGGTAGGCGGCCAGAGGAAGAGGGGTGGCGCTCTGGTGGCGTCTGTCGGTTCACGCCGCTATGTACGCACACTGGTCGCTCTCTGCACCGCCACTGCCGTCGGATTCGTCGTCATGCCCGACGCGAGCTACGCAGACCCGCAATCCATCAGCGACGTCCGCGACGAGGTTGACAAGCTCGATCACGAGGTCGTCGCGGTCGTCGAGCAGGTCAACGTGGCGACAGAGAACCTCAAGGCAGCCGAGAAGCAGCTTCGGGTGATCCAGGATCGGGTCGCCGCCCAGCAGCGCTCGCTCGATGCATTACAGGACGAGGTCGGCATCTATCTGACGATGGCCTATCGCAACGCCGGAGTCGACGAGACCCTCCAACTGCTCACCTCGGACGATCCACGACTGTTCCTCGATCAGGCGACCACGCTCGATCAGCTCTCCACCCAGCAAGCTGACGCCCTGCGCCGGCTGCGGCTAGCCAAGCAGCAGCTCGACCAGACGAAGCTGACGGCACGCCAGAAGCTGACCGAGATCGACAAGGTCCGCGACGACCTGAAGGCCAAAGAAGCAGAGGTCAGAAAGAAGCTGCAGCGGGCCAATGCCCTGCTCAGCCGCCTCACCGCGGCGCAGCGAGCGGCACTGAATCCCCCCAGCGAGCCGCCGCCCGCTACCCAGCAGACCACGACCACGACCTCCAGCGTGCCGGTAAGCGGCCGGGCAAAGCTGGCGGTCAACTTCGCCTACGCCCAGCTCGGCAAGCCTTACGAATGGGCGGCGGACGGCCCGGGGTCCTACGACTGCTCAGGCCTCACGATGGCGTCCTGGCGCGCAGCCGGTGTGTCGTTGCCTCACTCGTCCGGCATGCAGTACGGGTACGGCACCAACGTGTCGCAAGGTCAGTTGCAGCCTGGCGACCTGGTCTTCTTCTACAGCCCGATCAGCCATGTCGGCATCTACATCGGCGGCGGCAAGATGATCCACGCGCCGCGCCCGGGCGACGTGGTGAAGATCACGTCAATTTCGGGTAGCTACATGCCCTACGTAGGCGCGACTCGGCCCGGGTGACACGTCGTCTCGAGACGACGTCTTTGATACGTGAGGCGTCGCGGCCGGGACCTCCGCCGAGTCCCGGCCGGCGCCTCGCTCCATGGTTCCGTCCGCGACGATGAGTCCGGCTGCGGCGCACCTCGCTCAGATTGCTGCGCCGACCTCCTGTGAGCAACATCGTTCGACTGCCATCATGCGGACCGCTCCGGTGCTTGCTCCGCGTACCTGATCACCGATATGTTTTCGCGCCAGACGCCCGCTACGGACGCTCATTCCAAAGGGGATGACGGCGGACGTCCCGCCTAATCCGCGACCTCCCGGCGACTACCCAACCGGTTGCGAGCGGAGCCGGGGACCCAATGGATCTCCAGGGGTGAATCGGTGCGACGCCTGACCGCAACGCACCGTAGGGCCGATCTTCCCCGCCCGAACCCGTCAGCTCACCCGGTCGGCGGTAGGAGGAAGAAGGGGTGCCACACCAGTTGGCGTCGCACAGTGGTTTCCGTCCGGCACGCACACTTGGCGTCTTATCAGCGGTCGCGACGGCACTTCTGATCACGGTCCCCTCTGCCGGGCAGGCGGATCCGACGAGCATCACCGACGTCCAGAAGAAGATCGGTGAGCTCTACCACGATGCAGAGGTGGCCACCGAGCAGTACAACGGCTACCAGGACCGGATGCGAGCCGCTGAGCGGGAGCTGAAGGTCACTCAGGAACGTGTCGGTGAGCAGCAGAACCAGCTGGACAAGCTGCTCACGGAGAACGGCATCTTCGCGACGATGGCCTACCGCAATGGTGGCGTCGACCAGACCCTGCAGCTGTTCCTGTCCGACGATCCTCAGCAGTTCCTCGAGCAGGCGACAACGCTCGATCAACTGTCCGCACAGCAGGCGGACGCGCTGCGCCGGGTCGAGATGGCTCGCCAGGACCTGCTGACCATACGCGCACAGGCAACTCGGCAGATCGGTGAGATCGAGCAGCTGCAGATCGCGATGACCGAGAAGCGGGACGCGATCGAGGCGAGCATGCGTAAGGCCAATGCGTTGCTCGCGACGCTCAAGGTCGAGCAGCGTTCCTTCTTGCGCTCGACCGGTTCATTGGTCGTCCCCGACAGCATCAAGGAGAACCTCCCCGGGGGGCGGGCCGGCAAGGCAGTCAGCTTCGCCATAGACCAGGTCGGTGAGCCCTACGTGTGGGGGGCAACCGGGCCAAGCTCGTGGGACTGCTCAGGTCTGACCCTTGGTGCCTATCGGGCCGCGGGTGTCACCCTGCCCAGGGTCTCGGCCGCGCAAGCTCAGGTCGGCGTCTCGGTCTCCAAGTCCAATCTGCAGCCTGGCGACCTGGTTTTCTTCTACAGCCCGATCAGCCACGTCGGCATTTACATCGGGGAGGGGCTCATGATCCATGCCCCACACCCCGGTGATGTCGTCAAGGTGACGGCGATCGACACGATGCCGTTCGTCGCCGCCCGACGCGTCGGCTAGCAAGCTGGGCGGCTGCTGCCGCGTTGCCGAAGCTCCGTTCACC
>DASYTV010000036.1:0-2626 GCA_036001885.1 Actinomycetes bacterium
ACCTGGATGTCGTGCCAGGGTGGACGCGGACCGTAGACAGCGGCCATCGGCTGGCACTGCGGATCCCCCTCGTGCGTGATGTCATCGCTGCGGCTGTGACACAGGTCAATGCCGCCGACGTAGGCAACGTCGAGCTCCGGCCGGCCCGGATGGCGTAGGACCACGAACTTCTGGTGGTGCGAGCCGCCGACGCGCACCCGCATGTCCAGCACGACCCTGCCCCCGTCGAGATCCACCTCCTTGGCCAGCGTGCGGTTCTCCTCCGCGCTGAACCGGAAGCGATCAAGGTGCGACCGCCAGACCAACCCCTTTACCTCGACGCCCCGCTTCGCCGCAGCGCCCAGCACACTCGAGACTTCCGAACCGGGACCGTCGAGCAACTCATCGGGATCACCGCGCCAGTCGGTGAACAGCAGGCAGTCACCCTGACGCATGGCCTCGATGCGAGACCGTAGCTCGGCGAAGTAGGGCCGCCCATGGACCAGCGGCCGCACGGCATTACCGACGGTCCACGCCAAGCCGTCGTCGTGCCGCCGATCCAGCTCGGTCTCCGGATTGCCGCGTTCCTCCGCGGTGAGAAACCAATCTTGAAGTGCCACGTTCCCATTGGTACCCGTCCCCCGAGATTCATGCTCCCGCGTTCTCGCCGAGAGCCCCCGCGCGACGATCGGGACACTCCTTGCTGTCGCATTGGCCGCAGCGCTGATGGGACTGGCCATCCCGCTGACGACGGCCTCGATCCCCTCACACTGGGGTCGGGCATATGAAGTCGAGGACGCGCTATGAGGGTCGCCCTGCGCCGACATGGCATCGTAGGCGACGCTTCATGTTGTGATGCTTGATGACCTGGCTTGGGAAAGCCCTCCGTCCCGTCGAAGCGCGAAGGGGAGCCGCTACCACGACGACGTGCTGCCGATGTGGATCGCGGAGATGGACCTCCAAGTGCCGAGCCGATCACGACGGCGCAGCAGCAGCAACCCGGAGATGACAACGGGATGGGCGCGAGCACACGGGAGGGCGAGTGTCGCAGCGGCAGTTGATGGTCGTAGACGCGGCCAACGTGATCGGCTCTCGCCCGGACGGCTGGTGGCGGGATCGTCCGGCGGCCGTACTCCGCCTGATCACTGCACTGGCCCGCAGCCGTCGCAACAGCGACGACGTCATTGTGGTCGTTGAAGGCGCAGCCCGCGCGGGTGTGGGAGCTGGTGTCCTCGAAGGCGTCCGGGTGGTGCACGCTCCGGGCTCGGCGGACGACGAGATCGTCCGGATTGTCGCAGACGCGAAAGCCGAGGGTGAGCAGTCGGTCACGGTTGTAACGGCCGACCGAGAGCTGCGCGAGCGGACTACCGAGCTAGGGGCGCGCCTCCTCGGACCGGGCGCCCTATGGGAGCGGCTCGACCGCGGATCATGAGCTGGTGTTAAGCGGCTCGGCGAGCGCCTGGCCGAAGAAGAGGACAATTTCGGGGCCGCCTGCTCGGGAGCGTTAAAGCACTGAAACTGTCAGTGCGGTACGGATAATCCAGTCATGAGCTACGACCACGAGTTGGCCGATCGCATCCGCGAGCTGGTCGCCGGTGCGGAGAGCGTTGCTGAGCAGCGGATGTTTGGCGGCCTGGCATTTCTGATCAACGGGAACATGTCGGTTGCCGCCAGCGGGCAGGGCGGGTTGCTGGTCCGGGTGAACCCCGAGGAGAGCGACTCGCTGGTCGACGGCAAGCAGGTCACGCCCATGGTCATGCGTGGGCAGGAGATGCGCGGGTGGCTTCATGTCGACACCGCGGCCGTGGCTGCCGACGACAAGCTCGACCAGTGGGTGGATCGTGGCGTCAGCTACGCGCGGTCGTTGCCCGCCAAGGGGAAGGGAAAGCGTCGCCGAACCACAACCACGAGGTGACCGAATCCGCCCGCGAAGCGGGGATCGGTGCCGCCCATGGTGTCCTCCAGGCTGGGGTCGGCAGATCAGGACGTTCCGGTCCACCAGCCGCTACGAGCACTCTGGCCATGGCGTTGACGGTAGCCGCCTGGCCGACTTGCCTGGGTAAGGGCCTCCGGAGGGCGTCTAAGGGGGGTGTGGGCTCTCGCCTAAGGTACCCGCGGCGAGGGTCGACCTGATCTTCCGATGTCCTGGGCGTGACCTCAGCACGAGCCTTGGTGTCAAGCCGACCAAACGGCGACGACACCGAGGAGATGCTGATCATGAACCACGAGGCCGTTCTGCGAGCAGAGGTGGACTACCGGCAGCGTCGTTTCCTGGACGAGGCGGAAGCAGACCGAGTCGCCAAGCAGGTCCGCAACGCCAAGTAGACGCCCCCCGCTCACCACCGGCGGCTGAACCTGGCCGCTGTCAGGCGGGCGTCTACCGGACCAGACAGGCGACCCGCACCCGACCCAACCGGCCCACTGAACCAGCAGGGAAATGGATCTGATCAACGGTCCAATTCCTTTCTACCCTTAACGATGCAGCCACGAAAGACGGAGGTCAGACCCCATGTTCGCCATCGACTGCCCGGTACACGGATCGAAGGTTCTGGTCGGAACACGGCGGATCCGCTCCCTGGTCAACACCGGGCGCGGAATCCTGCTCGACGTCGAGTGCTACTGCGGCACCCGCGTGATCACCGGCACC
>DASYTV010000037.1:0-20373 GCA_036001885.1 Actinomycetes bacterium
CGCCCTCGACCAACCCGCCGTGCGTGCCCTCGTCCAGGAAATGCCAGACCGGTGAGAAGCCCTCAAGGCCAGATCGATGAGAACCACCGACAAGACCCTGGTCAGCCGCGTTCACAATGCTAAGAAGCATGAGAACCTACAGTTCTCATTCAGGTGACCCGGCCCCCAGCGAACGTCAGCATGCTTGATAACCCTTCAATGCCGGCCTCTGGCGACCTTGCGGTCAAGGTCAGCTCTGATCATCGTCCGGAGTTCCTCACGCCTGGCCTGGAAGATGGCGGGATCAAGCAACTCGGGCGGCCCGCCATCGGGCGCGCCGACGTAGATCTGGGTTTGCGGACCGCTGGCCAGGAGGGTGACAGCGAGTTCCGAAAGCTCAGCCAGTCGCAGCGCCAGCACTTGGCCACGGTGATGCAATGCGACCAGCCTGTCAGTCACTGCCTCGTAGTCGATGCCGACCTGCGACCAGCTCGATCCCACGCTGGCGAGCTCGGCGGTGAGATCGGACAGGAAGACCAGCGCGCCGGGGTGTCGGGCGGGGTGGCGGGTAACGCGGTCGAACAGCCGCTGGGCGTCGGGTTGGGGCAGCTCGGGGTGGTGGAGGGAGGCGGCCGGCACGACGGTCGCCCCGCCGTCGTCGGCGGGGACGTCGTCGGGGGGGCGGTTCAAGAACAGAAGGTAGACGTCCTCAACCGGCTGCAACCACGATACCGCGTGAGCTGAATGGCCGGGAGGATCGGCAGCGGACTGGATGCGCCGGCGTCGGAACATGATGGCTCCTGCCCAGGTTCGATGTGCTGGCGCCTCGAAGTCTACGCACCATCAAGGACGCTGCCCTCGGTTATCCACAAGGGGCTTGTGGCGACGACGAGACGGACCACGGGCCTGCATCGAACATGGTCAGAGCATCTGCAAGGCGCCCCGCCGCTGGCGCTCAGGCTGTCGGTAAGAAGGGTTTGCCTGGATGGCGGCTGCCTTACCCTCAGCTCCAGGGAGCCGCCAATGTGCCGTCCCACCCTCTCGCCGCTGGAAACAGTCGAGACCACCTTTCGCCTCCTCGCGACCGGCCCGCAGCCGCTTGCCTTGAACGGGCACACCATCGGCCTGCGGAGGGACTCCATCGGGCTCTGGGACCTTCGCGGCCTCCTGTTCCATCCAGCCACCGATGTGGGTGTGCAGCGGGCCGCGCTGGTCGAATTGGTCGGGCGGGCGCGCCGACATCGCAGTGCCTGGATGATCGGCCTCGTCGGGGTGCTGCTGCCTGGCTTGCGCGAGCAGGGCGCGTGCCCAGCCGATGGCCGATCGGGCGGCACGGCCAGCTCGGGCGGCATGGTGCTCGTCAGCCTGCTCGAGGGCCTGGATGACCCGGATATGTCCAAGGAGGCCGCCGCCGAGTCGCTCCTCCGGACGGTCGTTCGACCACCCGCCGCACGGACCCGGCCAGCCCGGCGCCGTCGGTTCGCAGCCATCCCCGGCGGGCCCCGATGAGCCACTATCTGACCGTGGAGGAGGTCGCCGAGGCTGACTTCCAGGCCCCGATGGTGCTGGCGTCCGGGTCGCCGAGTGGGATGTCGCCGAAGGTGGGCAGGATCCGCTTCTCGACCTTCTTGCGGGTGCCGTACTCGGAGGTGGGGTGCTGGTCCTTCCAGGCCGGCCACCACTTGGTGGCCACGTACTCGCCGAGCATCGTCCGTGTCCGCTCGAGGTCGACCTCAGCCGGCCTCACCGACTCCGGACGGCCACGCTGGATGGCCCGCCGCTCGGCCTCGGCACGCCGTCTGGTCGGGAAGATGCCGGCCGAGCGCTGCCGCTTGCCGTCCTGGTAGCGGACCTGGTAGCGCTCGTAGGGGTGGCGGGGGGACGGCGGGACAACCGCGATCCAGGCCATGTACCATGCCTCCTTGTCACGGGCACCGGATGACTCGTGACCCGCAGTCCGGATGAGTTCCTACTGACTTCCGGATGAGGAGGCTCCAGAGAACATCCCTACACTGGCGGGAGGCTCGGCAACAGGCTCACTGCCAGGGCAAACGCACCAGCTTGCCCCCCTAGCTCAGTCGGCAGAGCACAACCATGGTAAGGAAATACCTGAGATAATTCTCCCCATCAGCGACCAGCATCAACAGCCATTCTCGTAGGTGATTGCCATCATAGCGTATCGATCAAGTGGGAGCGAGTAGGCACGAGTGGGACCGACTGACGAACAGTCTTGATGAATTTCGGAGCAAGAGTCGGACAAGTTGCCCTGTACGTCTCTGGGATACTGGGATGCGTCGAGCGTCTAATTGCAAGGCGCAGGTGGGTTCAAGGTATCGGATAACAGGTCGACATTTGTGAGGTCGGCGTTGACGGACTGGCCATGATAGATGGTGCGGATGACGGTGACTGCACGGTGGGGTCGAGGGTGAGTTCAAGTGAAGTTGGCGCAGGTGTCCCGCCCACCAGCCAGCCCACGGTCGGTGGATATGGGTTCCCGCAGTCATGCGCGAGTGTCCGCCATCCACGTGGACGCTGGACCCGGAGGACCTTCACCGTCGTACGCGGCAACGAGTACGCGCGACGTTGAATAGGACGACCCACAACCTCACCGGGACGATCGCGGCCTCGGTCCAGTCCGCCGCCAAGCCCAGGACGGTGAACACACTGTTTTCGATCGGGTTGCCAAGCGCGGTTGGGTCCGGCTGAGGCATTCGAACTGGTTGCCTCGCCCCGGTTGCTCACCGAGCTGACCGGGGCGCTCCTGCGCGACCGGTTGTCGGTACGCCAGCCCTGATGAGGTTCGCAAGCTTCGGATGCGCTGATCTCGGGGGGACCGTGATCTGACCGACTTGCAGAGCCCACCGGTCCCGGTCTTGATGCCTGGGACGTTCCTGGTTCGCCTCGGCGAGCCGAAATGACGCTGACCGGGGGGCGACTTGTCTCACGCTATTCGCGACGGAGGAGGTTGGACGAGTCAGGCAGGAGCTCGCTGAGTCCGTCGGGCGGGTCCACGCCGGCGGCTCTGAGGGCGTCCATGACCTGGTCAGCCGCTTCTGCGGGGAAATCTGGAGCCTCGACCATGACGGTGTCCTGTGGGGGCTGGTCGCGGTACTGGTACAGGCCCAGCAGCACCCCTGCCGCGACCTCTTGCGCCGCAGCGGGCAGTCCCAGCCCGGCCAGCCGTCCGAGGTCGTCCAGGTAGGGCTGCAGCGCCTCCTCCAGCAGCTCCGAGGCTGCTTCGACCGGGTGGACATAGCCGCGGCCGCGCTGGTAGCCGGCGTGGAGGTTGAGCTGTTCCAGCTCCAGCGACCCAAGCGACCAGCTCACGTCGTCGGCGACGGCGTGCCGGTCGGCGCCGGCCAGGCGGCGGTTGGCCAGCCGCTCGGCGTCGCCGGCCAACTCGGGATGCTCGGCCAGCAGGTCGCCCAGCAGCGCGGCCCGCTCAGCCTGGCTGAGGGCGGCCAGCGCCGAGGTGGCTACCGGTTTCCGCGCGGTCATGGGGTCGCCTTGGGCCAGGGATCCACACCGGCCCAGTGCCGGTAGGCGGCCAGGGCCCGCGAGACGTCGCTGCCCCGCGGCACGGCCACGTCCAGCAGGCACATCTGGTAGTCGTGGCCGTCCCGCTGGCAGTTGGCAACCAGCCCACGCAGCGGCCCGTCCGTGGAGTCGACGCCGACCAGGGTGACGGGCACGCCCATCACGGTGGCCTCCACCGGCTGCTCCAGTGCCTCGTCCAGGTAGGTGAGGAAGCCGCTGAGTTCCTCGTCCTTGTTGTAGCAGTCGACGGTGATCTCCTCGATCAGCGCGTCAAGCTCGCGCTTGCCGGCGGTCACCGCGTCCCTCCTCGCGCTTGGTTGGCAACAAGTGCGCAGTCTGGCATATCTCAAGAGACCAGGATCGTTGCGTGTTCGACCAACACCGCTGATGGCTCATGGGGAGCTCCTACAAGGGCTCACTGGCGTGGCTCACACCCCGGTCGTGGTGCTGGTGCCCGAGGTGTTGATGAGCTGGCGGCGGAGGCGTCGCCAGGATCCCCGGCCTGGGCGGTTAGTGGAACGTTAGCCGATTCTGTATCAATTCGATAGGACCTGGCACACCTGGTGCCTACTCCGACGAGCTGACCGGTTGCTCCGAGAGGACTGTTTGACGCCTGTTCTACCGGAAGGCGTGGGTAAGTTGCTCTTGACAGATACGTAAGATTCATACGAGACAGACAGATATAGCGTATGGCGCGATTCGCTCCGTGAGATGGGTTGAGCATGGAACTCACCTCCTTGAATCGCGGGCTCGACACCTGGAGCCCGCCTTGAGCCGGCGGCGCCGGTGATGAAGCTCAGCCTCATCACTGACGAGGTCAGCCAGGATCTCGACACGGCAGGCGCAGAGTTGCGACCTGCGGGGCAGCCGATGAGTGTGATGACGCCGTCGGTTCCCACGGCAATCCAAGCATTCGATCTCCAGGGCTCTGACGCCTCACCGTTGCCAGGCGTAGGACGTCGAGCCTTCCAGGTGGGCGCGTTTGTGCTGAAGTTCGTCGGCAAGGAGGCTCACGAGCCGACAGTCGCCTGGCTGGCTGAACTGTTCAGCCGGCTGCCGAGCAAGGATTTCAGGGTGCCGCGCCCGATCCAGAGTCGTTGCGGAAACTGGATCTGGGACGGCTGGATTGCGATGGAGTGGTTGCCGGGTTCCAGCCGTCAAGGCGAATGGGCGACGAAGGTTGCCGCCTCCCGAGCGCTTCACGCCGCAATCGGCGACGCCGTACTCCCTGTCTCCTTCGAACCGAACAACGGGGTGTGGGCCAGGGCCGACCGTGCCGCTTGGGGCGAAGAGCGCATCGCGATCCACCCGGAGCTGCAACCTTTGGTCGAGCCGCTACTCGAACGGCGGGTGGCCGTTACCGCGATGCCGCAGTTGATACATGGAGATCTCTCGCGGGCGAACTTCCTCCTCCACGCTGGGCGACCTCCGGCGATCATCGACTTCGCGCCGTACCTGCGGCCGTCCGGCCTGGCACTGGCGATCATGGCGGTCGACGAGGCGGCCTGGTACGGCGCCGACCTACAGGTCTTCGACCAGGTTCCCGCCATTGAGCACTGGGACCAGATGCTGCTCCGCGCCGCCGTCATGCGACTCGTAGGCCTGCAGGAGCTGGCCAAACTGCACCCGGGATGGAACTGGCTGGGCGAGGTCGCTGGGCTACGTCCCGTCGTGCGGGCCATTGCTGGCCGTCTGGACACGTGATGGGAGACCGCATGAGCACGCCGATCGGCGACGTTGGCACGACGGTCGCAATCCCGGCTCGTAACGCGTCAGGCACGATCGGTCGGTGCCTGGACGCCGTGTGGGCGCTCGACCATCGACCCGTGAGGGTTCTCGTGCTCGACGACGGATCGTCCGACATGACCGCGACGATCGCGCGATCACGCGGGGCCGAGGTTGTAGCTGTCCCGAACGGCGGCGGACTCGGCCGGGCACGCAACCTTGGCCTTTCCGAGTGCCGGACCCCGTTCCTCGCGTTTCTCAACGCCGACTGCTATCCCCGGTTCGACTGGTTAAGCACGTTGGGGGCGGTTCTGTTGTCGACCGGCGCGGCGGCCGTCGGCGGCCGCCAGGTCGAACTTCGGCGCGGCACGTGGGCCGAGCGATGGAAGGCGCTCCATCTTCGCCCGGATCTCGGCGATCAACGCGTCATCGGACCGGACTACCTGTCCGGAGGCAACCTACTGCTGGAGATGTCGCAAGCACGTGAGGTGCCGTTCGGCGATCAGTACCGAACGGCGTACGAGGATGTGGCGTTCTGCCGGTCGCTGCGCGAAACCGGCCGCCTGCTTGTCTACGACCCGGCCGCGATCGTCGAGCACGACCACCGCGAAACGATGTGCACCCTGCCCCGCAAGGTCTGGTCGTACGGAGTGCACAGCCGTGCCGTCGGGCCGGTCCAATCCGTATGGCAGGCGCCTCGGGCCTTCGTACGCATGCACCGCAGACCGAACGACCACCTGAGGCTCGCGCTCCCCGACGACGTGCGCCAGGGCCGGATCGGCTACGTCCTGATCGATACGTACCTGCTATGCGCGTCGCTCGCGTTCTTCATCGGCTACGTCCGGAGATCGCGGGCCTGTGCACTCCCGAACCCAGATACCGAGCCGTCCATGGCGAAGGGATGAACCGCATGACCAGTCCGCCGAAGGTCATGATCTTTCCTGTGACGATGACCTGCAACAGCAAATGCCGCAGTTGTGGAATCTGGAGGCTGCCCCAGGCCGCGAAGGACCACGCAAGCCGCGCGCTGCTCGACAAGGCGCTCAGCGATCCGTTTCTCCGTCAGCACATCGAGTCGGTGAACCTCAGCGGTGGAGAGCCGTTCGCTCACCCGGACCTCACCACGTTCGTCGCCGGCATGCTGCCGGCATATCGGCGGCTGCGGGAGATCTGCATCAACACCGATGGGCACCTGATCGATGGCATCGACGCGTTTCTGGCGGCAGTGCTCCCGGCCTGTAGCGACGGGCGGATCAAGCTCCGCATGTACATCTCGCTCGACGGCATCGGCGAGTACCATGACCGCCACCGTCGCCATCCCGGCGCCTTCGCGCTGGCCGACCGCGCGCTGCGCCACCTCGCGGCCCTGCGAACCCAATGGCCGGAGACGCTGCGGGTCACCGCCAGCTTCACGATCACCGATCGCAACGCGGACCAGATCATCCCAGTCCTCGACTACGTCAGAGAGCTGGGTGTCCGGGTCGATTACAACCTCGCCGCCCGCCCTGAGGTGTTCATCGGCGGTGCCGGCCTGGAGCGGCGGTTCCAGGTCAACGCGGACCAGGTCGGCCAGGTCCGCACCGCGATCAGGGAGGTATGCCGGCATCCCGCGAGCACCAACTTCAGCCCCGCGTTCTACGCGACCATGATGGAGACGCTGGAAAGCGGTCACCGCAGACGGGGTTGCTTCTTCCCCAGCAAGGGCTTCGTGCTGATGCCCGACGGCAAGGTCTACATCTGCGGGACCTATATCGACTTTCACTTCGGCGACCTGACCGAGGCCGACTTCGAGACGCTGTGGAACGGCCACGCTCGCGCTGACTGTCTGGACACGAAGATTCCGGCGAAGTGCGGTACCTGCTTCTCCAACTCGTACGAGGATTGGGATCTTGCCGTTGGAGCCGTGGTATGACGACGCCCCTCACGTCGTCGCGCACAGCGCCACCGGCGGGAATCCTCATTCTGTCTCTTGCCAGCGCCTGTGCGTGCCGATGCGTCTTCTGCGGCCTCCCCGAGACGCGCCCACACACGGTTCTGGAACGCGACACGCTGACCACGGCCCTCGACGGCACCCCGACGGCCGGCCCGTGGCGGGAAGTCAACCTCACCGGCGGCGACCCGTTGGTCGTCCCGGCCGCACGAGCGCTGTTTCCGGACGTGCTTGTCCGCAGGCACAAGTTTGCCCGCCTGAGCGTCAACACCGCCGGGGTGCCCGCCGAAGCCGCCTTGCGGGGCCTGCGGCTCCTCGAAGGCACCCCGCTCGACCTCTACGTGTCGCTCGACGGCGTCGGCCGGCTGCACGACCGGATCAGGGGCCGCGCCGGCGCCTTCACCGAGGTCGACAGGTTCCTTGACGAGTGTCGAGGGCTGACCGGCGTACAACTCGCGCTGACCTGCGTGATCAACAGGTACAACGCGGAACACCTCGACGCCGTGGCAGACTACGCGGCCGGCCGCGGCATCCCTGTCTCCTATGCCATCGTCAACAGCTCCGACCACTACATTCGCAGCCTTCCGATGTACGGCGACGTCAGCCTCACCCAAGACCAGCTCGACCCTGTCACCGACTTCCTGGTCCGGCGCAGCACCCAACGACTCGACGACGACCTCCGCGCCGTACTCAACGGCGGACGACGGCAGCTTCCGTGCCGACTGCTGCACGAGGGGGTTCTCGTCACGTCCGACGGCACGGTGTCGATCTGCGGCACGAGTCAGCAAATGATCCTCGGCCACCTCGACACCGTCGACGGCTCGTCGCTCACCTGGCAGGCGCTGCTCGCCCGGCGGTCCGCGCTGCTCGCGAAGGGCGCCCGCGCGACCTGCGACACCTGCACGTCCAACTGCTTCGCGTGGAGGAAATCGGATGAGCCTGTCACAGCTTGACCTGCGCATCGGATGGCCCGAGGTCGCCATTCTGCCTGTCACCTACTTGTGCAACGCCCACTGCGACATGTGCGCGCTCGGAGACCTCAAGCAACGGGACCGGTTCACCGACGACGACCTCGTCGCCCTGTTCGGCGACCCGTCGATCAGCTCGACGCTGCGGGCGATCAACTTCACCGGCGGGGAGCCCACGCTTCGCCGCGACCTTCCCGACCTCGTCGCCCGGCTGGTCGACGCCTGCCCTCGCCTGGAGAGCTTCTCGCTCAACTCGAACGGAATGCTGCGTGGCAGCGCGGCCATCATCGAGCGGGTGCTCAATGTCGCACGGGACCGCGGCAAGAAGCTCTACCTGTTCATCAGCCTCGACGGGGTCGGCCCGCTCCACGATGAGATCCGCGGCGTTCGCGGGGCGTTCGAGGCGACCTGCCGCACCATCGACAGCATCCAGGCACTGAACGTTCCCCGGTCCCAGCTCAGCATGGGCGTCTCGGCCACCGCCACCCGCAAGAACATCGACCACCTCGACGACGTCCTGCAGTTCGCGGTGCGGCGCAACCTGCTCGTGTCGTTCACCTTTCCCATGTCGACCGACGTCTACATGAACAACCTCGACAGGCTCGACCGCTTCGAAGCCGACCGTGACCTGATCGGGCGGTTCGTCGCGTTCCTCGACACCCTTGAGCGCTATCCCGAGCATGTCAGCCCGCCGCTGTCGTTCTACCGCAGCCTTCAGGTCACGCTCAGCGGCGGACGGCGCCAAGCGCCGTGCATCTTCCAACGCGGCGGGTTCTTCCTTGAACCGAACGGCAACGTCCTTCCATGCTGGCGCTCGTCAGAGTTGACCTTCGGGTCGGTCGCCCACGAGTCCTTCCCGTCGGTCTGGAACGGCAGCCCACGACGCCGGATTCTGGCAACGATCGAAGAACGCTTCTGCAGTTCCTGCCCCAGCCCGTGCTACGTGGGCTTCCCGTCCCGACTCCTCGGCCCGATCCCCGCCGAGGGGTCGACACCGTGACGCGGTCGACAGTTCGCGGCATGTCAGTCGTGATCATTTGCCGCGACGAGGCCGACTACATCCCGGAGTGCCTGCGCTCCCTGGAACGCGCCCTTACCGGCACCGTCGTACCCGTCGAGATTCTCCTGGTGGACGGCGGATCCGACGATCAGACGGTCGCGCTTGCCCGGCAATGGGCAGCAGAGCGCCCGGCCGGCCCGCTGCTGCGCGTGGTTGCGGCCGGCTCAGCCGGCTACGCCCACCAGCGCAACCTCGGCGTTCGCGCCGCCCGCCACACGTGGATCGCATTCCTCAGCGCCGACGTCCGCGTCAGACCCGACTGGCTCCACTCGGCCATCGCCTCGATCAACGAGACGCCGGACCTCGCAATCGGCCGCTTCGACCTCGCCGCACCCGCCGGGCGGCGGGACTGGTTGGCCAGCCTCGCCCGAACGGTCTATCCGAGCCGCTGCGACGAGCCGTGGGTCGAGCGGTGCAGCACCGTGCACCTCATCGCGCCGCGAGATCTCCTATTGCGGCATCCCTTCGACGAGCGACTGGTCGGGTGCGAGGACAAAGACTTCGCCTACCGCGTCCGTACCTCGCCCGCATGGCGCGGTGGAGCAATCCTGGCGGCGCGGCCACGACACCTTGCCAGGGAGAGCGCCCCCGGCTTCCTTCGGAAGGTCTACCGCGAGAGCCGCGACCTCATGCTCATCAGCCGGCTGCACGGACGAGCCTTCCCCGACTGCTTCGGCTGGCGTGCACACGCCCGCCGCGCCGCGCTTCTGGCCGCTCTGGCACTGCCGGCCGCCATCGCCGCCGCAGCGGTCGCTGGCGGTCCCTACGCCGCGCTCGTCTGTGGCGCGGCCGGGCTGGGCGCCGGCTGGTACCCGGCGGGATGGCGGCAACGAGGTCCGTTCCCCGCCGTACGGCTGGCCATGCTGCACATCGCTGCGATGTGGATGGTCAACATGGGCTGGGTCATCGGGCACTGGCGTCCTGCCATTGCCGGTGACGACCACAACGTCGGCCGGCGGGCCCGCACCGGGCACCTTCCATGCACCCCGCACGAGACGCCACGGAGCGCCCATGCCTGAGCAAGACGTCCACTTCCTACCTGCGCAGATCAGCGCCGTCAGCCGCGAAGCCACCCTGCTACGGCGGTTCCGCGACCTGCTCGCCACGCTACGGCTCGAACAGCGGTTCGGGCCCCGTGACAAGATCGCCATCAAGCTGCATGTCGGAGGCCCGGACAGCTACACGACCGTTCACCCCCAGTTCGTCCGTGCGATCACCGACCGGTTCGCTCGACGGGACAACTTCCTGTACGTGGTTGACGAGCACCGGGCCGTCCGCACGGCGTGGCAGCGCGGGTACACCCAGGAAACGCTCGGCGCCCCCGTGTATCCGATCTCTGGCGTCGTTGACCGCTACCACGATGAGCGGACCATCACGGACTCGCCCCACTTCGACACGATCAAGGTTGCCGGCCACGTCGCCCATGCCGACGGCTTGATCGTAATCTCGCATGCCAAAGGGCACTCGTCGTGCGGCCTCGGCGGAGCGATCAAGAACATCGGGATCGGCTGTGTCGCCCAGGAAACGCGCAATCACATCCACACCTTCGAGGGCCACGACGGCTGGCGCGAAGAGGTCGGAAAGCAGTCCGGAGCGCCCCATCGAGCGCTCGCCGCCGGCGATGACGGAGGCTTGGCGTTCTCGATGGCGTTGGCACGCTCCGCACGCGAGGTGCTTGCCTCCTTTGGACCAGGCAAGGTCGTCTGCCTCAACGTCGCGCTGCATATCCACCCGTACTGCGACTGCTGGGGCCTGTCCTCGCCAAGCATCCTCCCCGACGTCGGGCTGCTCCTCGGCGAGGATCCGGCCGAAGTCGACGCCGCGACACTGCTCGCCCTCCAGGACACCGGGATAGCCGCCGCTGCCCTTCCGACCTTCCTCACGGAGAGGCAGGCGGAGGACACCGCATCGGGACATCCGCTTGAACGGATCCACGGCAAGAACCCGTGGCACCAGGTCAACGCGTTTCGCCAGCTCGGGCGCACCGACGCCACATCGGTAACGACGGCGTGAGGAGTACCCCAGTGAGAACCGTTCAGCGGTACGTCGAGGACCATCCTGAGGACCTCGCCGAGGCGTACGAGCAGATGAGGCCGTTGCGGCACCTTGAGATCGAGGTGCGCCTCGACTGGCGGTGCAACGCCAAGTGCAAGTTCTGCGGCGTGTGGAAGTACAGCCGTGAAGGCATGTTGCCGGTCGAACGATGGCGACAGGTCTTCACCGAACTGGCGGGGTTCGGGCTCAGGTACACGCTCTTCACCGGCGGGGAACCGTTGCTGTACCCCCATTTCCTCGACGTCATCGATCACGTCGACGAACTCGACGTGGAAACCGCGATCATCACCAACGGCAGCCTCCTCGACGAAGCCCGCGTGCGTCATCTCGCCCGGCTCCGTCGGCTCCGCGAGATCACGGTCTCCCTCGACAGCCCGGATCCGCAGGTGCACGACGCGGTGCGGAAAATGCGTGGGCTGTTCAATCGGGCAACCGATGGGATGGCACGACTCCGGCAGCTCGCGCCTCACGTGAGCCTCACGGTCAACACGGTCGTCTCCGCGGACACCGTTGCCACCGTCAGCGACATGCTGGGCCTCCCGGTCCTTCCGGACAAGATCCGGATCTTCCCGGTTGGGCTCGACGTGCCGTGGCTGGACTCCCTAACCGCTGCGCCGGACACTGGGTGGTCATCGTGGGCGGCCGAGGCCAAGACGCAGGTGATCTCCGCTGACGCCCGCGCACGCGCCCGTGAGGCTCTGGCACACGTGCACCACGAGGCGGACCGTCTCGGAGTGGCCGTGGAGATCGACCGTATGGAGCACCGGGGCCCGTTCCGTGGCGTCTGTGTCGTCCCGCTGGCGCACTTCGTGATCCAACCGGACGGTGACGTCCTGCCATGCTGCCACATCCAGGACCGCGCCAGCCGGATCGGACGGCTCTCCAGTCAGTCCGTGAGCGACATGCTGCGCAGTGAGGAGTACCGCGCCTTCCAGCGAACGCTGAGGCCGGTGCAAAGTCCCGCCTGCTTCGCCTGCTCCCGCTATCGCACGTTCAACCAGGTCGCGCAGGGCGTGCTCGACTCGACACGGACAACGTAGGGCCCCCACATGGCGTACCGACCCGGCGTCAGCGTGATCATCCCTTGCTACGAAGCCTGGCCGTTGCTTCACCGCACCCTCACGTGCGTGGTCGCGGATTGCCATCGCCTTGGCGACCAATCGGAGGTCATCGTGGTGGACAACGACAGCGGCACACCAGCGCTGGACGCGCTGCTAGCGTTCGCCAGCGGGACGCAGGGCGTCAATATCATCCAGCGCACCGGGCTGGAAGGCCGACACTTCCAGCCGGGAGCCGCCCGCAACATCGGCATCGAGTCGGCCCGCTTCGAGAGCCTCGTGTTCCTCGACGCCGACTGCGTCCCCGCACACCAGACCATCAGCTCATACCATGCGCTGACCGCGCGGGACTCTCGTACCGTGTACCTCGGCCACCGGGTCTTCATCGACGCGTCCACCTGCCACACGGCAACCGTCGCGGTCGACCGTACCGTCCTGGCCGGGGCACCACGAGTCGCCTCGGCGTCGAACTACGGCCACCCGATCGATCGTCGAATGGACGAGCTGCGCTCGCTGGAGACGCATCCCCGGCCGTATGACTGCCTCTTCGGGTGCAACTTCGCGCTCCACCGGTCGTGTCTGGCCGAGCACCGGTTCAACCCGGCGTTCGATGGCCGCTGGGGATACGAGGACATCGAGCTTGGCTATCGCCTGCACCGAGCCGGGCGCCGCTTCCGGTACGTACCGACCGCCTACGTCTTCCATCAGGAGGCTGAGGCCGTGCCCTGCGACCGCGGAGCCGAACGTCGGCGCAACTTCGCCGTCGCCGCCACGCTGATACCCGGCTTCGAGGAATACCGTCGGACCAGCGCCCGCGTGTGCGCGGTTCCCGAGCAGCCGCTGAGCACCGTCGGACCAGACCCGCGACGTGCGGGGATCTGATGCACCTCGGACTGCTCACTGCTGAATGGCATCCGCAGGATGCCGGCGGTATCGCCACGTACTGCCGGACGCTGGCCGGATACGCGGCCCGGTCAGGTCAGCGGGTGACGGTGGTCGCCGCGGACGCTGGCGGACAGCCCGACGCGGGTTTGCACCTCCCAGGTGTCCAGGTCGTCACCGTCGCCGTTGCCGGCCTTGGACCCGTTGCGGTTGCCGCCCGCGTGCGCGACGCCCTCGGGCGTCTGATCGAGGCTGGACGCGGCCCGGACATCGTCGAGTCTGCCGAGTTCGGCGGCGTCGCCGCGCTGATCTCCGACCTGCCGTCCGCGCCGCCGCTCGCTACCCGGCTGCACACCCCGCTGGCCCTGATACTCGAACGCAACGAGGGCGAGCGGGTCTACCGGAACGACTCCGAACGCTGCCGGCTCGAAGAACGCCAGGTACGCACGTCGACCCTGCTGACGAGCCCGTCGACCTGGCTCGCCGTGGAGGCGCAGAGGCTGTGGCGGCTCCCCGTCGCCCCGCTGGAAATCCCGAACCCGGTGGAGCTGGTGTGCCCCGAACCGGTGAGCACGAAGCGGTCCGGCCCCATCCGGGTCCTCTACCTAGGCAGGCTGGAGTACCGGAAGGGGGTCCTGATCCTGGCGCACGCCGCCCGGCGCTGGCTGGCCGGCGGTGCGTCGGCCGAGTTGATAATCGCCGGAGGGGATACCAAGTGGCGCGGTACAGCGATGTCGCAGCGAGTGCGCGAGGCGCTGGAACCCTTTGCCGATCCGCCGACCTGTGTCCTCCTCGGCAAGCTGGGGCCGGCTGACGTCGAGAGCGAGATCCAGGCCTCGGACATCGTGGTGCTGCCCTCCTTGTACGAGAACTTCGCGTACGCGTGTCTCGAAGCCATGGTAAGAGGAAAGCCGGTTCTCGCCACCCGCGGCAGCGGGTTCGACGAGATCATCCAGCATGAGCGCACCGGCTTCTTGGTGCCCCCCGGCGACGTGGACGCCCTGGCCGACGCCCTGGCGGCCTACACGGCTGACCGTGACCGGCTGGCGGAGGTCGGGCGGCGCGCACTCGCGGCAATGAGCTCGTTTGCCCCGGAACGCGCCGCGGCCCGGCTCTGCGAGACATACGCCGCGTGGGCGCGCCCCTCGGCCCGCGCGTACCATGGCCGGCCTGCCGATACCAAACCCGTATGATTGGCACGGATGGACTCGCCAGCAAGCCCGGTCTCGCACTCGTGAAGGACATATGACCCGCTACGCCCTGCTAATTCTGCCGTCGACCAACCGCGTCTACGCCGACGCGTCGGTCGCGCTCACCCAGGCCGAGTTGGAGGTGTTCAACCGGTCTGTGCTCGGCGGGCGCCTTTCCGACGTGTCAGAGACCACGATCGGCGGCGTATCGTACGTCGCGTTCTCCGCTGACCACATCGATTCGCGCGGCGCCGCCTTCCTGGCGAACCTATCGTCGATCTACGCGCTGTTCCAGCTCGAAGGTGACCTGCTCCGCCCTGCCGAACTTTGTCCACTCGATCGGTTCGATGACGACCTGATCACCATACAGAAGTACGCGGGAAAGACAAATGAGCAATTCACCAAGCTCCTCCTCAACGTAACCTTGCTGGCGTCGAGATTCGCTGATCAGATGCTTGACCGAAAGTTCTCCGTTATCGACCCGCTGTGCGGCCGTGGAACCACACTCAACCAGGCAATGATGTACGGTTTCGACGCCGCCGGGGTTGATCTCGACCAGAAGGACTTCGAGGCGTACTCCGCCTTCATCCAGACCTGGCTGAAACGAAAGCGGATCAAACACCACGCGGAGTCTGGTCCGGTTCGCAGAAACCGCCAGATCATCGCCCGGCGCCTGCACATCACCCTCGCGCCCACCAAAGACGACTACAAGGCGGGCGCCACCCAGCAACTCGACGTCGTCAACGCCGACACGACCCGGGCTCTGGAGTTCTTCCGGCCGGGTACGTTTGACCTTCTCGTGGCAGACGCCCCCTACGGCGTCCAGCATGGCAGCCGGACCGCAGCCAAGGGCCTCGCGCGGAGTCCGCTCGACCTCCTGACCGCCGCCACACCGGTCTGGACTAAGCTCCTGCGCCCTGGAGGCGCGCTTGGGATCTCGTGGAACACCTTTGTCGCTCGTCGTGAGGAGGCGGCGAAAGTCCTGATCGATGCCGGGCTGGAACCCGTCGAGTCCGAACCGTACCTGGCACTCAAGCACCGCGTGGACCAGGCGATCATGAGAGACATCCTCGTTGCCCGTAAACCGCAGGCGTGAATCGCTGGGCCGGTTATGGCCCAGCGGAAAGGCGACATAGTGGTGCCCGACCGCAACAGTCTCATAGCCGAACAGATCGGATACTATCGGGCGTGCGCCACCGAGTACGATCAGTGGTGGCTTCATCTCGGACACCGAAATCTGGAAAACAGCTTCGGCCAGCACTGGACGGCTGAACTAGACCGACTCCTCGACGCGATCAACGACTTCAGACCGACCGGAAGGGTCCTGGAGATAGCCGGCGGCACCGGTAACTTCACCCGACTACTTGCCGGGCAGCCGAGTTCCCTAACCGTGGTCGACTCCTCTCCCGAGGCGCTGGAAGTAAGCAAGAAAAAGCTCGGACCCGCGGCGCCCGGCATCGATTACGTTATTTGTGATGTCTTCGAATGGAGCCCTCCACAAACGTACGACGCAATATTTTTCTCTTTCTGGTTGAGTCATGTCCCGACCGACGCGTTCGGACGTTTTTGGTCGATGATTCGTCGCGCCCTGGCTCCGGGCGGGCGGGTCCTCTTCCTGGACAACCTCGTGCCGCTCGGCGCAGCCGCGAACGAGATCAGGCGGGAGACCGGGACCACCGCGGAGCTCGAAGTCCCGTATACCGCCGACATTGCCGACGAAGACGTGAGCATCCGGGAATTGTCGGACGGCCGCCGCTTTCGGATCGTCAAGCGGTTCTGGACGGTGGACGGGTTGGCCGCTGAACTGCGCGCCCTCAGCTGGGACGCGAGGATCGAGACGACCGGGCAAGCGTTTTTGTGGGGCACCGCGATGCCGCAGCGAGGTTGACCTTCCCTCTCCGGCGACGCCGGCCAGCGGACAGCGCGTGTCGCAGGGCACGCGCTGAACCCGAAGTCTCGCCGCTTGCGGCGCAACTCTCGATGGTGGCCCACAGCATCCCGCACCGGCAGGCGCCCCCACCGGCGATGACGTGGAGCGACAGCATCGCCAACGCGCGAACGCTCGACCGCTGGCTCGCGAACAGCTCGGCGATCCCGACGAGCTGAACGGCGTTCGCTCGAGGAGGCATTCGATGCCATCCTCGGGTCGATAGGGGAGTTCTGATATTTTGCCTGATATGCCTTGACAATGACTGCCAGGATGTATGACCAGGATTCAGAGCGGTTTGATGGGTTGGTACGCGAACGAGTGTGGACCGGCATGCGGGATCAGCGTCGTGCAGACCGGATAGCCTTGGTCCTGCGTGACTGAGCACAGGGAGCGGCCGAATACAGGGGTGGATGTGCGACTCGAGGACCTGCTGCCGGGCATGCGCGTGTCCGGGATTCTTCCCGCCGGTGATGCCACCGTCGTCGCGGTGCACTCCTACGGTGACGGCGCCCTGGAGGTTCCTACAAGGATGGTGGCGGCGAGGTCGGCCAGCAGATCCTCTACCGCGCTGACGAGGCCAAGCTGGCGGTCGCCGCCATCTCAGGTCCCTCCTTCGACGGCGACGGCGCGGCGTTCCGGCTCGCAGCCGAGGCGCTGCGGATCCGGATGGCTGGCCAGCACGACGCGATGCTCGCCGTCACCACCAGCGACCTGGAGCCGTTGCCGCACCAGATCAAGGCGGTCTATGGCGAGCTGCCGCGGGTGCCGCTGCGGTTCCTGCTTGCTGACGACCCGGGTGCCGGCAAGACGATCATGGCTGGGCTCTACATCAAGGAAGTGGCGCTCCGAGGCGATCTGGCAAGGTGCCTGGTCGTGGCGCCGGCGGCTGGTGGAGCAGTGGCAGGACGAGCTGTCCGAGAAACTGGGCATGCGGTTCGAGCTGCTCACCCCTGACCTGATTGGTGCAACCCCCGTCGGGGAGCGAGTGTTTACCGCCCACCCGCTGCTGATCGCCCGCATGGACCAGCTCGCACGCAACGACGACCTGCTCTCAGACCTGGAGCGAACCGATTGGGACCTGGTCGTTGTCGACGAGGCGCACCGGATGTCGGCGCATTACTACGGCAACGAGCTGAAGGCCACCCGCCGCTACGAGCTCGGCCGCCTGCTCGGCAGGATCGCGCGGCATTTCCTGTTGATGACGGCGACCCCGCACGCTGGCAAGGAGGAGGATTTCCAGGCGTTCATGGCACTGCTCGATCCTGACCGGTACGAGGGCCGGTTCCGCCGTGACGAGCACACAGCCGACGCCGGTGACCTGATGTGCCGGCGGGTCAAGGAGGAACTGCTCACCTTCGAGGGCAGGCCGCTGTTTCCGGAGCGGCGCGCGTCGACCGTCCCATACGAGCTGTCGCCGCTCGAGCACGAGCTGTACGAGGCGGTGACGCACTACGTCCGCACCGAGATGAACCGGGCCGACCAGCTCAGGCAGGTCGGTGAGGGCCGGCGCGGCAACACCGTCGGCTTCGCGCTCACCGTGTCGCAGCGTCGGCTCGCCTCCAGTCCCGAGGCGATTCTCCGGTCGCTCGAACGGCGCCAGCGCCGGCTGGAGCTGCGGCTTCGAGAGATGCAGGCACACGCCGCGACCGCGCCGCGGGAGCCGCAGTTCGAGGAACGGCTGGGCGCGGTGACGGCCGAGGAGCTCGATGACGCCCTCGAGGAGCTCGGCGCTGACGAGCTGGAAGACCTCGAAGACCAGGTGGTCGACGCGGCCACCGCGGCCCGCACGGCCGAGGAGCTCCGTCGTGAGATCGCCGTGGTCAGTGATCTGGTGGGGTTGGCGCGTTCCGCACGCCGCTCCGGCTCGGATAAGAAGTGGAGCGAGCTTCGCGATCTGCTTCTGTCGGACTCGGTGCACGATCACAGTTCCGGCTCCTTGCGCAAGATCATCGTCTTCACCGAGCACCGCGACACGCTGCAATACCTGGTCGGCCAGATCCGGGCGTTGCTGGGGCGCAGCGAGGCCGTCGCCATGATTCACGGCGGCATCCCGCGCCCGGGGCGCCGTGCCGTGCAGGCGCTGTTCAGCCAGGACCCGGAGTGTGCAGTCCTGGTCGCCACTGACGCTGCCGGCGAGGGCCTCAACCTCCAGCAGGCTAACCTCATGGTCAACTACGACCTACCGTGGAACCCGAACCGGATCGAGCAGCGGTTCGGCCGCATCCACCGGATCGGCCAGCGAGAGGTATGCCACCTCTGGAATCTGGTCGCGACCGACACCCGCGGGGGCGATGTCTTCCAGCGACTGCTGGACAAGATCGAACAGCAGCGGCAGGCCTACCGTGGCAAAGTCTTCGACGTGCTCGGCGAGGCATTCGAGGACACGCCGCTGCGTAAGCTGCTCATCGAGGCGATCCGATATGGCGAGCAGCCGGAGGTGCGAGCACGGCTGCATAACGATCATCGATGAGCGGGTCGGGGAGGGCCTGCCCGCGCTGCTGGCCGAGCGAGCGCTGCACCGCGACATGCTCTCGGTTGCCGATGTCGAGCGGATACGGCTGGAGATGGAGGAGGCACAGGCGCGCCGGCTCCAGCCCCACTTCATCCGCGCCTTCTTCAGCGATGCGTTCGCCAGGATCGGTGGCCGCATCGGCCGGCGGGAGCCCGGGCGCTATGAGATCTCCTCTGTTCCGCCGGTGCTGCGTGAGCGGCGGGGGTTCGGCGGTCGCGTGGTCCTGTCGCGGTACGAGCGGGTCTGCTTCGACCGTGACCGCCTGCGGCTGCCCGGACAGCTCACCGCCGAGCTCCTGGCGCCCGGGCATCCGCTGTTCGATGCGGTGGTCGCAAGGACGATCGACGACCATGAGCAGGTCCTCGCCTCCGGCGCAGTCCTGATCGACCGGCGTGACCCCGGCGAGCAGATGCGCCTGCTGGTCGCGTTGCGGGAGCAGATCGACGACGGCGAGCGCCCGGCGCGGACCGTGTCCAAGCGGTTCGGCTTCGTCGAGCTGCTGCCCGATGGCCGGGCGCGGCTGGTCGGGAGCGCACCCTACCTCGACTATGAGCCGCCATCAGCCGAAGAGCATCAACGGCTCGCAGGGCTTGATCACCCCTGGCGTGACAGCTCGGCGACGGAGCGGGCGGTGGAGTGGGCCGCGAGCAACAGCCTGCAGGCACACCTCGCCGGTGTCCGCGACCGAGTCGAGCGCGACGTGCGGCGAACCAGGCTGCTGGTGTGGGAGCGGCTCAACCAGGAGATCAACCACTGGTATGCCGAATCGCAGGAACTGGCCGCTCTGGTGCAGGCCGGGAGGGTGGCCCACCTGCGACCCAAGACCGCCAAAGCCCGGGCCGAGGACCTGGAGCGCCGGCTGGAGACGCGCATGGCGGAGCTCGACCGGGCCGCCCACCTGCACGCCCGAACCCCGGTCGTGGCGGCGATGGCGCTGGTCGTTCCTCGAGGGCTGGTTGAGCGGCTCCGCGGCACGACAGCAGCGGCGGTGGTCTCGCCGTACCCAGGGATACGGCCGAGGTCGACCGGCCCGCCGTCGCCGCTGTGGTCGCAGCCGAGCGGGCACTACGTCCCCGTCTGGACCAAGGGGGCCGGCGCGTCTCAGGTGGGCCACCAGACCAGATCATGGTCGTGTACTCCCCGAACCGCTTCGAGGCGTGGTCGGGTGAGAGTAGGTCGGAGGTATGCGACGTGCTCTCCCCGTTCAATCATGCGTTCGACGCTCAGGGCTTGGCCCTGGTGGGATAGATGCCGGCGGGAGCGCTGGCGTGGCTCCCTCTCGATAGCGCACCTGCCAGCGGGTTTGGGTGGTGGGTTGGGTGGGGGAGCTTGACGATCCAGGCCATGTAGAATGCCTCCCGTGTCGCAGATCGCTTGCTGAGTTGCGACCCGCGGTCTTGGCAAGTTCTTGCTGGGTTCTTGCTGAGGAGGCCCCAGAGAACATCGCTACACTCACAGGGAGGCTCACTACCAACCTCACGACCAGCTAAGATGGGTCGTCCTGCCCCCCTAGCTCAGTCGGCAGAGCACATCCATGGTAAGGATGG
>DASYTV010000038.1:0-6259 GCA_036001885.1 Actinomycetes bacterium
ACTCTTCCCAGACCGATACCCACCTGGACTCCAGGCCGTCGAGAGTGACCTTCCCTGGGACCTGCGGCGGGGGGGCTGGGTTCATGAGCTCAACGGTATCGACCTGGTGGTGGGCGCCTCTCATCGTCAGGAGGGTACGGCGGCGGCGCAGCCATGGGCGGCCGAGCCAAGGGCGGTGCCATCCGGGGTGGGGCCGTTCTCGGAGGGGCCATGGGCGGTGGCACCGTCCGGGGAGGACCGGTGGGATGGCGATCCCATGGGGGCCTCCCACCTACCGGCGGCGGGAGATCGCCGGGGGGTGGTGGCAGCGGCGCAGGATCGCGGTCGTACAGCCGTTCGCGTTCCGCATTCAGGGCCGTCCAGTGGGCGAGCTCCGCCTCCGTCGCCCTGCGGCGGGCCCGACGAACAGCAAAGCCAACGCACAACAGCAGCAGCAGCAGCAGCAGCAGCAGGGAACCGGCCGCAGCGGCGAGAGTCGTCATCGGCAAGTCGGTGAGCCGTCGCAGTCGGTTTCCGTCCGTCGCGTGACCGGCGGGGACTGCCGCGGCCCCCGGGTCGAATCCGGGCGCTGCGGGCCTGCGCTCGGGCGCCGGATCGACGAGAACGCCCACCGGCCTGACGACCTTGGCGTTTGCGAAGCCCCAGTTGAGCAGCTTGGCCGCTTCTTCATGAATGCCGTGCTCGCCGCCCATCAGGGCTACGAGCAGCGTCCGGCCGTTCCTCGTCGCTGCTGCCACGAATGTGTTCTTGGCGAGCGTCGTGTAGCCGGTCTTGATCCCGATCGCACCCGGATAGTCGGCCAGCAGCTCGTTCTGGTTGGTGATGGCAAAACTCTTGCCCTTCTCCTTGGCCGGGAAGCGCGCATGCCGTGTGGCGACATACCTTCTGAAATCGGGCCGCTGCATACCTGCCCGAGCGATAAGCGCGAGGTCGTAGGCGGAGGACAGTTGGCCGTCCGCGTCCAGTCCGCTGTTGTTCACAACCGTCGTGTCGAGGGCCTGCAAGGCTGTGGCCAGCTGTTGCATCTGGGCGACCGTCCGTCGTGCTCCACCCGCGGCGTTGGCAAGTGCGTGCGCCGCGTCGTTGCCCGACTCGAGGAACATGCCAAGGAAGAGCTGATCGATGGTGTAGGTATGGCCCTCGACGATCCCCACTGCGCTGCCGATCTCGGCGTCGTCCGCAAAGGTCGCCCGGTATCTCGCATACTTGTCAAGGAGCGGAAGCAGCGTGAGGCCGGTGAGCATCTTGAGCGTGCTCGCGGGGCGGTGGCGTTCATGTGGCCCCTTGGCGGCGAGGATCTCGCCGGATTCGAGGTCGGCGACAACGTAGGTTCGGGCGGTGACCGCCGGTGGCCGATGTGCGCCGGGGCCGAGCTGGACGATCACACCTGCGCCCGCCAGCCCAGGGCCGCCGATCGGCTCCCCGGCCGGAGTCGCCTGCTGGGTCACCGAGGGCGTCGCCGACTGACCCCAAGCGGCGTGAGTTTGGCCGGTGCTGACGGCGAGCGCGCCCGTCACGCCGAGGGCGAGCAGGAGGACGGCGGGACGGCTGCGTCGGCTCATCGTGCCGCTAAGGCTAAACGAATCTCACAGAGTCGCCGAGCCGGTGCAGTCTGTCGCGATCGCCCGTTACCCCCTGCTGCGGGACAGAGGTCCGCTTCGTACCTGACTACCGGCACGCCAAGTGCTTAGAGCAGACGGTCGGTGTGACAGAAGCCGCACCGGCGGGGCGGTCAACCCGCCGCCAGATCGCCGTACGATCACGAGCATGGGACGGGACAGACGCTCGGAGTCGGGCCTGCCGATCGAGCCGGTGTACGGGCCGGATGCGCTCGCCGATTGGGACCCGGCGGTAAAGCTCGGCGCGCCGGGCGAGTACCCGTTCACCCGCGGCATCTACCCGAATATGTACACCGGCCGGCCATGGACCATGCGGCAGTATGCCGGCTTCGGGACCGCCGCTGAGTCCAACCGTCGCTACCACCAGCTCATCGAGCACGGGACGCACGGCCTTTCTGTTGCCTTCGACCTGCCCACCCAGATGGGGTACGACTCCGATGCTCCGATCGCGCACGGAGAGGTCGGCAAGGTTGGGGTGGCCATCGACTCGATCGAAGACATGCGCCGGCTCTTCGACGGCATCCCGCTCGACCAGGTGTCGACGTCGATGACGATCAATTCGCCGGCCGCGCTGTTGCTCCTGCTCTATCAGCTGGTCGCCGAGGAGGAGGGGGTGCCGGGGGCGGCCCTGACCGGCACGATCCAGAACGATGTGCTGAAGGAGTACGTCGCGCGCGGCACCTACATTTACCCGCCGAAGGCGTCACTTCGATTGGTCACCGATACGTTCGCCTACTGCCGGAGCGAGATCCCGAGGTGGAACACGATCTCCATTTCCGGCTACCACATGGCCGAGGCGGGAGCCACGCCGGCGCAGGAGATCGCGTTCACGCTCGCGAACGGGATGGAGTACGTGCGGGCGGCGATCGCATCCGGTCAGGAGGTGGACGATTTCGCACCTCAGCTGTCCTTCTTCTTCGTCGCGCGTACGACGCTGTTGGAGGAGGTGGCGAAGTTCCGGGCGGCGCGACGAGTCTGGGCCGAGCTCATGCGCACGACCTTCGGCGCGAGGAGCCCAAAGTCACAGACGCTTCGTCTTCACACGCAGACAGCGGGCGTCCAGCTCACCGCGCAGCAACCCGAGCTCAACCTCGTCCGGGTGACGGTCCAAGCGCTGGCTGCTGTCCTCGGCGGCACACAGAGCCTGCACACCAACTCCTACGACGAGGCCATCGCGCTGCCGAGCGAGAAGGCCGCCCGGCTGGCGCTTCGTACCCAACAGGTTCTCGCCCACGAGACGGATGTGACGGCGACTGTCGACCCGTTCGCCGGCTCCTACGTCGTGGAATCGATGACCGACGACCTCGAGGCAGCGGCCAGGGAGCTGCTGCAGCGGGTCGAAGATCTCGGCGGGGCCGTGGCCGCTATCGAGCAGGGCTTCCAGAAGGCGGAGATCGAGCGGAGCGCCTATGCGATCGCCCGCGAGGTCGAGGCCGGTGAGCGAATCGTCGTCGGCCTGAACAAGTACGTTCTCGACGAGGAGGAGCCATACCGTCCGCTCCGAGTAGACCCTGCAATCGAGGAGGAGCAGGTCAAGCGGCTGAGTCGGCTGCGGGCTGAGCGCGATCACTCCGCCGTTCACAGGGCACTAGATGCACTGAAGCGGAACGCCGACGGTACCGAGAACGTCCTTCCTTCGATGAAAGATGCATTGGCGGCGCGCGCCACCGTCGGCGAGGTCTGTGACGCGCTCCGCGACGTCTGGGGCCTGTACGTTCCGCCCGACGCTGGGTAGGAGGCTGCCCACCGCCTCCGGGCGACCGCGCGGACCCCAGCCTGGCAGCCGAGCCCGGCGGTTTGCTGCCCAGCAGTGAGTCCTCGCGGGGTTCCGACCCACAAATTCCGGGGTTTGACATGCAGGGACGATTGGGTAGAAGACCAAGTTACCCACGAGGGCGCGGTGGATTCTCTACCATGAGTCCTGTGAGGGTCACCGCAGAGTCGCCGCCAGACCTCGCGGTGCGGACTGAGAAGTATGCCACCGAGCTGGTCGCGCTGCGCCGCGATCTTCATGCTCATCCGGAGCTGGCATTCGCCGAGGTACGCACGACGCGGGTCATCAGAGACCGCCTGGAAGAGGCCGGTCTGCCCGCCCGCATCCTCCCGGTCGGTACCGGACTGGTATGCGATGTCGGCCGGGACGGGCCGACGGTCGCGCTTCGAGCGGACATGGACGCGCTACCGATTTCCGACGAGAAGGATGTCGCCTACCGGTCGACGATTCCCGGCCTCGCTCATGCGTGTGGTCATGACCTGCATACAGCTATCCAGGTCGGTGCGGCGCTGGTCCTCGCCGATCTCGAGCAGGAGGGCCTGCTGCCCGGCCGAGCACGGTTGATCTTCCAGCCGGCCGAGGAGTCTCTCACGGGGGGTGCCCAGGACGTCATCGAGGCAGACGAGATCGAGGGCGTCGACTGCATCTTCGCGCTGCATTGCGATCCCCGCACCGACGCGGGCCAGGTGGGAATCCGGTCCGGAGCGATCACCTCAGCCGCGGACAAGGTCGGTGTCCGGCTGGTAGGCCCCGGCGGGCACACGGCGCGTCCCCACCTCACGGCAGATCTGGTTTACGCTCTCGCAAAGATCGCCACGGATGTCCCTGCCGCCCTCAGCCGGCGAGTCGACCCCCGCAACGGCGTCAGCCTGGTCTGGGGCAAGATCGCCGCAGGCTCGGCGGCCAACGCGATTCCGCAGGCCGGCGAGCTGGAGGGCACCCTGCGCTGCCTCGAGATCTCTGCCTGGGAGGACGCGCCCGACCTGGTGACGCACCTCATCGAGGAAATCGCCGAGATGTACTCCGCGAAGGTGCAGATCGACTATCGCCGAGGGGTTCCACCGGTGGTCAACAACGGCCGCTGTACGGACTGGCTGGAACAAGCGGCTCTCGAGGAGCTCGGTGTCGGCTCCGTCGTCCTCGCCGAGCAGAGCCTCGGCGGCGAGGACTTCGCGTGGTATCTGCGTGACATCCCAGGATCGCTGGCCCGGCTCGGCGTTCGCACCCCCGGAGATCGTGAATTCAGGGACCTCCACCAGGGCGTGTTCGACGCGGACGAACGCTCGATCGGGATCGGGGTTCGCCTCATGGTCGGCGCCGCGGTGCGTGCGCTGACAGAGCTCGCAGCGCGCTGATAAGGCGCGAGGACGCGTCTGGCGAGCGGCCAGAACCGTCCCACCGAGTGTGCACCGAATAGCCGAATTGTCGTGGATTCATTCTGGTTGCTGCGCCGTAACAGGCTGACTTCGTTCAATAACGATCAGGTCGCGAGGCCTGCTTCGATCTCCCACGCGCTGTATCCAGGCATAATCTGAGCCGGTTGCCCGCGTCGGGTTCCCGGCGGGGAAAACGCCGTGGAAGGAGAACACCCCGTGCGTCGGGTACTGAAAATCGCGCCGGTCCTATTCGCCGGTGCACTCGTTATCGCCGGCTGCGGCGGTGACGACGACAACGCCAGCTCCAGTGGCAGCACAACGTCCGCGCCGGCCAACGCACCCAAGGTCGGCCTCGCCTATGACATCGGCGGTCGTGGTGACCAGTCGTTCAACGACGCCGCCGCCGCCGGTCTCGATCGGTCGAAGAGCGAGCTCGGCGTCACCGACGCCAAGGAGCTCGAGGCCAGCCCTGGAGAGACCGATGCGCAGAAGGAGGAGCGGCTGCGCTCGCTCGCGGAGGCAGGCTTCAACCCGGTCATCGCGATCGGCTTCGCCTACTCTGCCGCCCTTGCCAAGGTCGCCCCTGACTTCCCAGATGTGAAGTTCGCGATCGTCGATGACGCGAACGCCAAGGGCGCCAACATCGAGAACCTGACCTTCGCCGAGCAGGAGGGTTCCTTCCTCGTCGGCGCGGCCGCTGCCCTGAAGTCGCCGGCGAAGCACATCGGCTTCGTGGGCGGTGTCCAGGTTCCGCTCATCAAGAAGTTCGAGGCGGGCTACATCGCCGGTGCGAAGGCGGTCGATCCCAGCATCAAGGTCGATGTGAAATACCTGACCCAGCCTCCGGACTTCACCGGCTTCAACGACCCGGCCAAGGGCAAGACGACGGCCGAAGGCATGTACGACGGCGGCGCGGACGTCGTTTACCAGGCGGCCGGCGGCTCCGGCGGCGGGGTGTTCCAGGCCGCGAAGGCTGCCGGCAAGCTCGCCATCGGTGTCGACTCCGACCAGTTCAAGACGGCGGACCCGAGCGTGCGGGACGTGATCCTGACGTCGATGCTCAAGAAGGTCGATGTCGCGGTCTTCAACTTCATCAAGAGCATCGAGGACAACGCCTTCAAGTCCGGTGAGACCATCTTCGACCTCAAGGCCGGCGGCGTGGACTATTCCACCAGCGGCGGCAAGGTCGACGACATCAAGTCCAAGCTCGACGACTACAAGCAGAAGATCATCAACGGAGAGATCACGGTTCCCAGCTCCTGATCGCCGTTACGCTAGGCCCGAGGAGGCACTGCAGGCCTCCTCGGGCCTGTTGACTTTCCGTCGGTGGGCCTGATCGGGGCCATACGCCGGAACGTCGACGTTCGCGAGGAGGTCCGCGATTAGCGCCGTTGCGTCCGCCGATCAGCAGACAGCCGTCTCTGCACCCGCTGTCGTCCTGAAGTCCGTCACAAAGCGCTTCCCTGGTGTGGTGGCGAACCGGGACATCG
>DASYTV010000039.1:0-1968 GCA_036001885.1 Actinomycetes bacterium
CAGGCCGGCCGCACCTACCGCATCGATGACGTCTTCACGGACCTGGGCGATCTTCTTGCGCGGGAGCCGGAGCTCGTCTTTGTCCATGCCCCCACCGGCGCCCACACCGAGATCGTCACGGCGTGCCTGGCCGCGAACGCCGCGGTCTACGTCGACAAGCCGGTCGCGTACAACCTCGCCGATTGTGAGGAAATGGCGTCCAGGGCCGCTGCCGGTGGCCTACTGCTCGCCGTGGGCTTCAACCGCAGGTTCGCGCCGATGTATGTGCAGGCCAGGGATTGGGTCACGGCCCACGGCGACCTGCGACTCGCCAGCATGGAGAAGCATCGAGCAGCTGCCCCGCTCCAGACGGCTCGGGAGGCCGTCTATGACGACCTTATTCACGTGCTCGACACCCTGGTGTGGCTGCTAGGCGAGCAGGTCGCCGCATCGTTGGCTGACCTGCGGGTCGACCAGACGGCAGGGTTCCGGCTTGCCGCAGGCGCGCTTCACACCCCTGTCGCGTCGGCCTCCTACTCGATGATCCGCTCTGTCGGCGCGGATCTCGAAAGGCTCGCGCTTCATGCCGATGGTCGCTCGGCCGAGGTGGTCGACCTCGACCATGCCACCTTCGACGGGCCGGATGGTCGCAGGCTGACCACGTTCTCCTCCTGGGACACAGTGGTGGAACGGCGCGGGTTCGCCGCCCTTGTGCAGCACGTGCTCGACACCGTTGGGACGCCTGAGCGCTGTGAGGTGGCCGCCGCCCGTGTCCTGTCCACGCATCGCCTCGCCGAGTCGATCGTCGCTAACGCCTGACCAAAGGTCCCCACCGTTGACCGGAGGCCGATGCCCGACAGGGTCTGCACGATCCGGCGTCGCAGACATACCCTTGATCCTGTATGCGCATTTCTGGTGGTGTCATCGGGATCGCGGGGGCGCTGAGCGCGACCGCTGGCCTCATTGTGGTGGCGCTTGCCGTGGACGAGGAGCGCGGAAGACGCGCGAGGGACCGCGCAGCGGCCGAGCGGCTGCACGAAGCAGTTGGAGCGGAACCCCAGCGGCACCATGCCGGCGCCCCCTTGCGGCCTAACCTGCGCAGCCTGCCAGCCGAGGACGTACACATCGAGAGCACCACCGACGGACGGCAGCTTAGATTCGCATCCGCCTTGGCCAATATCGGGATCGGACCGCTGGAGGTGCGGCCCGACGACGGCGGCAGGTGTCCGCCTCGGCAGCGTTATGCCGCCCAAGTGATCTACGAGGACCACGCTGGAGATGGCCGGTTTGATCGCGGCGAGGACGGCATCATCACCACGTTTCCAGCCGGCTGCATGCTCGACCATCCGACCCACAGGCACTGGCACTTCGACGCAATGGCCCGCTACGCGCTCACTAAGCCCGGTACGAGCACACCCATCGCTTCTCAGGAGAAGGTGAGCTTCTGCCTGCGGGACAGCCGAGAGGTCCCGGGGCGATTGGGGCCGACCCGCGAGGATTACGGCGACTGTGGCCGGAGCAAGGTGCAGGGCATCTCGCCTGGCTGGGCCGACGTTTACCGGGCCGACCTGCCTGGCCAGATGCTCGAGCTGCCGGATGAACTCGCGGACGGTCAGTACTGCCTCCACGCGGTCGCTGACCCGCTCGGCCTCCTGGAGGAGACGGATGAGGGCGACAACGCCGCCGTCCGATCGATCCGCATCGCCGGCAACGAAGTGCGGTCCGGGGATCGGATGGCGTGCGCGGTCCCGTGACCATACCGTTTTGGTCGAGGCGGGGCAGGCGGGCGATCACCTGCGTGGTCATGGCCGTCGCGGCAGCAGGGTTAAGCGCGTGTACGGCGTCAAACGGTGACACAGCCGCTCCGGTCCGCAGCTCCGAACCCGCCAGATCGACTGAAACCACCGCTCCGACATCGACCGGCAGGCCGACACCTTCGGCATCTCAGCCAAGCCCGAAGCCCGTTGCCTTTGACGCGACCGCGGCTTG
>DASYTV010000040.1:0-13108 GCA_036001885.1 Actinomycetes bacterium
CCGCACGATCGTGCTCTACGGCGCCGGCACCGACTACATCGTCTTCCTGCTCTTCCGATATCGAGAGCGCCTGCGCGCGGGCGACGACCCGAAGGAAGCGATGGTGACCTCGGTGACGCGGGTCGGTGAGGCAATCGCCTCTGCGGCTGGCGCCGTCATCGTCGCGTTCATCGCGCTACTCGCCGCCTCGCTGGGGTTCCTGCGGACCTGGGGCGTTGGCCTCGCCATCGCGGTGGCGGTCATGCTGGCCGCGGCTCTCACGCTTATCCCAGCGGTCGTCTCGCTGCTTGGTACGAAGGTCTTCTGGCCGTCCAAGTCGTGGCAGCGCACACCGCGCGGCTCGCTGCCACAGCGCCTCGGCGGCTTGGTAGGCCGCCGTCCCTGGCCCGTGGCGCTGGCGTCGGGCGGGTTGCTCATCACTCTCGCGCTTGGGGTGTTCGGCTTCAAACCCGACTACGACCAGTTCAGCCAGCTTCCGCAGACCACAGAGTCGGCCAAGGCCTTCAAGGATCTGCAGACGGGCTTTCCGGCCGGAGCGTTGAATCCCACCCAGGTGTACGTGCGGAGCGATACCGGCCAGCCGCTTGATCGGCCAGCCGTCGACCGATACGCGGTGCAGCTAGAGAAAGCGCCGGGAGTCGCCTCCATCATGAAGGCGGCCAACGAGAACGGCGAACCGACCAACGCAGAGTTCAGCTCCGACGGCAACGTTGCGCGGATCAATCTCCTGCTCGCGAATGGTCCGTACACGCCAGAAGCGCTAGACACCGCGGGCGGCTCGCTCCGCGACACAGCTCATGCCGAGGCGCCACCAGGTACGACGGCGCTGGTCGGCGGCACGAGCGCGATCTTCGCCGATGTACAGAGCGCGGTCAATCGCGATCTCGCGGTCGTATTCCCGCTTGCGGGTCTTCTCATCGCCATCATCCTGGCGCTGCTGCTGCGCAGCCTGGTTGCCCCGATTTACCTCATGCTGGCGGTGCTGCTCGGATTCGCCGCGGCGATCGGCGGCGCGGTCATTGTGTTCCTGGGGATCGGAAACGCGGCCGGAATGATCTTCTTCCTGCCGATCGTCATCTATCTGTTCGTGGTCGCCATCGGCACCGACTACAACATCCTGATGATCGCCCGGTTGCGCGAGGAGGCAAAGGAGGGCAACGAGCCGCGTCGGGCCGCCGATCTCTCGGTCGAGCATGCCGGGCCGTCTATCGCGGCCGCGGGCCTCATCCTCGCCGGCACCTTCGCCTCGCTGATGCTTGCCGGGCTGCCGCAGCTGACCCAGCTGGGCTTCGCGGTCTCACTCGGGATCGTCCTCGCGGCGTTCGTCATGTCGATGTTCCTGGTGCCCAGCATTACCGCCCTTCTCGGGCATCGGGCCTGGTGGCCAGGCCATGGCGACGAGCCGGACCGGCCCGCGGCGGAAGTACGAGAACCGGCTGGAGTCGCGGGCCGACGCCAGCGAGCGGCGCCGTAGAGACGGCGCCGTGGTGACGGCGCCATTGGGCGGGCAGGTCGTAGTGACGGGGCCGTCATGTTCAGCGGGGTCTCCAGCCCCGTGGGCTCACGGCTGCACTGTTCGGCGGTGGCGATGATCCCGCTAACCCGCTGTCATGCCAGCCGCATGTCGATCCACGGGATGGTGTCTCCCGGCAGGAGGTAGCGGTCGATCTCGACGAACCCGTGCTTCTGAGCGAACCGCAGGCCGTCCAGGTTGGAGGACAGCACGACGGTCTCAATCACCTCGGCGCCCAGCTCCCGCGCCCGGTTAAGACCGCGCGCATAAAGTTCCTCGCCGAACCCCTGCCGACGGTGAGCGGCGAGGACGCGGGCGATCACTGTCGCCGTCCGCGTGTCGTCAGTCGGTCGGCGCACCGTGCTACAGCCCACAACCTCGTCACCGAGATACGCGACCTCCAAATGGTGACGCTGTGCCCGCTCCCGTACGTCGCCTATCGAGAGGACGTGGGTGGGGATGATCACGTTATGGACGTATCGCCAGTCCTCGAGCTGGGCGGCGCCGGCCGGCTGTTCGATACGCAGGTCGGACATGGCAGCAGGAAATCCTAAATCTGGGTATCGACCCAGGTCAGCGCGTTGTGGCTGCTCGCGAGGGGAGCATCGGTGTGACACTTCAGGCGGAGTCTATGGCCTGACGAGTGCGGTCCTCGGAATCGGGAAGCACCTGTGCATACGTGCGACAAGACCAGTCTCAGTTCGGCCCGAGGGCCTGCTCCAGCTTCGTCGGCTGTTGCTCGATGACAACCGGCACAGTGAAGTCGCCGCCAGTCCACACAAAGTGGCTGACCTTCCCTCGCTGGCGTAGTTGTCCTCGTAAGCGGCTGCGTAGTCGTGCAGCAGTCCTGATGTGGCCTCGCCGTTAACGGTCCATGCGTAGGTCTTAATTATGTGCCTCCCTCTTCTTGGTCTGCTCCTGGCGTTGCCGCCACTGACGGATGAGTTGATTCCACCGCTCGGCGGAAACTGTGCGGCGCATGGTTAACGCCTTCTCTCTGTGCTTTTGGTGATGGATACGGCGGAATGCGAGCTCGATAGAGGGAGGCTCCCGGCGCGGGTGGGTGCCGGGGGCCTCGGCGGCGGTCGGTGAGCGACCGCCTGGCTGCGATCCGTCCGCTAACGGCAGCGGTGCCCCTGTCAGGACGGCAGTGCGTTGCGGTCAGTCGTAAGAGATCGCAGAGGCGAGCGCGCGCCAGGCGTACAGCCGCGCCCTGTCGGCCTTGCGTACGGCCTTGCGGACCCTGACAAGCCCGCGGGCCACACGCTCTGCGGCCGCCTCGTCCTGGAGCTTGCGTATGTGCGCGCGAGCCAGGTCTTCTTGGAGGAGGTACATCTTGGTGCTCCTTGTCGCGATGTCTGTCATTGAAAGGCTGCGGGAAAGCGCCTTGGGCCGACGGATGTCGGGGTCTCGCGGGTCGAGCGGAAGGTCTTCAGACCAGAGGCGCTCCCGCCGCACTTCGGCTTCGCTATGCGGATGCGCTTCATGTCGTCCCTGCGCCAGTCGCCTTGCGGGGAGGGCGCCCGGTCGGTGCGGCGCCCGTCATCGCAGTGCCTCTTACTTGGACGACGATATGAACGGGCAGAACGTGAGGCGTCACTCGAAGGTGGACATGGGGGTGGAGTCCTTGGCAATGGTCTCGAGCACAAAAGTGCTGACCACGCTGGTGAGCTAGGTGATCAGACCGAGCCGGCAGCGGGCAGGCCGGCGATTGAGCCCGGTCAGCGGTTGCGGTGGGTCCAGGCGAGGAGCTTGTCGACCGGCCACGTGTTCACGATCCGGTCGACGGGCACGCCGCAGGCCGCCGCCCGCTCGCATCCGTTGACCTGCCAGTCGAGCTGCCCGGGCGCGTGCGCGTCGGTGTCGATAGCGAAGAGGCAGCCTGCCTCAACGGCGAGCCGCAGCAGTCGCTTGGGCGGATCGAGCCGCTCCGGCCGTGAATTGATCTCGACGGCAACGCCGAAGCGTTCGCACGCGGCGAAGACGACCTCATGATCGAAGTCGGACTCTGGTCGCCTCCCACGACCGCCGGTGATGAGTCGGCCCGTGCAGTGGCCGAGCACATCGACCAGCGGGTTCATGATCCCAGCGACCATGCGGGGGGTCATCTCGTCGCGCGGCGAGCGGAGCTTCGAGTGAACGCTCGCCACGACCACGTCGAGCTCGCCAAGCAGAGCCTGGCTCTGATCCAGTGAGCCGTCCTCGTTGATGTCGACCTCGATACCGGTGAGCATCCGCAGCGGGGCGTACCTCTCGTTGATCTCGCGTACGACCCCCAGCTGCTCGCGCAGGCGCTCCGCGGACAGGCCCCGAGCCACGGTGAGACGCGGGGAGTGATCGGTCAGCGCGCTGTACTCGTGGCCGAGCTCAGCCGCAGTGGCGGCCATCTCCTCGATCGGGCTGCCGCCGTCCGACCAGTCCGAATGTGTGTGCAGATCACCGCGCAGCGCCGCGCGAATCTCGGCCCCACCTTCAGCCACTGGTCGGCCGCCGGTCGCCTCGAGCCGCCGCAGGTACACCGGGACCTCTCCGGCAAGCGCCTCGGTGATCACGGTCGCGGTGACCTTGCCGATCCCGGGGAGTTCGGTCAGGGTCCCGTCCGCGGCACGCCTGGCGAGCTCGCCCTCCGGGAGGGCGGAGATCGCGGCCGCCGCGGTGCGAAACGCCCGTACCCGGTAGCTCGGCTCAAGAGCTCGCTCGAGCAAGAACGCGATACGCCGCAGCGCGTCAACCGGATCCACAGCACCGTTCCTACCGCATTGCGAGGGCCGCGCGAGCGGTGGCGCGTACCCGGGCGCGGTCGCCAAGGAGGTCGGTGTTGTCCGCGTACTGATCGATGGCACCGATCGGCGACAGGCTACGTATCCACGGATCGTCAATGCCAACCCTCAGTGCGGCGGCGAAGCGCCCTGCGTGCAACACCTGGAAAGGCCGATCGTGGTAGGGACCGGTTGCCGGATCGAGCGGATCGGTCAGCCCGAGATCATTGTGTTGCCTGGCGATCGCTTGATACGCGCGGACGAGATGGTGCTCTCGCTCGTGCCAGGTCGTCGACGAGACAGCACGGGCGAGAGACCTCGAGAGTTGGGCTGTGCCGGGGAGTCGGCCGAACGCACTGCCCAGCCACTTGCTGTAGGGCGGATAACGACGCCGCATGAGCAGGCAGAGGCGCATCGTGTCGCGGATCAGGCGGGCAGCCACGATCGCCGAGCCGAGTTCGTCGCCGACCTCGCTGCAACGCCCGACGAAGGCCTCCTCTTGCGCGATGCGCTCCCATTGGCTGGCAAGGACATACCGCCAGATGTCCGTGGGATACCAGGCCAGCCGCGCACGGAGTGGGACCAGGTCGGCCAGCCCGTCGTGGAAGACCGCACCCGCAGTCACCTCGGCCAGGAGCTGGGTCGGCGTCGCCAGCCAGTCGAACGCGGTCATCCCCGCCGTTGGGTCGAAGCCGAGCTGCCGAGTCAGCCACGTCTGGAGGTCGGTGACATCGACGCGGTGGGAGACCGGGCCGTCGGTCGACTCCATCCGGGCGACGTGATCGTTATCGGCAGGCACGAAGTTCGTCGGGTAGCCGAGGAAAGTCTTCGGCAACCGGTCAGCCAGCATCTCGATGATCTCCCCGGTTCGGACCTCGGCATCTTCCGGGCGGAGGAAGACCTGGAGCCGCGGACCCCATTCGTGGTCGGCAGAGCGCCTCGTGTCGAACCCGAGCACCTCCGAGCCGCTGCCGACCCGCGCCGCGCTGTGCGGAAGCGCATCGAAGTACGCGTACAACAGCGGCCGGACCGCCTCGTCGTAGAAGCGGCCCGACAGCTCCAACCCTGGGATGAAGCGTGGCCTCATGCAGCCACCGTGCCGGACTCAGCGCCGTGCCGCGCAGTCTTTGAAGCTGCTGCAACCCGTTACAGCACGCACTTCACCTGGCGGGCGATGCAGAAGCTGCGTCCTGCAGACCTGGCCCAGCCCCTCAGGGGGTTGCTCGTCCGAAGAGGACAAGCGCCCAGGTCAAGCAACCGAGCGCGCCGAGGGACGTCACCGTCCGGACGTTGTTCCAGGCGGCCCACTTCGCCTCGTTGAACTGCGCACGCACGCTAGCGAGATCGGTGATGCGGTCCGGGTCCCCAGCCGCCTTCATCGCATCGTTGAGCGGCACGTTGACACCGATCGTGATCACGAACGCGACCAAGTACAAGGCCAGCGCCGCCCCAACCCAGGGCAGTATGGATCGCCAATCCTCGCCAAGGTGCAGCGCCACGGCCAGGGCGGTGAACACCAAGGCGCCGACGAAGCCACCGGCCATGAACCACGGATTGATGATCGCCTTGTCCATCGACTGGAACGCACCGACAAAGGTCCGATCATCGGTGCGGCCAAGGCCGGGCATCACTGTGTGGGCGTAGAGGGTGAAAGCACCCGCGGTGAGGCCCATGGTGATCGTGGACGCGATCAGCACCGCGACCCGCAACGTATTCAACGCACCCCTCCTACCTCCGTGGCCACGCCGTCGCGCTGGCGTCTCCACATGATGACCAATCGGCACTTCGCTCGCGCGGGCCAATTCGGCCCCTGCCTCGCGGCTGCTCATCAGCTCTCCTCTGTACGATCGCTCCCTTGACTCAAGTGAAGGCGGCCTCCTGAGACGAAGCCATAGCTGAGACGCTCGCACGCATACTTCCCCGTCTACATTGGCGTCATGGACGCACTCACCGGTCTCCTCGATGGGCCGCGGGCCCGTGGAGCGTTTCTGTTGCAGGCGATGCTGGAGCCACCGTGGTCGGTACGGATCAAGGACGAAGCGCCGCTCAGCTTGGTCGCCGTCGTACGAGGCTCGGCGTGGGTGATGTATGACGACGGCGATCCTGTGCCGTTGCACTGGGGAGATGTTCTGATCGCTCGCGGGCCGGATCCGTACACGTTCGCCGACGACCCTGCGACGGAACCGCAGGTGGTGATCCACCCGGGGCAGCACTGCACCACGCCCGACGGTGAGGATCTTGCTCAGCCCATGGACCTTGGTGTGCGCACGTGGGGCAACCGCAGAGACGGCTCGACCACGCTTCTCATCGGCACGTACCAGCTACGCGGTGAGGTAACCCAGCGTTTGCTCGGCGCCCTTCCCAGGGACCTGGTGCTGCCGGATGAAGGCTGGGACTCGCCGCTCATCTCCATGCTTCGTGACGAGATCGTCAAGACCGATCCGGGGCAGGAAGCAGTCCTGGACCGGCTGCTTGATCTGCTGCTGATATCGGCGCTACGTGCCTGGTTTTCCCGGCCGGAGGCCGAGGCGCCTGCCTGGTACCGGGCGCAGAGCGATCCTGTGGTCGGTCGGGCCTTGAGCATGCTGCACAACAACCCGGAGCATCCGTGGATGGTGTCATCGCTGGCCGAGGCGGTCGGCGTGTCGCGTGCGGCGCTGGCGCGGCGATTTACCGAGCTTGTCGGGGAGCCGCCGATGACCTTCCTGACCGGCTGGCGACTTGCACTCGCCGCAGACCTCCTGCGCGACCCGGACACGACGGTCGGGGCCGCCGCGCGGCGGGTCGGCTACAGCAGCGCCTTCGCCCTCAGCGCAGCCTTCAAGCGCGTCCGTGGCATCAGCCCACAGCAGTATCGCAGCGCACTCACGTCTGTCTGACCGAGCCGATCACCTCAGGCGCCGCGCACTCTCCCGCGAATCCCAGGACATCGCGCCAGCATTCCACCCGCGGGATCAGGCGCTGTGCGGAGAACCAGACTTTTCGGCGGCAGTGGATCAGCCAATGTGCATGCAGCCCGACAACCACGCGCCCAGCGCCACGCTCGACGCACAACATTTGATCGCGATGTGTCGAAAACTACGGTTCGACGCACAGCGCTTGATCGTTTTCACCACCGACTCCATAGATCGCCCAACGCCCAACGACGACGAGGCCACCCGACCTGGAGGTACGCCCATACATCACGGCCGGTGCTGAGATGACGGCAATGCAGCGCCTGGACCGTGCATCCGCTGGCCAAGGCAAGGACGTAGGGCAGACTGAGCGACATGTCGTCGACCACGGGACAGCGGCGATCCGGCGAGGCCGATGTGCCTGCCGGCCGTCCGGCGGTGCGGATGGCGACGCTCAAGCGGCTTGAACGGGCAACCGGGATGCTCGCATCGGCCGTGATCGCCCGGATGGACGAGAAGCTCCCGTGGTATCGCCGGATGGGAGCAGAGCACCGCTCCTGGGTGGGACTTGTCACCCAGGCCGGCATCGCCGCCTTCGTCGAGTGGTTCAGGCACGCCAACGGTGGTCAGTACGAGACTCCGAAAATTACAGCCGATGTCTTCGGCACCGCTCCGCGCGAGCTTGCCCGGGCGATTTCGCTCTACCAGACCGTCGAGATGGTCCGAGTCAGCATCGAGATCGTCGAGGAGCACATAGACGATCTCGCCGAGCCCGTCGATGCACCCGTCCTGCGGGAGGCGGTGCTGCGCTACTCCCGCGAGATCGCGTTCGCAGCCGCAGAGGTCTACGCCCGCGCGGCGGAGGCGCGCGGGGGCTGGGACGCACGCCTCGAGGCTCTCGTCGTCGATGCGCTGGTACGCGGCGAGGCCGACGAAGCGGTCATCTCGCGAGCGGCCGCGCTCGGCTGGGGATCGCCGACCGATGTCGTGGCTGTGGTGGGCGGCGTGCCCGACGCGGACTCCGACGCCGTCGTCGACAGCCTTCGCCGAGCGGGCCGGCACGTCGGCCACGACGTGCTCACCGGTGTCCACGGCGAGAGGCTCGTCGCGATCCTCGGCGGAATCGGCGACCCGCTGGCCGCGGCCAAGTCATTGCTGCCGCAGTTCGGCCCGGGGCCGGTCGTGGTCGGCCCGGTTGTTCCTGACCTGCAGAGCGGTACGAAGTCGGCAGAAGAGGCGATCTTCGGTCTGAGAGCGGCGCCGGCGTGGCCGGACGCCCCACGTCCGGTGCTCGCTGATGATCTGCTGCCGGAGCGCGCACTGCTCGGTGATCAAGGCGCGAAGCGGCGGCTGGTGGAGGACATCTACAGCCCACTTCGCGAGTCGGGCTCTGCCCTGCTGGAGACCTTGAGCACCTACGTGCAGCAGGCGCCGTCCCTTGAGGCGGCCGCGCGAATGCTCTTCGTCCATCCCAATACAGTGCGCTACCGGCTGCGCAGGGTGACCGATGTCACAGGCCTCGCCCCGACCGATGCGCGGTCGGCGTTCGTGCTGCAAACCGCGCTGGCGCTGGGAAGACTCCAAGAGGCCGGCGAGTCTTTGTAGGAAACCTACAAAGACGCTCGTGCCCAGTTCGTCCGGCCCGGTACACACATGACCCCCCGTGGACGCGGGAAGCTCAATAGGTGCTCGTACTCGTCGCGCCTGGTCAAGGCGCCCAGACTCCCGGTTTCCTCTCACCGTGGGTCGAACTGCCCGGCTTCGAGGACCGGCTGAACTGGCTGTCCGCGTGCGCGGGGCTTGACCTCGTGCAGTTCGGCACCAAGGCCGATGCCGACACCATTCGGGACACCGCGATCGCGCAGCCGCTGCTGGTTGCGTCAGGTCTCGTCTCTGCCCTGGAGCTCTTCCCTCACCCGGCGGATGCGCTCAAGGTCGTCGGTGCGGCTGCGGGGCACAGCGTCGGCGAGATCACAGCCGCGGCCGGCGCGGGTGTGATCAGTGCCGAGCAGGCGATGGTCCTCGTCCGCGAGCGCGGTAAAGCGATGGCGGCTGCCTCCGCGGCAACCCCGACAGGCATGGTTGCTGTGCTCGGCGGGGACGAGGAGATCGTGCTCAAGAAGATCGCGGAGTACGGCCTGACGCCCGCCAATATGAACGGCGCTGGGCAGACGGTCGCCGCCGGTACCCTCGACCAGCTCGCCGCTTTCCAGGCCGATCCGCCCGAAGGTGCGCGGCTGCGCCCACTCTCGGTGGCCGGCGCCTTCCACACCGACCACATGGCTCCGGCCGTTGCCACGCTCGAGCGGTTCGCCCGTGCGGTCTCAACTCACGACGCTCGACTGCGGCTGGTTTCGAACGCTGACGGCAGCGTGATCCATCACGGCCGCGAGGTGCTGCGGCGGATCGTCACCCAGGTCAGCGCCCCAGTGCGCTGGGACCTGTGTATGCGGACGCTCGGCGAGCTCGGCGCCACCGGCGTCATCGAAGTTCCGCCTGCCGGCACACTCACCAGCCTCATCAAGCGCGCCCTCCCCGGCGTTGAGACCTTGGCCCTCAAGACCCCAGACGACATCGACGCCGCCCGCGACTTCGTCGAACGGCATGCAACCGCCAGCCCCCTGGACAGCGCTCCGACGTGGCGGCTGGTCGTGGCACGGGACTCCGGCATCGTACGGATCAACCCCGACGTGTCGGTCGGCACGGTCCTCGAGTCAGGGGCGGTCGTCGGCGCGCTGGTCGCCCGCCGCGACGAGTCACCGCTCGTTGCCGTGCACGGCGGCACCGTCGTCGAATGGCTTGTGGAGGACGGCGATCCAGTCTCTCCCGGCCAGCCCCTGGTCCGCCTTCACCCCGAGGGAGCGCCCGCATGACCGCAGCGATTCGCCCGTCCACCGGTGCTCCACATGCGCGGATTCTTGGCATCGGTGGCTACCGACCTCGGCGGATCGTCACCAACGAGGAGATCTGCCAGTACATCGACTCGTCTGACGAGTGGATCAGGACTCGCTCCGGAATCGTGACGCGGCGCTGGGCCAGTCCCGAGGAGACCGTCCAGGCGATGTCGGTAGCTGCCGCCGGCAAGGCGCTCGCGAACGCGGGGGTCACGGCGCACCAGCTGGGCTGCGTGGTCATCGCGACCGTCACACACCTTTACCAGACTCCGGCGCTCGCGCCGATGGTTGCGCATGAGCTGGGCGCGACCGGTGCCGCAGCCTTCGATATCTCGGCGGCGTGTGCCGGCTTCAGCTACGGGATCGAGCTCGCGCAAGGCATGGTGCGTACCGGATCGTCCGAGTACGTCCTGGTCATCGGCGTCGAGCGGCTGTCCGACATGACCGACAGCTTCGACCGGTCCACCGCGTTCCTGTTCGCCGACGGCGCCGGAGCAGCCGTCATCGGGCCCTCGAACGATCCGGCCATCGGTCCCGTCGCGTGGGGAGCGGACGGCGCGAAGGCCGACCTCATCACCCAGGACAAGAGCTGGTCTGAGGCCTTCCGTCGCGAGCAGAACGCTCCCATACCTGCTCCAGATGTCCAGCCGGCGGCGGGAATGCCGGCTGAACGGGGCACCTCCCACGAGTCGCGGACAGCAGGATGGCCACACCTGCGGATGGCGGGTAATCCCGTCTTCCGCTGGGCAGTGTGGGATGGTGCCCATATCGCGCAGCGAGCCCTCGACCTCGCCGGAGTACGAGCCGAAGACCTCGACGCGTTCATCCCGCACCAGGCCAACATGCGGATCACCGATGCCATGATCAAGGCACTCAAGTTGCCGGCCCACGTGCCGGTGGCCCGCGATATCGCGGACCAAGGAAACACATCCGCTGCGTCGATCCCGCTCGCGATGGAGCGAATGTTGGAATCCGGCGAGATCAAGAGCGGCGGCCTCGCCCTGATCATCGGCTTTGGCGCGGGCCTGGTCTACGCCGCCCAGGTCATCACCCTCCCGTAGGAAACAATCCCGACAACCGCGTATCCACACGCGGACGAACCCGACTGACCAAGGAGAACCAGGTAATGGCACACACCGAACAGGAGATCCTCAGCGGTCTCGCAGAGATCGTCGACGAGGTCGCCGGCGTCCCCGCCGCGGACGTACAGCTCGACAAGTCCTTCACCGACGACCTCGACGTGGACTCGCTGTCCATGGTCGAGGTGGTGGTCGCCGCGGAGGAGAAGTTCGGTGTCAAGATCCCCGACGACGACGTGAAGAACCTCAGGACGGTCGGCGACGCGGTCAGTTACATCCAGAAGAACACCTGACCGGCCACGACTCGTACGGCAAGGAGGAATCCCACATCATGACCACGACCTCTGCCGGTCCCACGAGGACCTCGAGCAGTGAAGTCGTCGTCACCGGCCTCGGCGCTACCACGCCGGTCGGCGGTGACGTCGCGTCGACGTGGTCGGCCCTGCTCGCCGGACGTTCGGGGATCACCGCCCTGACCCAGCCGTGGGCCGAGGAGCTGCCGGTACGCATCGCCGGGCAGGCAGCCGTCGATCCCAGCGAGGTGCTCGAACGCGTCGAGGCGCGCCGCCTCGACCGGTCGGGCCAATTCGCCATGATCGCCGCCCGCGAAGCATGGCGTGACGCAGGCTTCCCGGGCCGGCGCGCCGACGGTGGTGACGACTCGGTGGATCCTGAGCGATTGGCCGTCGTCATCGCGTCGGGCATCGGCGGCATCATCACGCTGCTCACGAACTATGACGTGCTCAGGGAGAAGGGACCGCGGCGGGTCTCTCCGCACGCGATCCCGATGCTGATGCCCAACAGCTCGGCGGCGAATGTGAGTCTCGAGGTCGGGGCGCGGGCCGGTGTCCATACACCGGTATCGGCGTGTGCGTCGGGGGCCGAGGCCTTGGCGTGGGGCCTGCTCATGATCCGTTTGGGCCGGGCGGACGTGGTGCTCGCCGGGGGGACCGAAGCCGCCATCCACGCGCTGCCGCTGACCGCCTTCGCCGCGATGATGGCGCTGTCCAAGCGCAACGACGAACCGGAGCGAGCCTCGCGGCCGTACGACAAGGCTCGGGACGGTTTCGTGCTGAGCGAAGGTGCAGGTGTCGTCGTCCTCGAGTCGGCTGAGCACGCCGCCCGGCGCGGTGCCCGCGTCTACTGCACGCTCAGCGGAGCGGGCATGACGGCCGATGCGCACCACATCGCTCAACCGGATCCGGTCGGAGTCGGTGCAGCCCGCGCGATGCGGTTCGCTCTCGAGGACGCGGGGGTACGCCCAGATCAGGTCGTTCACTTGAACGCGCACGCCACGTCGACGCAACAAGGAGACGTCGCCGAGGCCCAGGCGGTCCGGGCAGTGCTCGGTGGGGCCGCCGACCGCGCAGCGGTGTCGGCGACCAAGTCGATGACCGGGCACTTGCTCGGCGGTGCCGGCGCGGTCGAGTCGGTCGCGACGATCCTTGCCCTCTATCACCGGACCGCCCCGCCGACCGCGAACCTCGACGACCCAGACGACGAGGTCAAGCTCGACGTCGTCCGTGGGGAACCGCGGACTCTTCCTGACGGAGAGATCACCGCGCTGAACAACTCGTTCGGCTTCGGCGGCCACAACGTCGCCTTGACCTTCACCCGTCACGCGGACAGCTAGGGACGCAGCATGACCACTCTCGACGAGCTACCAACCCCACCCACCACCGAAAGCAGCGACACATCAGTCGATTCGCGCGACCCGATGCCCAGGCTGGGGCAGCTCCTCGATCCCGGCAGCATCGAGCTCATCACCGCGCAGGACGACAGCGGCATGCTCGCCGCGACCGGCCGCATCGAGGGCGCGCCGGTCGTGACGTTCGTCTCGGACGCCCGGGTGCAGGGCGGCGCGATGGGCATCGAGGGCTGCCACGTGATCCTCACCGCGTACGAGCGTGCACTCGCCGACGGAGTTCCGGTCATCGGCCTCTGGCACTCGGGCGGCGCTCGGCTACGC
>DASYTV010000041.1:0-1596 GCA_036001885.1 Actinomycetes bacterium
CGCCGGACCTGATGGGGCCCGGCGGAGAGTTCGGCGAGGGTGATCGCGCTGATGGCCATCTCATCGGGTAGTTCCCCAGGGTCGATCCACCGACGCAGCACGAGAATGTTCGTGTCCAGCAGGCCCTGGCGGCGCTCAGCGTTCATCCCGATCGTCCAGATCGCTGTCCGCGCTAACGTCCTGGTCCGCCCGGAAGGCGTCCAGGTCAATCGTCGAGGCGCCACGGGACAATGTGGCGAACTCCCGCCGCGAGACAAATGTACGCCGGCGTCGGAGCGGTATCAGCTCTCCGATCTTGTGACCGTCCCGGGTGACAGTGAAGGATTGTCCGTCCTCGACGGCATCCATAATTTCCTTCGAGCGGCTACGGAGATCGCGCTGGGTGATTTCTGATTGTGCTGGCACGGTCTCAATGTAGCACGCTGTAGCACACGGTGCTACGACAACGAGGGCTGGGCAACCTTCGCTTTGACCGTTACCTGGTGGAGCCATGCGAGGAGGTCTGGGCAGCTGTGACGAGCCGTGTCGCCGTCACGATCGGCGATCGTCCGCCTGAGCCTGTCGCGAACGACCGTGTCCCAGCATCGACCGGACGCGCGACCAGCCCGTCGTCCGAACGTGCCTGCCGCTCGGACTATCGTGCGTGTCGTGGTCGTGCAGATGGCACCGAGCATTTTGTCGGCCGACTTCGCCCGGCTGGCCGAGGAGGCCGCAGCGGTCGAAAGTGTCGCGGACTGGCTGCATATCGACGTCATGGACAACCACTTCGTGCCCAACCTGACGCTCGGCTTGCCAGTCGTCGAGAGCCTGCTCAAGCACACCTCGCTGCCCCTGGATTGCCACCTCATGATCGAGGAGCCGGACCGGTGGGCACCGGCCTATGCCGAGGCGGGCGCCGCAAGTGTCACCTTTCACGTCGAGGCGGCCGATGCACCGGTGCGTACAGCCCGTGCGATCAGGGCAGCAGGCGCGCGGTGCGGCCTGGCGCTGCGGCCCGCCACACCGGTCGATCCGTACGCAGAGCTGTTTCCTGAGCTCGACCTGATTCTGGTGATGACCGTCGAGCCGGGGTTCGGCGGCCAGTCGTTTCTCGACATCGTGGTTCCGAAGATCCGGCGAGCGCGTGATCTCATCAGGCGCTCCGAACTGTCCATTTGGCTCCAGGTCGACGGCGGTATCGCGGCGGAGACGATAGAGCGCTGTGCAGAGGCCGGCGCTGACGTCTTCGTCGCGGGATCCGCCGTGTACAGCTCCGACAGCCCGGCGGCCGTCGTCCAGGCTCTGCGTACCCAGGCCGACCGAGCCTTCCGCCCCTGACTCCCGCCAACGCTCGGGCCGTGGGCATGCCATGCGGACGGCGGCGGCCGACGACGCCAGCGAGCTGGGTGATATGCATCACGCCAGCCGCTGGCTATGGCGAATAGACAGCTGTCTGGCAGGATGGGACTGCACTTGAGCGTGCTCCGGGGTCGGTGAAATTCCGAACCGGCGGTGACAGTCCGCGACCCGGCCGAATCCATCGGCCGGTGGACCCGGTGGAAATCCGGGACCGACGGTGAGAGTCCGGATGGGAGGCAGCACGCGGGCGTGTGAGCA
>DASYTV010000042.1:0-21183 GCA_036001885.1 Actinomycetes bacterium
ACCCAGGACTACACGACCCAGCGCCGTGCCGGGCAGAAGACCGACCCCGAGATCCGCCGCTGCCTCAAGCGCTACGCAGCCCGGCAACTGTTCCGGCTCATGGAGACAGCCGCAACCACTTGACAACCCATAGAAGCGTCGAGTGAAGGTGCCCCTCATGCGAACGGAGGTGGCGCGATTGGCGGGCTATGTCACGAGTTGAGAACGCTGCGGCCTGCCTGGGCAATGGGGGCTCGTCTGCCGGGTTTGCCGTGCCCTAGGCTGCCCCGCGTCCACGTCCCGGGATCTCTTGAGGGGCCTCATTCATGGCGCATGGCAGAGCGGTCACGACCGTCACCATCGGGTGCTTACTTTCCGGACTTGTCGGATCCGCTCTGATGATCGGTGGATCGGCGAGTGCTGGGCGCGCTCCACGGCTCAACGCCATCGCCACCGCGGAGAAGGACTTACGGGCGAGGACCGACGGTCAGGTCACGATCAGGCGTGATCGCACCGGCAAGGTCCATTTCGTCGGAACCCAGGCGGGTCATTCGGTCCGCCGCCCCGACGGGATGGCTAGTGGCACCTCCCCCGGCGTGGCCGCCCGTGCGCACATCGCCAAATACGGCGCCCTGTTCGGGATCGAGGATGCCGGCGCGGAGCTTGCCGTTCTCCACACCTCGTCGGCAGGGCAGCTCACAGTGGTCCACCTTGCCCAGCGCTCCGGTGGAGTGCCGGTCCTCGGCGGCGAGCTCGCGGTGACGCTCGACTCCGCGGACAACCTGGTCTCGATCAACGGCGAGACGAGTGCGCCGTCGCCCTCCACCGCGGCGCCGTCGGTTCCGGCACGTGCGGCGGCGAGGATGGCGACCGCCGCGATCGCGAAGTCTTCGGCCAGGTCGACGACGTCCCTGCGGGCCACCGCCCCGGCACTGTGGATCTACGACCCCCAGCTGATCGGCGCGCCTGGCCCCAGCGGTGCACGGCCGGTCTGGCGGCTCCAGGTCGAGGCCACAAGCGCGGAGCCGCAGCGCTGGACCGTGCTCGTGGACGCGAGGTCCGGCACGGTCGCTCTTGCCTTCGAGGACCTCGAGTACGCCAAGGATCGGCGCGTCTGTGACAACGCGAACAAGCCGACCACCAACTGGGCGTGCCCGTCGGCGACGGCCACGCGGGCACGGTACGAGGGCGACCCAGCGGTCGTGCCCGCCGATGACGAGGTCAACGTCGCATTCGACACCACGGGCGGGGTGTACGACTTCTATGCAAACCTCGGCCGGGACAGCCTCGACGATCAGGGTCTGATCCTCAAGTCCACCGTCCGGGTCTGCGTATCAGGCCTGGCGTGCCCGTACGCGAATGCGTTCTGGGACGGTGAGCAGATGGCGTTCGGTGCCGGGTTCGCCCGTGCCGATGACGTCATCGGCCACGAGCTGACCCATGGCGTGACGCAGTACACCTCGGGACTCCTCTACTACTACCAGTCCGGGGCGATCAATGAGTCGATCTCCGATGTGATGGGGGAGTTGTTCGACCAGCAGTACCTCACGGCGTCTGACGACCCGACCGATGACTGGCGGCTTGGCGAGGACCTGCCCAGCGGCACGATCCGATCAATGAGCAACCCGCCGTCATTCGGCCAGCCGGACCGGATGACGAGCAGCTTGTGGACCACGAACGTCGACGATCAGGCGTTCGACGCGGGTGGCGTCCACACGAACAGTGGTGTCGGCAACAAGGCGGCCTACCTCATGGCAGCAGGAAACGGGACGACGATCACCGGGATCGGGGGCGCGAAGGTCGCGCGGATCTGGTACGCGACGGACCAGCTCCTGACCTCGGGCGCGGACTACGCCGACCTCTACGCCGTGATGCAGCAAGCATGCGCGGACCTCGCGGCCGCAGCCACTGGCGGAATCAGCGCGGCTGACTGTGTGCAGGTGAAGGCCGCACTCGACGCGGTCGAGATGTCCCAGCCGGCGAATGAGCCAGCGATCGCACAGGCGAGCAAGTGCCCCAGCGGGTACATCAACATCGACAAGTTCAGCGACGACTTCAACCGCGCCGCGAGCGGCAGCCTCGGCTCGAAGTGGGTGGAGACAGGTCCAGCGTCGATCAATGGTGACTTCCAGCCCAGCCCCGCGGCGGGCAATGCGTTGTTCGTCCCTGAGCCTCTCAACGACAGCGCTGCCGCTAACCGGTACGCCTATACGTCAGCGTGGACGGCGTTGAGCTCGACCTACGCGACATACCTGCACTTCGACCACGCCTATTCGCTGGACTGGCTGCCAGGCCCGAGCACCTACTTCGACGGCGCCAGAGTCGAGATCGATGTTGATGGGGACACGAAGAGCTGGTTCGTTCCTTCGGCGACGGCCTGGAGCAACGGCCCAACGCGGACCCTGGTATCCGATCATCCACTGCTGCCCGGTGCGAGGGTATTCGCCGGGGAGAGTCGGGGCTGGACATCGAGCAAGCTGTCGCTCAGCTCCTACAAGGGGAAAAAGGTCAAGATCCGCTTCCGGATGGCTACCGACGGTCTGCCCGCATACTCCGCGGCTTACGGCTGGTGGCTCGACAACGTTCGGCTCTACCAGTGCAGCGTCCCGCCCACCGCACCCACCTCAGTGGTAGCGAACGGCTACGCCGGGTCAGCCAAGATCAGCTGGGGTGCCGCGAGCAGCAACGGCGGGACTTCGCTCAGCAAGTACGTCGTCTATCTGTACAAGTCAGGCACGAGCAGTTACATCAACCGAGTGGAGCTGCCGACGACCGCGCGAAGCTACACGTTCACCAAGGACTCCGCGGGCAACGCGCTCAGCTTTTATGGGATCACCTATACGCTGACCGCTCGGGCGAAGAACATCCAAGGGGCGTACGGTCCCTCTGTCTCCAAGACGCTGATCGGCACACAGGTGAGCGGTACAGCGTCCGCGACGACAATCCCACCCGGCGGATCGGTGACGATCAGCGGGAAGCTGACCCGGGTCGACACCGGCGCCGCACTGGGCAACACAACTGTCCAGCTGCGATTCGGCGCTCCAGGCGCCTCGACCAGCACCTATAGGATCGATTCGTCGGTGAAGACGGCGGCGGATGGCACGTACAGCTTCGTCGCAAAGCCAACGTCCAGCACGGACTACCGGGTGTATTACTCGACCGGCTCGACCACCTACATGGGGACGCGAACGTCGGCCACCATCAAGGTCACGGTCACCTGAGGGGTTCCCTGACAGGGGCGAGCCTGAGCATGTCGGACCGCGCCGATGCCTGACGCGCTAGGCCCACTCCTGTGGGCGGCCGTCGTCGCGTACTGGGCCTGGCTGCGGCCACGGCTGCGGTTGCGTCGTCACAGGGCGGCCCCCCTGATCACAGCGGTAGAGGTCGTCCTATCGCTCGGCCTGCTCTATATCGGTGCTGTCGTGGCCGCCGGCATGATTCAGCGAAGGTGAGCCTACATGGCTCAGCTGATTTGACGGTCCTGGACATAGCGAGTAAAACTTGAGCCCATCTGACTCAAGTCTGAACGAAACTGATCCCACACGGAGGCAGTCACCATGGCACGAGCCGTCGGCATCGACCTCGGCACAACCAACTCCGTCGTTGCTGTCCTCGAAGGCGGCGAGCCGACGGTGATCGCGAACGCTGAGGGCGCCCGCACCACCCCATCGGTGGTCGCCTTCGCCAAGAACGGCGAGGTGCTCGTCGGCGAGGTGGCCAAGCGCCAGGCCGTCACCAACGTCGAGCGTACGATCCGGTCGGTCAAGCGTCACATGGGGACCGATTGGAAGGTCACCATCGACGACAAGACCTTCTCGGCCCAGCAGATCTCCGCCTTCGTGCTGCAGAAGCTCAAGCGCGACGCGGAGGCTTACCTCGGCGAGACCATCACCGACGCCGTGGTCACCGTCCCCGCTTACTTCAACGATGCCCAGCGCCAGGCGACCAAAGAGGCCGGCGAGATCGCTGGCCTCACCGTGCTCCGCATCATCAACGAGCCGACAGCGGCTGCGCTTGCGTATGGCCTGGACAAAGAGAACGACCAGACCATCCTCGTCTTCGACCTCGGCGGTGGCACGTTCGACGTATCACTGCTCGAGATCGGCGAGGGCGTCATCGAGGTCAAGGCCACCAGCGGCGACAACCACCTTGGTGGCGACGACTGGGACGACCGCATCGTCAATCATCTGGTCAACGGGTTCAAGAAGGCGAACGGCATCGATGTGTCCAAGGACAAGATCGCGATGCAGCGAATCCGTGAGGCCGCGGAGAAGGCAAAGATCGAGCTGTCCAGCGCGACCGAGACGACGGTCAACCTGCCCTACATCACGATGACCCAGCAGGGTGACCAGCAGGTGCCGCTGTTCCTCGAGGAGCGCATCACCCGCGCCCAGTTCGAGCAGATGACGTCGGATCTGCTCGACCGCTGCAAGCAGCCGTTCCACAACGTCATCAAGGACGCCAGCATCGATGTGGGCAAGATCGACCACGTAGTCCTCGTCGGTGGCGCGACCCGGATGCCAGCCGTGGCCAACCTGGTCCGCGAGCTGACCGGTGGCAAGGAGCCGAACAAGGGGGTGAACCCCGACGAGGTCGTGGCCGTAGGTGCAAGCCTGCAGGCAGGCGTCCTGCGCGGTGAGGTCAAGGATGTCCTTCTGCTCGACGTGACCCCGCTGTCGCTGGGTATCGAGACCAAGGGCGGCATCTTCACCAAGCTGATCGAGCGAAACACGACGATCCCGACCAAGCGGTCGGAGATCTTCACCACCGCCGAGGACAACCAGCCCTCCGTGCAGATCCAGGTCTACCAGGGCGAGCGCGAAATCGCGGCGTACAACAAGAAGCTCGGCATGTTCGAGCTCACCGGCATCGCGCCTGCTCCGCGCAACCTGCCGCAGATCGAGGTCACCTTCGACATCGACGCCAACGGCATCGTCAACGTGCACGCCAAGGATCTCGGCACGGGCAAGGCCCAGTCGATGACTGTCACCGGCGGTTCCGCCCTCGCCAAGGATGACATCGACCGGATGATGCGCGAGGCCGAGCAGTATGCCGAGGAGGACCGCCAGCGCCGTGAGGCTGCCGAAACGCGCAACCAGGGTGAGGCGGTGGCCTACCAGACCGAGAAGTTCCTCAAGGACAACGCCGACAAAGTGCCTGACGACGTGAAGTCCGAGGTCGAGGCCACCATCACGGACCTTAAGAAGGCGCTGGACGGCGACGACATCGAGGCGATCAGGTCGGCGAGTGAAAAGGTCGCCGAGGTCAGCCAGAAGATCGGTGCCGCGATTTACGCGCAGAGCCAACAGGCGGCTGGAGAGTCCGGACAGTCCGCGGGGGCTTCGACTCAGACCGACGCGAGCGGTGACTCCGCCTCCGCCGACGAGGATGTCGTGGATGCCGAGATCGTCGACGAGGACGAGAAGAAATAGCGGCTTCGCTCCAGGCAAGTCGAGGTGGCAGGGCGAACATGGCGAAATCCGAGCAGGAGCACGAAGGACCTGTGATCCACGATCGACGGCGTATCGACCCGCGCACCGGTCAGGTCAGGGACCCGACCGGTGGCGCGGCCCCCGGTCGTGCCGCACAGGCGGCGGTTGCCGGGGTCGCGAAAGCGAGAGCGGCCAAACAAACCGGCAGCAAGGCGGGCGGGGCCAAAGCCGACAAGCAGGCTGACAAGCAACGCGCGGCGGCCGAGAAGCGGATCACCGAGTTGGAGGCCTCCGTGGCCGAGCGGACCGCGGACCTGCAACGAGTGACCGCCGAATATGCCAACTACCGCAAGCGGGTCGACCGGGACCGAGAGGCGGTCAAGGCCCAAGCGACCACTGTCGTCCTCGCCGCGCTGCTGCCCGTGCTTGACGACATCGGGCGTGCGCGCGATCACGGCGAACTCGAGGGTGGGTTCAAGGCCGTTGCCGAATCCCTCGAGCGGGTGGTGCAGAAGCTCGGGCTGGAGAGCTTCGGCTCGGTCGGGGAGCCTTTCGACCCGACCGTCCACGAGGCCCTGCTGCACTCGTACTCCGCCGACGTTTCCGAGCCGACCTGCGTGACCGTGGTTCAGCCGGGCTACCGGATAGGTGAGCGGATCATCAGGCCCGCCCGGGTGGCGGTCGCCGAGCCGCAGCCGTACGACCCGAGCGGCGGTGAGGTCACGGGCGACAAGCCCGCTGAGGTCTCGCAGATCTCGGCCGATGAGGAATAACCGCCGGCAGCGGACGGGCGGCTGACGAGGACAGAGAGGAGGGACGTCGGTGAGCACGAGGGACTACCTCGAGAAGGACTTCTACAAGGTGCTCGGCGTCCCTCAGGATGCGTCCGCCGGAGATATCAAGAAGGCTTATCGAAAGCTGGCGCGAAAATATCACCCGGACGCGAACAAGGGGGACGCCGCTGCCGAGGAGCGTTTCAAGGAGATCTCTGAGGCCTACGACGTCCTTTCTGACGACAAGCGACGCCGGGAGTATGACGAGGCGCGGCGGCTTTTCGGCTCCGGGTTCCGGTTCCCTGGCGGGGGCGCAGGCGGCCGTCCCGGCGAAGGCGCGCCCTTCGACTACGGCGACCTGTTGGGCGGTAACCGTACGGCGGGAGCCGGTGGCCTGGGCGATCTGCTCGGCGGGCTGTTCGGTGACCGGATACGCCGCCCTGGTGCTGCCGCCCGGCCGCGCCGCGGCGCAGATATTGAGTCCGAGGTGGCGATCTCGTTCACCGAGGCGGTCGACGGCGCGACCGCCACGCTCCGGATGACCAGCGACGAGCCATGCCGCTCCTGTTCAGGGACGGGCGCCAGGGCAGGGACCACTCCGCGAGTGTGTCCTGAGTGCATGGGTACGGGTCAGGTCGCTGCGAATCAGGGCGGCTTCGCCTTTGCTGAGCCGTGCCGTGCCTGCCGCGGCCGGGGACTGGTCGTCGACGACCCGTGCCCGACGTGCCATGGGTCGGGTCGGGCGCCTAGCTCGCGGAACATGACCGTGCGGATCCCGGCCGGCGTGTCGGACGGGCAGCGGATCCGGCTCAAGGGCAAGGGAGTAGCGGGCGAGAACGGTGGCCCATCCGGTGACCTCTACGTCGTTGTCCACGTGAAGAAGCACCAGCTCTTCGGTCGGAAGGGCGACCACCTCACAGTGGCCGTGCCGGTGACGTTCCCTGAGGCGGCGCTCGGCGCCGAGGTAAAGGTGCCGACCCTGGGTGGATCGCCGGTCACGCTGCGGATTCCGTCAGGAACCGCCTCGGGCCGGACGTTCCGGGTTCGTGGTAAGGGGGTGCCGCGCCGCGACGGCAGCCGCGGTGACTTGCTGGTGTCCGTCGAGGTCGCCGTGCCGCAGAAGCTTGACGGCACGGCGCGAGAGGCGCTGGAGGCTTACCGGACGGCCACGGTGGACCACAACCCACGCCAGGGGCTGGGGATGTCCTCATCAGCGCAGGGAGGATGAGAGATGCGCGACCCATTCGAGCTGACCGACGACGCGCCGATTTATGTGATCTCGGTAGCAGCGCAGCTCTCCGGCCTCCATCCGCAGACGCTGCGGCAGTACGACCGCATGGGCCTCGTATCCCCCGGTCGTACGGCCGGCCGCGGCCGCCGCTACTCGTCGCGGGACATCTTCATGCTGCGGGAGGTCCAGCGGCTCTCCCAGCACGAAGGCATCAACCTCGCCGGGATCAAACGCATCCTCGAACTGGAGCACGAGGTCGCCGCTCTTCGCGAGCGGGTCGTGGCACTGGAGACCGACCTCGTGCAGACGCTATCGGCCGCGGCGGCCATGCTCGGCCAGCTCAGCACCCGCCGTCCCCAACTCGAACGCTAGTGCCCCGCGTCCGAAGTCTCTTTGGGCTGGCCCGGTCACCGTCAAAGGACCTCGAACACAGGACACCAGCAACAGAAGGCACCACGCAGACATGGACAAACTGACGACGAAGAGCCAAGAGGCGCTGTCGAGCGCGGTCCAGCGCGCCACGGCCTCTGGTCATCCACAGGTTGAGCCGGTTCACCTGTTGCTCGGGCTGCTCAGCCAGGCCGACGGCACGACCGCGCCGCTGCTCGACACGGTCAATGCCGATCGCACCGCGCTGCGCGAGGAGGCTCAGCAGTTCGCTGCGCGGTTGCCGAGTGCATCTGGCACCACGGTCTCCTCGGCTCAGGTCGCCAGGCCCCTGCTTGCTGTCCTGAACGCGGCGGGGAAGCTGGCCACCGACATGGACGACGAGTACGTCTCCACTGAGCACCTCCTGGTAGCCCTGGCCACGGATGGCGGCGAGGTGGCGAATCTGCTACGCCGGCATGGGGCCACCCCGGAGGGGCTACAGGCGGCCTTCACGACGGTCCGCGGGGCTGCGCGAGTCACCTCACCTGACCCGGAGGGCACATACCAGGCACTGGAGAAATACGGCCGCGATCTCACCGCGGAGGCGCGAGCGGGCAAGGTAGACCCCGTCATCGGGCGTGACAGCGAGATCCGCCGGGTTGTCCAGGTGCTGTCCCGCCGGACGAAGAACAACCCGGTCCTCATCGGTGAGCCCGGTGTCGGCAAGACGGCGGTTGTCGAGGGCTTGGCCCAGCGGATCGTCGCCGGCGACGTCCCGGAATCGTTGCGCGGCAAGCGGCTGGTGGCTCTCGACCTGGCCGCGATGGTCGCGGGGGCGAAATACCGCGGCGAGTTCGAGGAGCGGCTGAAGGCCGTACTCAACGAGATCAGGGAATCCGACGGGCAGATCGTCACCTTCATCGATGAGCTGCATACGGTCGTCGGCGCCGGAGCAACAGGCGAATCCGCGATGGACGCGAGCAACATGCTCAAGCCGATGCTGGCTCGCGGGGAACTGCGCATGGTGGGCGCGACCACGCTCGACGAGTATCGCGAACGGATCGAGAAGGACCCAGCTCTGGAACGCCGGTTCCAGCAGGTCCTCATCGGTGAGCCATCCGTCGAGGACACCATCGCCATCCTGCGCGGGCTCAAGGGCAGGTACGAGGCCCATCACCAGGTCCAGATCGCCGACTCTGCTCTCGTGGCCGCCGCGACCCTGTCCGATCGCTACATCACCGCGCGCTTCCTCCCGGACAAGGCGATCGACCTGATCGACGAGGCGGCCTCCCGACTGCGAATGGAGATCGATTCGCGCCCTGTCGAGATCGACGAGCTGCAGCGTGCCGTCGATCGACTGCGAATGGAGGAGCTCGCGGTTGGCAAGGAGTCAGATCCGGCCTCCCTGGAACGGCTCACCAGGCTGCGCAAGGATCTTGCTGACAAGCAAGAGCAGCTCGCCGCGCTTACCGGCCGTTGGGAACGGGAGAAGGCAGGCCTCAACCGAGTCGGTGAGCTCAAGAAGCGGCTGGATGACCTGCGCGGGCTGGCGGAACGCGCCGAGCGGGACGGCGACTGGGAGACCGCGTCCCGGTTGCTCTACGCCGAAATCCCCGCGGCCGAGCGCGAGCTCGCGGAGGCCACTGCTGCTACCGACGACGACGCTGCCGTCGCACCTATGGTCAAGGAGGAGGTTGGTCCCGACGACGTCGCCGACGTAGTGGCGGCGTGGACCGGAATCCCGGCCGGACGGCTGCTCGAGGGGGAGACGGCGAAGCTGTTGCGGATGGAGGACGAGCTCGCCCACCGAGTTGTCGGGCAGGCCGAGGCGGTTCGCGCCGTGTCGGACGCCGTGCGCCGAGCTCGTTCGGGCGTTGCGGATCCCGATCGGCCAACCGGCTCCTTCCTCTTCCTCGGCCCGACCGGCGTGGGCAAGACTGAGCTCGCCAAGGCGCTCGCCGACTTCCTCTTCGACGACGAGCGCGCGATGGTGCGCATCGACATGAGCGAATACTCAGAGAAGCATTCGGTCGCTCGGCTTGTCGGTGCGCCGCCCGGATACGTCGGCTACGAGGAAGGCGGTCAGCTCACCGAGGCGGTTCGCCGCCGCCCGTACGCCGTCGTTCTGCTCGATGAGCTCGAGAAGGCCCACTCGGAGGCCTTCGACATCCTCTTGCAGGTGCTCGACGACGGGAGGCTCACCGATGGACAGGGTCGCACCGTCGACTTCCGAAATACGATCTTGATCCTGACCTCCAACCTCGGCTCCCAGCACCTGATGGACCCGGGCTTGGACGACGCCGCCCGCAAGGACCTCGTGCTCTCCGTCGTCCGGCAGTCGTTCAAGCCGGAGTTCCTCAACCGGCTCGACGACATCGTGGTCTTTCACGCACTCGAGATCGAAGAGCTGACCGCGATCGTCGACCTGCAGGTCGCCCGCCTCGTTCGCCGGCTGGCCGAGCGCAGGCTGACACTCGACGTCACCTCCGCGGCCAGGGAATGGCTGGCGCTGACCGGCTACGACCCGATCTATGGCGCTCGGCCGTTGCGACGGCTCATCCAGACCGCGATCGGTGACCAGCTGGCGCGCGCTTTGCTGTCGGGCGAGGCCAAGGACGGCGACACGGTCATCGTCGATCTCAACCCCGCGAAAGACTCTCTCGACATCCGTTCCGGACCGCAGCAGCCCCAGCGCCAGCAACCCCACTCGGCCGGACCCTCTTAACGTGGGGCGGCCGGACGCATAGGTTGTGTGCCGTACGGGTCCGTTCGGTGGTGCTTTCCTCCCTGTATGGCTACGTCACCATGCGATCCCCGACTTGCGCGGTGCGGCGTGCCAGCAGTGGCGAGCGCCTTCGTGCGTGGCTCCTTTACTGCGGCTCGCTGGGAGGGCGCATGGTCCAGATCAGCGTCATGGTCGACGGCGTGAGGCACGAGGACGACGTCGAACCCCGTCTCCTTCTCGTGCACTACCTGCGGGACCGGCTAGGGAAGACCGGTACGCCGATCGGCTGCGACACGTCCAACTGCGGCACGTGCACCGTGCTGCTCGATGGCTCGAGCGTGAAGAGTTGTACGGTCCTCGCTGCCCAAGCGGACGGTGCGGCGATCACAACGATCCAGGGGCTGGCGAACGACGGCCAGTGGCATCCGGTCCAGCAGGCCTTCCATGAATGCCACGCCCTGCAGTGTGGCTACTGCACGCCGGGAATGATTCTCGCGTCGGTCGATCTGCTGAGCCGCAACCCGGACCCGAGCGACGAGCAGATCAGGGAGGGCCTGGAAGGCAATCTCTGCCGGTGCACCGGTTACCACAACATCGTCGAGGCGGTGAGGACGGCCGGGACCGCGATGCGGGCCGGGTCGGACGGCGGATCGGCGACCACGGGAGTACCAGAGGGGGTGTCGGCATGACCGAGGTAGCCGACCGTCCGGCGGCTGCGGTTGGCCAGCCGATGCTGCGCAAGGAAGACGCACGGCTGGTGACCGGCCAGACGACCTGGACGGACAACATCCAGCTGCCAGGCATGCTCTACTGCGCGATCCTGCGCAGCCCCATGGCACACGCTCGCATCGCTCGCGTTGACGTCTCGGCGGCCAAGGAGCGCCCGGGGGTGGTGGCCGCGTTCAGCGGCGCCGACCTCGCCGATTCCTGGTCGACACTTCCGACGGCCTGGATCGTGTCAGCGGACATGAAGAGCCCACCGCACCTGCCGCTGGCGACCGACAAGGCCCGCTATGTGGGTGACGGCGTCGCTCTGGTCGTGGCGACGGACCGCTACGCCGCAGCCGACGCGCTGGACGCGATCGAGGTGGATTACGACCCCCTGCCCGCGGTCGTCGACATGACGGCGGCTCAGCAGGACGGCTCGACGCTCGTCCACGACGACGTGCCGGACAACCGTTGCTTCACCTATCGCGAGGACTGGGGCGACCACGAGGCGACGAAGCAGGGGGACGTGCTGACCCTCAGCCGGCGCTATATCAACCAGCGGCTGATCCCGAATGCGATGGAGCCCCGCTCGGTCGTCGCGACAGTGACGCCGGCCACCGGTGAGGTTACCGTGTGGAGCGCCACCCAGGTCCCGCACTTCGTCCGCATCTTCCTCGCGCTGAACACGGGTTGGCCGGAGCAGAAGATCCGGGTCATCGCCCCCGATGTCGGCGGCGGCTTCGGGTCCAAGCTCGAGGTCTACGCCGAGGAGATCATCGTTCCGGTCCTCGCGCGCAGGCTGGGCAGGCCGGTGAAATGGACAGAGTCGCGCAGCGAGGGCTATCTCGCGACGATCCACGGCCGTGACCTGATCCAGGACGTGGAGATGACGGTCACCAGGGATGGCGTGGTCAAGGGCCTCAAGGTCGATCTGACGGTCGACATGGGGGCCTATCTCCAGCTGCTCACCCCCTGCATCCCGCTGCTCGGCCGCTACATGTACCCAGGCATCTACAAGTTTGTGGCGCACACCCTCACCTGTCAGGGCATCTTCACCAACAAGACACCCACGGACGCCTACCGCGGCGCGGGCCGGCCGGAGGCCACATTCGTCATCGAACGGGTCATGGACGACGCGGCCGCTGAGCTCGGCATGGACCCGATCGAGTTCCGGCGGCGGAACTGGATCACCAACAGCGAGTTCCCGTACACGACGATCGCCGGGCTCGAGTACGACAGCGGCAACTACGAGGCGGCCACCGAGCGGGCGCTGGCGCTGCTGGAGTACGACAAGCTGCGCACCGAGCAGGCCGAGCGGCGGCAGCGCGGAGACACCGTACAGATCGGGATCGGGACCTCGACGTACACCGAGATGTGTGGGCTCGCGCCGTCCCGCTGGCTCGGCGAAACAGGGTACGCGGCGGGTGGCTGGGAGGCAGCCACCATCCGAGTCCTGCCGACCGGCCGGGCCGAGGTCGTCGTCGGTACGTCCCCGCACGGGCAAAGCCACGCCACCACCTTCGCTCAGCTCGCCAGCGACGAACTCGGCATACCGTTCGACGACATCGACGTGATCTACGGGGACACGCTGACCGCGCCGATCGGACTGGACACCTACGGTTCGCGGTCGCTCGCCGTCTGCGGTGTCGCGATACAGAAGGCGGCCCAACGGGTCGTCGAAAAGGCACGGCAGGTCGCCGCACACCTGCTCGAGGCGGACCCGGGTGACATGGAGTTCGAGGCCGGGGCGTTCAGGGTGCGAGGGGCGCCCGAGTCCCAGAAGTCGATCCAGGAGCTCGCCTTCGCTGCCTTCGCGGCGCACAGCATGCCCGAAGGTGTCGAGCCCGTCCTCAGCGCCGATGCAATCCACGATCCGGATGTCTTCTCCATCCCGCACGGAACACACCTGTGCGCGGCTGAGGTGGACACCGAAACCGGGGCGGTGAAGCTGCGGTCCTACGTCGCGGTCGATGACGTCGGCGTTGTGGTCAATCCGGTCATCGTCGATGGCCAGGTCCACGGCGGTGTTGCCCAGGGCGTCGCCCAGGCGCTCTATGAGGAAGCGGTCTACGACGACGACGGCAACCTGGTCAGCGGCACGATGGTCGACTATCTCGTCCCTGCCGCGCCTGACCTGCCGCCGTGGACGCTCGACCGTACGGTCACGCCGTCCACCACCAACTCGCTCGGTGTGAAAGGGGTGGGGGAAACAGGGACGATCGCGTCGACGCCGGCGGTAGTGAACGCGGTCATCGATGCCGTGCGGCACCTCGGTGTCACCGATATCAGGATGCCCTGCTCGCCCGAGCGGGTATGGAGAGCGATCAAGGATGCGCGCGGCGCGACCACGGGAGGTGCCGCATGATTCCCCCCGCCTTTGACTACGTACGTCCCGGCTCCGTCGACGAAGCGGTCGCGGCCCTGGCGGCCGGCGACGAGGCAAAGGTGCTCGCCGGCGGCCAATCGCTGCTGCCGTTGCTACGGCTGCGGCTGTCCTTCCCTTCGGTCCTCGTCGACCTCGGTCGGCTGAACGAGCTTCAGGGGGTACGGGAGGAAGCCGGCGAGCTGGTCGTCGGCGCGATGACGACGCACGCCGAGGTGGCGTCGTCGGACCTCGTCAGATCGCGTTGCGGGCTCCTTGCCGCTGCCGCCGCAACCATCGGCGATCCGGCGGTACGCCACCGCGGCACGTTCGGTGGCTCGCTGGCGCATGCCGACCCCGCCGGGGACCTGCCCGCGATCGCGGTCGCGCTGGACGCGACTCTGGTCGCGGCCGGCCCGTCCGGCAGGCGGTCCATCCCAGCGCGTGACTTCTTCGCCGATTACCTGTCAACCGCGCTCCAACCCGATGAGGTACTTGTCGAGGTTCGGGTCCCCGTCCTCGGCGAAGGTTGGGGCTACCGGTACGAGAAGTTTCGCCGGGTGGTGCAGGCGTGGACCATCGTCGGCGTAGCCGCGGCCGTCCGTCGCTCTGACGGTCAGATCGCCGAGGCCCGAATCGGTCTGGCCAACATGGGTTCAACACCGGTCAGAGCGGCTGCGGTGGAGCAGGCACTGGCCGGAGTGGCGGTGTCGGACTCCGCGGCGATCGGCCGCGCAGCCGACCAGGCCGCGGTCGGCGCGTCCGCACCGAGCGACCTGCACGCCAAGTCCGACTACCGGGAGCACTTGGCCCGCGCGCGGACCAGGCGCGCGGTGACCGCGGCCGCCGGCCCGGCGGCCTGAGTGCTCATGAATCGCATGAGGGGCACCTTCATCCCATAGATTGGGGAGAAGGTGCCCCTCCTGTCTCCCGGGTTCGTGTGAGGGTGCCCCTCGTGCAACTGTGGCCACATTCGGGTTGAATCGAGGAGATCCTTAAGGTTTGACCGTGACGCGAGGAGGCGGCAGACCGCGGCTTCGACGAAGGCCTGCGCGCTTGCGAGAGTGGGGAGCCAGCTGTGCAGTTCGAACACGAGTTCACCGTTCCAGTCACGGTCGACGAGGCGTGGAAGACGCTGCTCGACGTCGAGCGCATCGCCCCCTGTATGCCTGGCGCCACCCTCGAGAGCTTCGACGGCGACAACATGACCGGCGCAGTGAAGGTCAAGGTTGGCCCGATCATGATGACCTATCACGGTACGGCGCGGTTCGAGGAGAAGGACGAGTCGCAGCATCTGGCGACGATCAGCGGTTCAGGACGGGAGACGCGCGGCACCGGTACGGCTCGCGCGACGGTCCGTACTCAGCTGCACGACGAAGGCGACTACACCAGAGTCGTGGTATCCACCTCATTGAGCGTGACCGGTCGCCCGGCGCAGTTCGGCCGTGGTGTCATGCAGGAGGTGGGCGGCAAGCTGATCGGGCAATTCGCACAGTGTCTTGCCACCGAGGTGCTCGGGAAGTCCTCGCGCCCGGTCGAGGACCCGGCTGCCGAGACCCAGGCGGCCGAGGCCGTGGCCGCCGACGCCGCCACGACAGTCCCTCCCGACCGCAGTGCTGCCGAGGCGACGACGCCGGCGGCGGCCGGAGAAGCCGCGGACCCGGCGCGCGTCACGGAGCCGCCGAGTACCGCCGAGCGACCGAGTACCGCCCAGCGGCCAAGCCCTGAGGCCATCGACTTGCTCAGCACGGCCGGGGTGCCGGTCCTGCGCCGGCTCATTCCTGCGCTTGTCGTCCTTGTCGCCATCGGCCTGGTCATCTGGTGGCTGGTCAGCCGCTGAGAGAATCGACCGCGCTTGTCACCGGCGCAAGCAGCGGCATTGGCGCCGCCTTCGCCCGCCGGTTGGCGGCGGACGGACATGGGCTCGTCCTTGTGGCCAGAGATGCCGATCGATTGCAGCAACTCGCCGACCAGCTGTCCGCCAAGCACGGCACCATCGTCGAGGTGATAGCAGCCGACCTGGCCGATCCCGTCCAGCTGGCCAGGGTGGAGGCGCGACTGAGCGATCCGGAGCGCCCGGTCGACCTGCTAGTGAACAACGCCGGCTTTACCCTTGGCCGGCGCTTCCTAAGGACCACGATCGACGAGCAGGAGCGACTGCTCGACGTGCTCGTACGAGCCGTGCAGCGCCTCACCCGCGCAGCTCTCCCCGGCATGGTCGATCGGGGTCGAGGCGCGGTGGTTAACGTCTCTTCGGTCGGGTCATACGTCCCCCAGAGCACGTACGGCGCCGCCAAGGCCTGGGTGACGAGCTTCAGCGAGGCACTCGCGGTCGAGATGCGCGGGACCGGCGTCCGGGTGATGGCCGTGCTGCCGGGATATACCAGAACTGAATTCCAGCAACGGGCCGGTATCAGGACTCGCGGCCCGCGGATGCTCTGGCTCTCCGCGGATCGAGTGGTGGACGACGCTCTTCGGGATCTCAAGCGCGGTCGTATCCTCAGCATCCCTTCGAAGAGGTACCGCGTCCTGGCAACCCTGAGCCGGATGTCCCCGCGCTGGATCGTTACGGCGCTTACTCGGCGTTTCTAGTGTCTCGGACACGGCACACTTGGCTCGGACGCGGCATCAGAGTCATCTGACGGGGCGCTACCGTGCAACGGAGCACTCGCACAGGAGGGCAGCATGCAGGTGCAGCACGAGTTCGTAGTGGCAGCTCCGGTGGACACGGTTCGGGCTCTGCTGACCGACCCCGATCGATCCACCGCATGTGTTCCCGGGCTGACGGTGGAGACATTCGCGCCGGGGGAGTACGGCGGCCGGCTCCGCCTGCGGGTCGGTTCGACGACGGTCACCTACCGCGGGACCGCTACGGTCAGCCCTGCCGATACGGTCCGGCTCGACCTCGACGGCCAAGAGGTCAGGGGCAGCGGCATCGCGAAGGGCACCCTCACGATGTCTCTCTCCGGTGAGAGTGAATCCACCCGCGTTGGCATCGAGGCGGACATCTCGGTGACCGGGAGGCTTGGCTCGCTGGATCCGGCGGTGCTCGAGGATGCGCTTCGGCGGCTGTTCGCCCGGTTCGGCGAATGCATCGGTGCGGGCGCGATGACCAACGGAATCGAGACGGAGCCCGAGACGGGGCCAGAGGGCGGTCTCGTCACCGAGGTGCCCGCGACACCCAGCCCGGGCACCACCGGCCAGGCATCCTCGCCACCCGTCGAGGTGCCTGCGACGCCTTTCCATGCGCCTCGCCGTGAGCTGGAGATGACCGGTGCCGGTGACGATGACCTGCTCGCCGACCAGGGGCGGCGGGTCTGGCCGCTCCCGCCTGCGGTTGCCATGCTCATGGGTCTCACGGCTGTCGGCTTGATGGGTGTGGTGATCTGGCTTCGCCGTCGCCGCGGATAGCGGCCCCGACTTTGCTAGCCGCCGATCCCCAGGTCATCGAGGGTGTACGCGAACCAGTAAGGGAGGCCGGCAGCGGCTAGAGCGGGCGCTGCACCGCGCTCGACGAGGCTGGCGACCGCCACCACGTGCGCGCCGGCCTCGCGGAGAGCCTCCACCGCGGTCAGCACAGATCCACCTGTCGTCGAGGTGTCTTCGAGGGCGAGGACCCGCCGGCCGCCGATCTCGGGACCCTCGATGCGGCGCTGCAGGCCGTGCTCCTTACCGGCTTTCCGTACGACGAAGGCATCCAGGCGCCCCCCGGTGGCCGCGGCCGAATGCAGCATCGCGGTCGCGACCGGATCTGCACCGAGGGTGAGGCCGCCGACCGCGTCATATCCGATGTCCGTGGTGAGATCCAGCATCACTCGGCCGACCAGCGGTGCGGCTTCCCCGTCAAGGGTGATCCGGCGCAGGTCGATGTACCAGTCGGCCTCCTGGCCCGAGCTGAGCACCACTCGCCCGTGCACGATCGCCTTTGCCTTGATCAGTGCAAGGAGGGTCTCCCGAGCCGTCTCCATGCCGGCCTGCCTGGAATCTCAGTCCCTGGACGCCGGAGCGTGCACGTGCGCCTCGTCATGGGTGCCCGGACGTGAGCGGTGGCGGGAGATCTCGATCACGATAGGGATGACGGACAGCAGGACAATGCCGATGGCGATCAGCTCGATGTTGTTCCTGACGAAACCGACCTGGCCGAGGAAGTAGCCGAGCACGGTCACCCCGGTTCCCCACAACACCGCACCGATGAGGGTGTAGGTGAGGTACCGCCGGTAGTTCATCCGGCCGGCACCAGCGGCGACGGTGATGAACGTTCGAACAATGGGCACGAATCTCGCGAGGATGATCGCGCGGCCGCCGTACCTCTCGAAGAACGCGGTGGTCCTCTCGACGTACTCCTGCCTGAAGAATCGTGAGTCTGGGCGGTTGAAGACCGTCGGACCGGCGCGGCGGCCGATGGCGTAACCCACCTGGTTCCCTGCGACGGCGGCGATCGAGACCAGCAGACAGACCAGCCAGAGCGGCTGATTCAAGGTGAGCGCACCTTTGCCGGCAACGAGGAGACCGGCCGTGAAGAGCAAGGAGTCACCGGGGAGGAAGAAACCGATCAGGAGCCCGCACTCCGCGAAGATGATGGCGACGATGCCGGCCAGGCCGAATGTGTCGATCATCGACTGTGGATCAAGCCAGGCGGGACCGAGCGCGAGCGTAGAGGACACCCGACGAGGGTACCCGCCTCGGTCTGCGGCGCGTTTCTGAGCGGCGATACGCTGCGTGGCGTAGCCCCGATCCACGAGGAGCACCACCATGCCGATTGCGACGCCTGAGGTCTATGCCGAGATGCTCGACCGCGCCAAGGCGGGCGCGTTCGCGTATCCGGCGATCAACGTGACCTCTTCGCAGACCCTGAATGCCGCACTGCGCGGTTTCGCGGAGGCGGAAAGCGACGGCATCGTCCAGATCTCCTGGGGCGGTGCGGAGTATCTCTCCGGCGCGACCGTCAAGAACATGGTCGACGGCGCCGTTGCGCTTGCCGAATTCGCCCATGTGGTCGCGCGCAACTATCCCGTCCACGTTGCGCTACACACCGATCACTGTCCCAAGGACAAGCTCGACGGCTACATGCGACCTTTGATCGCGATCTCGCAGGAGCGCGTTGCCGGTGGCGAGGAGCCGCTGTTCCAGTCGCACATGTGGGATGGCTCGGCCGTACCGCTCGAGGAGAATCTCCGGATCGCCGACGAGCTGCTGGCCGAGTGCGCCAAAGCGAAGATCGTCATGGAGGTGGAGATCGGCGTTGTCGGTGGCGAAGAGGATGGCATCGCCCAAGCGATCAACGAGAAGCTCTATTCAACGCCCGCTGACGCTGAGCGCACGGCCGACGTGCTGGGCACGGGCGAGAAGGGCCGTTATCTGCTCGCCGCCACATTTGGCAACGTCCATGGGGTCTATAAGCCCGGCAACGTCAAGCTGCGGCCGGCCATTCTGAAAGAGATCCAGGAGGCGGTGGGCGCCAAGGTCGGCAAGGAGAAGCCGTTCGATCTGGTCTTCCATGGCGGTTCAGGATCGCTGCTGGAGGAGATCAGGGAGACCCTCGACTACGGCGTCGTCAAGATGAACGTCGACACCGACACTCAGTACGCCTTCACCCGGCCCATCGCCGATCACATGTTCAAGAACTACGACGGAGTGTTGAAGGTCGACGGCGACGTCGGCAGCAAGAAGGCATATGACCCGCGTACCTACGGCAAGCTGGCCGAGGCCGGGATGGCGCCCCGCGTCGTAGAAGCCTGCACCGACCTGCGGTCGGCTGGTACCAGACTGCACTGAACGCCCCGCCGCCTAGTGAACAGATCGCGGCCGATGGAACCGTCCCCTGCCGCGGTTCCACCAGCCGCGAAGCCTGCCTGACGAAGCATGCCCGATGATGACCCCACTTGTCTGGCCATTAGATGCCAGTGGCCATAAGATGCCAAGGCAATGATCGCAGCCCATGATTCGGAGCCGGTCATGACCGACAGGCACGCGCTTGCGCCGTGGGGTGTGGACGAGAGGAGTGAGCGTCTTTACCGGGCTGTCCTTCGTCATCCCCAGCGAGATGCGGACGAGCTCGCTCGTATCCTCGACTGGGAACCGGTCGAGGTAACAGAGGCCGCGCGGCCGCTCCTGAGGATTCGGCTGCTACGTGTCACCGACGACGGCAACTATCTCGCGCCGCCGCCGAACTCAGCGATCGAGAGCCTGGTCTCGGCAGAGCAGCAGCGTCTGCAGCAGCGCCAGGAGCAGGTCCACCAGGCGCGTACAGCGGTGCCTGACTTCACGGCGGAGCATTTGGCGGGCCAGGCTGAGCGATGGACACCCGTGCCCGTCGATGTCGTCTCCGGCGCTGAGGTCGTGGCCGTGATCGAGGACCTGTGCCGAACGACGACCGGCGAGGTCTGCTCATTCGTCCGCCGCAGCCGGAACCCGCGCTTCCCCTACCTCCTTGCGGTAGGCACGCAGATCATGGCGGCCGGCCGCCGGATGCGGACCGTCTATCCACTGAGTGCTCTCGATGACGACGGCGAGCTCGAGGCGATCCGGGTGTGGGTAGGCCGCGGCGAAGAGGCGCGAATCGCGCCGCGGGTGCCAACCCGGATGATCGTGTTCGGCGACGAGGCAGTGCTCGTGGACGCGTCCTACGATCGGGAATCCGACACCGAGATCGTTGTCCGGGCCCCGGCGATCGTGGCGACCTTCCGGGAGCTGTTCGACCGGTTATGGACCCAGGCGGTGACGGTGCCGAAGCTGGGCAGTCCGTCAGAAAGCCTCACCCTGCACGCTGGTCCTGGTTACCGCCTCACGGAGGAGGAGCGCAAGCGCACACTGGAGCTTCTCGCGCTGGGCGGCAAGGATGAGGCGGTCGCGCGGCACCTCGGCGTGTCTTTGCGTACTGTCCGGCGGCGGGTGGCCGACCTCCTCGAGGAACTGGGGGCGACCACAAGGTTCCAGGCCGGCATGGAGGCGGTACGCCGCGGCTGGATCTGACCGCCGGGTTTGACTGTGACACTAGGGAGCCGAGATGCCCGCGATCGTGCTCGTCGGCGCACAGTGGGGGGACGAGGGCAAGGGCAAGGCCACGGATCTGCTCGGCGGTGCCGTCGACTATGTGGTGCGTTACCAGGGCGGCAACAATGCCGGTCATACGGTCGTGATCGGAGATGAGCGATACGCCCTCCACCTGCTGCCGTCGGGAATCCTCACTCCGGGCTGCGCACCGGTGATCGGCAACGGCGTGGTCATCGACCTCGCGGTGCTTTTCGACGAGATTGATGCTCTGATCGCTCGTGGTGTCGACACCTCCCGGCTCTTGATCTCGGCGAACGCCCATCTCATCACGCCCTACCACCGGACCATCGACAAGGTCACCGAGCGCTTCCTCGGCAAGAACCGGATTGGCACGACTGGACGCGGGATCGGCCCGACCTACGCCGACAAGGTCAATCGGCTAGGTGTCCGGGTCCAGGACGTCTTCGACCCGAAGATCCTCAGGCAGAAGGTCGACGGTGCGCTCGAGCAGAAGAACCAACTCCTCGTGAAGGTTTACAACCGCCGGGCCATCGCGGTGGACGCGATCGTCGAGGAGTACGTGGGTTATGCGGAACGGTTGCGGCCCCACG
>DASYTV010000043.1:0-7058 GCA_036001885.1 Actinomycetes bacterium
GATCCGGCGGCACCTCGACGCATTGCTCGCCGATGGAGTCATCGAGGCACGCGACCAGCGCTTCTACGGGCCCCGCGGGCGCGGGCGCCCGGCGAAGGTCTTCGCCCTTACCGACTCCGGAAGGGACGCCTTCTTCCAGGCGTACGACGACCTGGCGGCCAGCGCCCTCAGGTTCCTCAGGGAGACCGGCGGCGACGAGCTCGTGGCACAGTTCGCCAGGAACCGAGTTGGCGAGCTGGAGGATCGCTACCGGCCAGTCGTGGACGCGGCGCCACCGGAGCGCAAGGCCATTGTCCTCGCCGAGCGGCTGACCGCGGACGGCTATGCGGCCATGGCCGATCCCGCGCCGGGACGCGGCGGCGAGCAGTTGTGTCAGCACCATTGCCCGGTCGCCCACGTCGCGGAGCAGTTCCCCGCACTTTGCGAGGCCGAGACCGAGGTCTTCGCCCGGCTGCTCGGCACCCACGTGCAACGGCTTGCGACGATCGCCCACGGCGACGGCGTCTGCACCACCTACATACCAGAGATCAAGCTGCGCTCCGCAGAGAGGACCTCTTCATGACCACCACCGTGCACCCCGAGCTCGAGGGTCTCGGCCACTATGAGTACGGCTGGGCAGACTCCGATGTCGCCGGTGCGGGTGCTCTACGCGGCCTCTCCGAGGCCGTTGTCAGGGACATCTCAGCACGGAAGAACGAGCCGGAGTGGATGCTGGAACGGCGGCTGAAGGGACTGCGGCTGTTCGACAAGAAGCCGATGCCGACGTGGGGCGCAGACCTGTCCGGCATCGACTTCGACAACATCAAGTATTTCGTGCGCTCGACCGAGAAGCAGGCGACGAGCTGGGACGAGCTGCCGGCGGACATCAAGAACACCTACGACAAGCTCGGCATCCCCGAGGCGGAGAGGCAGCGGCTGGTCGCGGGCGTCGCCGCCCAGTACGAGTCGGAGGTGGTCTACCACAAGATCCGTGACGATCTTGAGGCGCAAGGGGTCATCTTCCTGGATACCGACACCGGTCTGCGCGAGCACGAGGACCTGTTCAAGGAATACTTCGGCTCGGTCATCCCGGCCGGTGACAACAAGTTCGCCTCGCTCAACACCTCGGTGTGGTCCGGCGGGTCCTTCATCTACGTGCCGAAGGGAGTGCACGTCGAGATCCCGCTGCAGGCCTACTTCCGGATCAACACCGAGAACATGGGCCAGTTCGAGCGGACGCTGATCATCGTCGACGAGGGCGCTTACGTGCACTACGTCGAGGGCTGCACCGCCCCGATCTACTCGTCGGACTCTCTCCATTCGGCCGTCGTCGAGATCATCGTCAAGAAGAACGCTCGCTGCCGCTACACCACGATCCAGAACTGGTCGAACAACGTCTACAACCTCGTGACGAAGCGTGCGATCGCCCACCAGGGCGCGACCATGGAGTGGATTGACGGCAACATCGGGTCCAAGGTCACGATGAAGTACCCGGCCGTCTGGCTGATGGGGGAGCACGCCAAGGGCGAGACGCTGTCGATCGCGTTCGCCGGCGAGGGCCAGCACCAGGACGCCGGTGCCAAGATGGTGCACGCGGCGCCGCACACGTCGTCGACGATCATTTCCAAGTCAGTGGCTCGAGGCGGCGGCCGGACGTCTTATCGTGGCTTGGTTCAGGTCCAGCCCGGCTCGCACCACAGCGCCTCGACGGTCAAGTGCGACGCACTCCTGATCGACACGGTCAGCCGCTCGGACACCTACCCCTATGTGGACGTGCGCGAGGACGACGTCGCGATGGGGCATGAGGCGACGGTCTCGAAGGTGAGCGAGGACCAGCTTTTCTACCTGATGAGCCGCGGTCTCACTGAGGACGAGGCGATGGCGATGATCGTGCGCGGTTTCATTGAGCCGATCGCGCGTGAGCTGCCGATGGAGTACGCCCTTGAGCTGAACCGGCTGATCGAGCTGCAGATGGAAGGAGCCGTGGGCTGACCGTGACCGAGACGATCAATACGTCCGGGGTGACGGTCGCACCGCATACGCACGGAGACGATGGTCACCGGCGTACCTCAACGGGCAGCGCGCTGCACTCATTCGCGTCGTTCGACCCGGCAGATTTCCCGATTCCGTCGGGTCGGGAGGAAGCGTGGCGCTTCACCCCGACCCGGCGGTTGCGCGGCCTGCACCAGCGCGACCCGCAACCGGGTCAGCCGTTGCAGACAGAGATCGAGGCTGCACCTCAGGTGAAGGTCGAGGTCGTGGACCGCGCCGATCCTCGGATCGGTCGGGCCGCGACCCCCACGGATCGAGTGGCCGCGCTGGCCTGGGCATCGTTCAGCGAGGCCCTGGTGGTGACCGTGCCGCGTGACACCAAAGCCTCAGCGCCCACGGTCATTCGCACGTCTGGTGGCTCCGCCGGTCCCGAGCCCGCTTTTGGGCATCTCGTCATCGACGTCGAGCCCTATGCGGAGGCGGTCGTCGTCCTCGACCACGTGGGCTCCGCAACCTACGCCGCCAACGTGGAGCTGAACGTCGCCGAGAGCGCGAGGCTCACGTTCGTCAGCATCCAGGACTGGGCCGACGACACCGTGCACCTGGCCCATCACTATGCAACGCTCGGCCGGGACGCCACCTTTAGGTCGGTGGTGGTCACCTTCGGCGGCGAGCTGGTGCGGCTCTTCCCGCAGGTGGCCTACCACGGGCCCGGCGGTGATGCGGAGCTGCTCGGCATCTACTTCGCCGATGAAGGCCAGCACCTCGAGCACCGGCTCTTCGTCGACCATGCGCAGCCGCACTGCCGTAGTTATGTCGCGTACAAAGGAGCGTTGCAAGGCGCCTCGGCGCGCACGGTCTGGATCGGCGACGTGCTCATCCGCAAGGAGGCCGTCGGCACGGATACCTATGAGCTCAACCGCAATCTCGTGCTGACCGACGGCGCCCGGGCCGACTCCGTACCGAATCTCGAGATCGAGACGGGCGAGATCGTCGGCGCCGGCCACGCGAGCGCGACCGGCCGCTTCGACGACGAACAGCTGTTCTATCTGCAGGCCAGGGGAATCCGGGAGGACGAGGCCAGGCGGCTGGTGGTCCGCGGGTTCTTCGCCGAGCTGGTCACCCGGATCGGTGTGCCCGAGGTCAGGGAGCGCCTGCTTGCCAAGGTCGAGGACGAGCTGTCCCGCTCCCTTCGCAGCGGACCGGTAGAGATCCGTCCCATCGACGTGTCGGCCGCTGGGAGCGGCAGGACGACATCCGCCGATGCCGCCCACCCCCACCGCGCCGTCGCCGAGGAGAGAACGTGACCACGCTCGAGATCCATGACTTGCATGTTTCCGTCGAGGCCGAGGGGGGCCCGACGGAGATCCTGCGTGGAGTCGACCTGACCGTACGTCAGGGTGAGACCCACGCGATCATGGGACCGAACGGCTCAGGCAAGTCGACCCTCGCGTACAGCATCGCGGGCCATCCGAAGTACAAGGTAACCGCGGGCAAGGTCACCCTCGATGGCGAGGACGTGCTTCGCATGAGCGTCGACGCCCGAGCCCGTGCCGGACTCTTCCTCGCGATGCAGTACCCCGTTGAGGTGCCTGGGGTATCCGTCTCCAACTTCCTTCGCACCGCGGCGACCGCGACCAGAGGTGAAGCACCCAAGCTGCGGACCTGGGTCAAGGAGGTGCGGGAGGCGATGGAGGGGCTGTCCATCGACCCGAGCTTCGCCGAGAGGGACGTCAACGCGGGGTTCTCCGGTGGGGAGAAGAAGCGCCACGAGATCCTGCAGCTTGAGTTGCTCAAGCCCCGCATCGCGATCCTCGATGAGACCGACTCGGGACTCGACATCGATGCGCTCAAGGTGGTCGCCGCCGGGGTCAACCGGGTCCGCGAGACCGGCGAGGTAGGCGTGCTGCTGATAACGCACTACACCCGCATCCTGCGCTACATCAAGCCAGACTTCGTCCATGTCTTCATCGACGGCCGGATCGTCCAGGAGGGCGGGCCTGAGCTCGCCGAGGCGCTTGAGGCAGAGGGTTATGAGCGGTTCCTCTCTCCGGCGAAGCCCCAACCTGCAGAAGCAACCCACGTCCCTGGTGCGAGGGCGACGGTGTCATGACCCAGGACGTCTCGGCGAGCAAGGCGGACGTGGATCCAAGCCGGCGCGACAGGAGGTCCGCGGCACAGCCGGCTGACCTGCACCCTGGAGACTCCGCGTCGCATGGGGCCGTCCCCGCCGACGAGCATCAGGAGCCTCGCGGGCTGGAGCCGGGAGTCCCGCCAGGCGGTGCCTACGACGCCGTCGTCGCAGCTGGGCACGCCCGGCTGCTGCCGGAGGAGATCCGCAAGGACTTCCCGATCCTCGATCGGCTTGTCCATGGCAAGCCGCTGGTCTACCTCGACAGCGCTAACACCTCGCAGAAGCCTCGGCAGGTGCTCGAGGTGATGACCGATCACTACGAGCGGCACAACGCCAACATCGCCCGCGCCGTCCACCAACTCGGCACCGAGGCCACCGAGGCATACGAGAATGCCCGAACCAAGATCGCCGGCTTCGTCACGGCGCCCTCACGGGACGAGGTGATCTTCACCAAGAACATCACCGAGGCGCTCAACCTCGTCGCCAACACGCTGGCAAGCGGTCTCGCGGACGACCCGCGGCTTCGCCTGGGTCCCGGCGACGAGGTCGTCATCAGCGAGATGGAGCACCACTCCAACATCGTGCCGTGGCAGCTCGCCTGCCGGCGGACCGGAGCCCGGCTTCGCTGGTTCGGCCTCACCGATCAGGGCCGACTTGATCTGACCGACCTCGAGTCTCTGATCAACGAGCGGACGAAGCTGGTCTCTATCGCCCACCAGTCCAACATGCTGGGCACGGTCAACTCGCTGTCGCCGATCGTGAAGCGGGCCCGCGAGATGGGTGCACTCGTCCTCATCGACGGAGCGCAGGCGGTGCCGCACATGTCGGTCAACCTGTCGAAGCTGGGGGTCGACCTCTACGCCTTCACGGGGCACAAGATGTGCGGCCCGACCGGGATCGGCGTGCTCTGGGGGCGCAGCGAGCTCCTCGACGCGCTGCCTCCGTTCCTCGGCGGCGGCGAGATGATCGAGACCGTCACGATGGCCGAGTCCACCTTCGCCCCGGTCCCGCACAAGTTCGAGGCCGGCACTCCACCAATCGCGGAGGCCATCGGGCTTGGCACCGCGGTGGACTATCTCTCCGCCATCGATATGCACGAGATCAGGGCACATGAAGTGGCGCTGACCGCCTATGCCCTCGACGGCCTCGCTACGGTGCCTGGGCTTCGAGTGATCGGGCCGGTGTGGACGGTGAACAGGGGCGGCACGATCTCGTTCACCATGAAGGGCATCCATCCGCATGACGTCGGCCAGGTGCTCGACGAGCTGGGCATCGCCGTCCGCGTCGGGCACCATTGCGCCCGCCCGGCCTGCCTGCGCTACGAGGTGCCCGCGACCACACGTGCGTCGTTCTACCTCTACAACACCCTCGCCGAGGTCGACGCGCTCATCGCGGGTCTTCGGCAGGTCAGGAAGTTCTTCGGGTGATCGCGGTGTTGTCGTCGATGCCCCTTAGAGCCGATTCCCGATGGTCAGGATCAACGACTGATGCTTGAGTTCTCCTCGCTGTACCAGGAGATCATCCTGGATCACTACCGGAACCCCCAGAACAAGGGGCTGCGGGAGCCCTTCGATGTCGAGGTTCGGCATGTCAACCCGGTCTGCGGTGACGAGGTGACAATGCGGGTCAGGCTCGCCGGCGACCGGATCGAGGAAGTCTCCTACGACTCGGAGGGCTGCTCGATCAGCCAGGCGTCGGAATCCGTGCTGACCGAGCTGGTGATCGGGCGGACGGTCGGCGAGGCGATGAAGACCGCAGAGGTCTTCGGAGAGCTGATGGCATCCAAGGGGCAGCTCGAGCCCGACGAGGACATCCTCGGCGACGCGGCTGCTTTCGCCGGGGTGTCGAAGTACCCGGCACGCATCAAGTGTGCGCTCCTCGGCTGGATGGCCTGGAAGGACGCCACAACGCAGGCGCTCGCACGCGCTGGCACGCGAGCCCACGGCTCCGGCGCCGCAGGCGACGGCGCGGAGTCGGCAGCAGAGGAGGTTGAGTCATGACGGCGGTCGACACGCCCGCGTCCGTCGAGGACGTCACCGAGGCGATGCGCGATGTCGTCGACCCGGAACTCGGCATCAACGTCGTCGATCTGGGTCTGGTCTACGGCATCACGATCTCGTCGGACAACGTGGCCGCCATCGACATGACGCTCACGTCTGCGGCATGCCCGCTGACAGATGTGATCGAGGATCAGACGCAGATGGCGCTGGACGGCCTCGTCAAGGACTTCAGGATCACCTGGGTCTGGATGCCGCCATGGGGTCCGGACAAGATCACTGACGAGGGCCGTGAGCAGCTGCGTGCCCTCGGCTTCAACGTCTGACCCCGAATTCGGCCGAAGCATCTCCGATGGGCGTGGCTCGGCGGGCCGCCATGGGAACTCAGCAGACGATCGAAGTCATGCCCGAGCGCCTGATGCGCTGGTGCCAGGGGTTCGCGGAGCGGCACGGCGGCGTCACCTCGACCGACAAGTCTCCCCAGCGGTGGATCCTCCTCGCCGGCGACAGCGTGCGAGCCCGGATCGAGCCGGCCTTCCCACCGGTGAAGGTCGACGCGGACGAGAGCGTCGGCCTCGACATCGGCGATTTGGTTGAGCATGCGCTGGCCGAACGGATCGTGGGCGTCCTACTGGTACGGCTCGGTGCGCATGCCGCCGGTGTCTTCCAGGGATCACAGTTGGTGTCCTCGAAGGTCGGCCGCGCGCTAGTGCACGGCCGGTCGAAGGCTGGAGGCTGGTCGCAGCAGCGATTCGCCCGCCGCCGTGCCGGCCAGGCTCGGGAGTCACTCGCCGACGCGGCGGCCGTGATCGCCCGCATCTTGTTGCCCGAGGTAGCCCGGCTCGATGCGGTGGTGCTCGGCGGCGACCGCAGGGCGATAGAGCGGCTGCGAGGGGACGGCAAGCTGGCGCCCGTCTTCGACCGTGCCGTCGAACGCTTTCTCACCGTCCCCGAAC
>DASYTV010000044.1:0-1897 GCA_036001885.1 Actinomycetes bacterium
GGTGTTCGGTGCGGACAAGACGACCGGGACCATGGATCCCCTGCAGCAGGCGGTCGACGCCGGCGATCTGCACGAGTGGGATGCGTCGATCTCGTAGGTCCGGCAGGTGGCGCGGGCCCTCGGACCCTTAGCACCGGGCCGCGTGGTAGACGCAACGCGAACATGCCCCAGTGCGTCCCCAAGATAGGACAGATCAAGTTGAAGGGGATGAAAGGTGCGTACCGATCGAGACCGAGCGCCCGGCCACGCCTTCGCAGTTGTTCGCAGATGGGTGACCGTCCTCGTGACCGCGATCCTCGCGTCGCCGGGATGCTGATCGCTGTGCCGCATTCTGCACAGGCGGCCTCGACGGCATACCGCGTCGAGTATCGGCTGAAGAGGCTGGGCTACAACCCGGGCGCTGTGGATGGTGTCATCACATCGCGCACGCGGCAGGCGCTGTGCGCGTGGCGGGAGACGCACGGGCTGCGGATCGGCAGGTACACGCTGACCAGCCGCGACACCGCCTCGGTGCTCTCGGCGACATCACGCCCAACCACCTCGCGCTCGAACGGCCTTTACGTGAACAAGACCTGCCAGATCCTCTACCAGGTCGTCGACCACAAGTACCGCCGGATCGTCTGGGTCTCGACCGGCAAGCCGGGGTACGCAACGCCGAATGGCACCGGCTACGTCTGGAAGAAGTGGGCCGGCTGGCACACGAGCAGCATCTACAGCGGAGCGCAGATGTACGACTCGATCTACTTCCGGCGCGACCGACCCGGCATCGCCCTGCACGGCTCGATCTCCAACGACCTGGTCAAGGCATACCCGGCCAGCCACGGATGCGTGCGCGTGTTGCGCCCAAAGATCCACTACATCTTCCAGGAGACGCCGATCGGCCGGAAGGTCGTCGTCTACGGCAGCTACTCCTGATTTGCAGTTGACCTAAGCGGGCAGTCGCGCCGGTGACGCAACGCTCCGTGGAGCGCGCCTCGCTGAGCTACCGAGGCCGACGCCGGCCCCGTCTGCCGGATCCCCCCCGGATTGGTGATCACACGCGCTTTATGACCAGCGACGGCTGTACCCGTCGATGGCATGACCACCGCGACCGGTTGCTATCCGGCAATGACCTGGGCGCGTCGAACGCCTCGTGCGCGCCACGCGCCGAAATGATTGCGGGCAGTCAGAACGTCTGTGAGGAGCCCCGATGAGCCAGCCTGTCCAGGTATTCACCGTCATCGTTCTCGTGTCGCTTCCGACCGTCATGTTCGGGGGGTTCTCCCTGTTGCAGCTCATGACGGCGGGGAAGCTCAACGATTTTCAACGGACCTACTTCCGTGCAGGTCATGCCCATGCGGGAGTGCTCCTGGTCATGACACTCGCGGCACTCTCCTTCCTAGACGAAGCCGACCTCAGCGGTGCCGCGCGGTGGGCCGTCTGTGTCTTGCTGGCCGTCGGGGTCATCGCGCAGTCCGGCGGGATGTTCCTGCACATGCTGGTTGGCAGGCCCGGACAATGGTCCAGCGGCAACACCGCGACGACGGCAGGTGCGGTAGCCCTCGCAGCTGGACTGCTGATCCTCGCATACGGGATCGCCACCGCCTGATGGCCCTCTCTTGCGACGAGAACAGTCAGCTCGCCCGTCGAGGCGAGGGCCACCGAGCGGTGCCGTCTCCACTAGTTGGAGGCGACCACGGGTGTCGCACTGCTGGGTTCTCTAGCCGGGCAGCTCGACCTTCTTCCGTTGGGTGAGCCGCCAGTGGTTGCCGAAGGGATCCCGAAACGCAGCGTCGATGCCATAGAACCGCTCCTCAGGTTCCTCGATGAACTCGACGCCCCTTGCCTTCAGCTCGTGGTAGGTGGCCCAGCAGTCGTCGGTCGCGAACGCACCGGGGCCCAGAAAACCGGTGGCTAC
>DASYTV010000045.1:0-6276 GCA_036001885.1 Actinomycetes bacterium
TCCGTGGCGTCAATGCCGAGGCCTTGAATTATCGCGGTCATGTGTGTCGAGGCGCGGGGATCCTGCTCCGCGGCGCCAGCCGCGGCAAGCGGGCCAAGATGGGCGGCTGCGTCGAGGCTGTGCTCGCCCGAGACTTGTAACGTTCGTATCGAGCCCGCCGGGCACACGCGTGCCTGTCGCTACGCGGGATTCAGAGTTCGGCACTTCTGCGGGTCTTCCCGGATCAGCCAACTCGGGCGCGACCACCGGTCAGCCAGGATGGGAACCCGATACGACGCGCGCCCTCGCTGTTGGGTGCGGAGATCGCCCGTCGGGCGGACGGACAGTGCACGCGTGTCGAGACCGTCTTCGTTCGCGACGCGGTCAGTGACCTTGAGCGCCTGATTATCGGCGATCCACGCGGCCGGTACATCGTGTCAAACTGATCGCGGCCAGGCTGCCATGACCTCCTCCGTGCCGCCGCATCCGTCCATCGGATGCTCGGTCATTGGTTGGCCGAAGCTCCGTCCGAGCTGGCCAGCGCCTCATGGACTGCTTCCTCGTCCTGCCTGCGTTGTGCGCCGGTCATCCGGCTGGCGAGCGCGCGGAAGGTGGGTGTGGCCGCGATCACAGCACCACCGGCTGCGGTGATGAGTGCGAGATATTTGCGGCAGGTCACCCTGCCAATCGCGGTCGCTGACCACGAGGGACACCACCACCGGGACCGCGGTGAGGATGGCTGCGATACGCACGACCAACAGGCTCGTACCCGACGGCCGCAGCTCGTTCGGCTCTGACCCAGCGGCCGCGACGTGGATGGCCGACGCCCCAATGGGTGGGCCGGCTCGACACCGCTCAACACGCCGGCCGGCGCTGGATCGGTCGCGGGCTGCGGCGCTTCCGTCCGTCGAGGCGGTCGAGTCGCCTGGGCTTTCGCGTGCGCGGTCTGGTCTGATCGAGGAGCCACAGCTCCAGCCATCCATGGTCTGTCTGCCTGTCCGCGTCGCTGGATCCTTCCTGCTCTCAGGGTGTCCCAGGGCTTTCGTTTCCCGTCCCCTAGCTGATCTCGGTTGCTGATCTTGACCCCGGCTCCTGCCACCCTGGAACCAATGATCTGTTCCGCTGCACACCCTTGCACCATCTGATGATCATGGTCGGTTCAGCCCTCCGGGGGAGGTGACGCGATGGCCGTCGTCGCGACGATCGCCAAGGGCTATGACCTGGACTACGTCTGGAAGAACGTGGGATCGGCGCGGGCGGCCGACTACTACATCCAGGCCTTCGAGGCGGGGGAGCCGCCTGGCAGGTGGTGGGGCCCTGGCGCTGAGGCCTTGGGCTTGTCGCGCGGGCAGCGGGTTGACCGGGAGCCGTATGACCTGCTGTTCGGTGAGCGCAGGGCACCGGACGGGGCGCGGCTGGGGCGGCCGCCACGGTTCGCGGAGGCGAGGGAGCGGTACCGGGAGGTCCGTGATGAGCTGCTTGCGGCCGAGCCGCACGCGACGGCGGAGCGGGTGGCAGAGCTGCGGATCGAGGCGGCGAAGCGGGCCCGGTTGTCGCCGTTGTACATGGATCTGACGGTGAGCTTCTCCAAGTCGATCTCGGTGTTTCACGCCTCGCTCGGGGAGAACGCGCGGCTGGCACGGCTCGCGGGAGATGCTGCCGGGGAGGCGTACTGGGCCGGGCTGCTGGATGAGATGGACCGGATGATCTATGCGGCGGTGTGGGCCGGGTTCGATTACTTCCAGCGAGAGGCCGGGTACACCCGCACCGGGTCTCACGCGAGGCGGGTGGACGGCCGGGAGACCGGGCAGTGGCACGAGGCCGAGCTGGCGGTGGCGCACTGGCTGCAGCACACCTCCCGGGACGGGGACATGCAGCTGCACGTGCATTCGCAGGTCGCCCACATCTGCCGGACGGCAATGGATGGGAAGTGGCGGGCACCGGACTCGCTGGGCTACCAAGAGCACGTGGCCGCGGTCGGCAGCGTGGTGGCCCAGCACCTCGAGGAGACCCTGACCCGCCGGTTCGGCGTGCAGTGGACAGCCCGCGAGGACGGTCGCGGGTTCGAGATCGCCGGGATCCCGGAGGAGCTGCTGCGCGTGTTCAGCTCGCGCCGCGCCGATATCGACGCGACGACGCAGAGGCTAGCTGCCGAGTTTGAGCAGCGGTACGGGCGCAAGCCGTCGCAGCGCGAGACCGGCGAACTTCAGGAGAGGGCGAACCTGCTCACACGCAAGGGGAAGGACGACGGAGCGATCGACTGGGACGCGCTGCGCGAGGGCTGGGCGGCGAAACTAGCGGCCACGCTGGGGATCTCCCTCGCGTCCGTTGCGCGGTCGGCGTGGGGGCTCGGCGCAGACGGCGCGACCGCGACCCGCAGCGCAGACGGGCTTTCTGTGGCCGACATGGAGCGTACGGTGCAGAAGGCGCTGGCCGTGGCCCACCGGGAGCGGAGTACCTTTACCCGAGCTGACTTGATCAAGCACTTGGGACGGGTGCTGCCGCGAACCGGGATCGAGCCCGCGCGGGCAGCGCGGCTGCTGGAGGAGCTGGCCAACCGTGCCCTGCGATCGGAGTTCGAGGATGTTGCGTGCCTGGAAGCCCTGGAGGCAGTGCCGGTCCCGCGTGATCTCATCCGCGCGGACGGCCGGAGCATCTTCCAGCGTCACGGCGGCACGCGGTACGCCACACGCGTGCAGCTGACCATGGAGGAGCGGCTGGTCGCGCAGGCTGGCGCGAACGGTGCGCCGCACCTCTCGCGCGAGGAGTCGGCGCGGCTCCTCGGCGCAAGCATGGCGCAGCTCGACGCGGCGCTGCGCGGGCACGCCTCTACCGCGCACGCGGAGCTTACGCAGACTGGGCTGCGGATGGACCAGGCGGCAGCAGCGCACGAGGCGCTCTCCTCCAGCCGGAGTGTCGTCGTGATCAATGCACCGGCCGGCAGCGGAAAGACCCGCACGCTGATCGAGGCCGGGCGGGCATGGGCCCACGCGGGGAAGGGTCGGGTAATCGGACTCACCCCCTCGCAGGCGTCCCGAAACACGCTCGCGACGGGCGTGCCGGACTCGTACAACACCGCCCGGTTCCTCGGGCACCTGCCTGGCCGCCGTGGGGCTCGCGGCCGAGTCGAGATTGGTCCCGGGGACCTGGTGCTCGCCGACGAGGCATCGATGATTAGCAACCCGGATCTGGCCGACGTTGTGGCGTACGTAGCCCGACGCAATGCCAAGCTTGTGCTGGCCGGGGACGCGCAGCAACTCCAGGCGGTGGAGAACGGGGGCGGGATGAGCCTGCTGGCGCGACGACTTGGCTACGCCCAGCTGGCCGAACCGGTCAGGTTCAGCGCGGCATGGGAGCGCGAGGCGTCGCTGCGATTCCGCGCCGGTGACACCTCGGTGCTGGCAGAGTACGACGCTCATGGCCGAATCCTCGCCGGGGAGCCGGAGGACATGATGGAGGAGGCCGCCCGGCGCTACGTGGCGCTGACCCTTGACGGCAAGGACGTCCTGCTGATGGCGCAGGACCACGCCCACCGACGTGAGCTGTGTCGCCGCATCCGCGGCGAGCTCAAGTATCTGGGCCTGGTGTCCCGAGGACCCTCGGTACAGATCGCGGACGGCCAGGAAGCGAGTGTCGGGGATCTGATCGTCTGCACCAAGAACAACCACTCGACCGCCGCCGGGGAGCCGGACCGGACCCTGGCCAATGGCGACCTGCTGCGTATCGAGGAGATCGTCGAGGACAGGCTTGTGGTTCGTCGCGCGCTGGACGTCGACCCCCAGACCGGCGGCCGGCGGTGGACCGACCACGCCTTTTTGTACGGCGCGTACGAGTTGGCAGAGCTGGGATACGCGGTAACCGACCACGCCGCCCAAAGCCGGACCGTTCACACCGGGATGCAGCTAATCACTGGGAGTGAGACACGCCAGCAGGCCTACGTCGGGATCTCCCGAGGCACGGAAACCAACCTCGCCCTCGTGTACACCGTCACTCCGAAGCTGGCAGATCCGAGGCCAGGGGCGAGGCCCGCGCCGGAGTTGGGGCGGTTCCAACGACTCACTAGGGAGCGCGTCGGCGAAGTCCTGCCCGAACAGAGACAAGTGGGCCGTGAAGCCGTAGGGGTGCTGGCCGATGTATTGGAACGCGACGGCGCCGAGCTGTCCGCGCTCGAGACCCAAGAGCTGAGCTTCTCGGCCTCCGACAACCTGGCGATCCTGCACGCTCAGTGGCAATCGGAAACGTCAGCCCCTCAGGCTGAGCGCTACCACGAGATGACGATGCGGACGCTGCCGGCGGGCTACCGCGGCGACCTCGGCCACCAAGCCAAGTGGCTGTGGCGCACCCTGCGCACCGCGCAGCTGGCCGGGCTCGATCCCCAGGAAGTGCTCACCACCGCTATCGGAGAACGCGACCTTGTCGGCGTTCACGATGTGGCCAGCGTGGTGGACGCCAGGATCAGGCGGCGCGTGGCAGGGATGGTCCCGCTTCCACAGCCGCCCTGGAGCGAGCTCGTTCCAGGGGTCCGCGCCGAGCATCAGGCGTACGTCCAGGAACTGGCACTGGCGATGGATGCTCGCAAGGACCGCATCGGCGAACACGCTGTTGAGCACGAGCCAGAGTGGGCGATTCGCGCTCTCGGTCCCGTTCCAGACGAGCCGTTGAACCGGCTGGCCTGGCAGCGCAAAGCCGCGTCGATCGGTGCCTACCGGGAGCTGTCCGGATTCGACCACCCGATCGAGGCGATCGGGCCGGAGCCGGTAAGCGACGATCCGGACAGGCGGGCGGCCTGGTATGAGGCGTTCGCCTGCCTAGGCCCGGCCGACGGCCCGGATGTCCGCAGCTTGACCGACGGGACGCTGCATCTGATGCGGGATAGCTACCGGACCGAGACCGCATGGGCCCCCCGCTACGTCACCAGCGCGCTACGACAGGCCCGCACGGGTGCCGACGACGCCGAGCTGCAGGCCATACGCCGGGACGCCCTGGCGCAGGCAAACCGAAAGCGCGGCCACAAGGACGCGGCCGCCGCCAACGAGGTGCTTGCCGCCTCGTATCTGGCCATGGCCGACGCCTACCGATCACGAGAGATGATCTTCGAGATGACCGAACGGGACCGCCGGGAATGGGAAGCCATCACCGAACAACCCCGCCGTCTGGCGATCTCCGCCGACAGCGAGCTTCGCCGCCGTCACCCGGGACAGCACCTCGAACCACTGCGGTCAGCCGAACCCGAGCCGGTCACCGAGGCCGAACAATCCGAGCTGGCGCTTGCCCCCGACACCAAGCTCGGCGAGATCGGCGAGTGGATCAAGGACCTCGCCGCTCACCGCACGGCGTTCGCCGAGAAGCTCGCCGAGCGAAACAGCATGACCATCCCGGCCGAGGATCCCGACTACGAGGATCTCGGACTGGCCTTCCCGGCGCTCGGCACGCCCGAGAGGGACGCGATCTTGCAGCCTCCAAAGCCGGTGATCAAACCCTCGGCGAGGGTCTTGGTGCAAGCCTGGGAACGCGACCACGCGCCAGAGGCCGCCTCCTGACAGCCGGCTGATGCATTCTGGACACCGAGGTGGTCACGATGTTCCCGCAGATCCCCGCCACGCTGCCGCCCGCGATCACCAAGGGCCACGACGTGGCCGAGTTCGTCATGTCCAGGGACATGGCAGACCACGACCCCTCCGGACCGGTAGCGCTTGCCTGGCGGTGGGCACTCACCGGAGACGGACCCACCCCGATCACCCTGATGGACTGGGACAAAGGACCGCCAACCCGCCAGGACATCGAATGGCAGACCGAGTGCCCCGACGAATGGCAGGGGCGAGCAACCTGGGATGAGATCCGTGCCGCACGGAGCGTGCTGTGGTGGCTGACTTCCCACCCTGGGGACGAATTTCCTTCCGATTTGCTCCCATCGAGCCAACGCGGCAGCCCTGGGACCGGTCACGGGCACCATAGCCGACGTCCAAGACGACCAAGGCCCTCCTCCGAATCGGTGGACTCCGCCCCTGCAACGCCGGCGCATAGTGACTGATCAGGTGCGTCGCCGTTGGAGCAGGAGATCCCGGGCGCCACCTGGTGTTTATGCGCAAAGGAGTCGACGCATCCGGCCGGCAGCACGAGCTTTCCGTCCAACGTGTCAACGACGGCTGAAGGTGGACCCCTAGGCGACGGTTGAAAATGAACCCCTTGCTGGTTGTCATGGCCGGTCTTCGGTCGGGGTTGGGATGCGGCCGAGGTCGTGGTCCTTGAGTCGGTAGGAGTCGCCTTTGAGGGCGATCACGTCGGCGTGGTGGACGA
>DASYTV010000046.1:0-1850 GCA_036001885.1 Actinomycetes bacterium
GAAGAGCGCGCGGTTGCCGCCAAGCTCGACCGTGTAGCCAGCCGGCGCGTCGCGCAGCTGCGGTTCGATCTCTTTGTACAGGTCGTTGGCAATCGCGTCGTCGGTCGCGGTGAGCTGGACGGCGTAGGTCGAATGTCGGTCGGTGGAGACGAGCTGCGGTGCGTTGGAGGACCAGTAGGTCGTCGTCTGCCTCACCGCATCGGACGGCAGGTCGGCGAGCGACTGCTCCACCGCGGTGTGGAACGCCGGGTCGTCGACCGTGTGATCCGCGCTGCGATAGAGGACGACGACGTCGGGTTCTCCGCTTCCCACGGTGGCCGCGGCGACATCGGCCGCCTTGCTGGACTCGCTCGCCGGATCGTCGAAACCGCCTGATGCGAGCGAGCCGAAGACTCCGGTCCCCCAGATCACGGCGACTGCGACGAAGAGCAGCGCACCCGCCAGGACGAGGCGTCGACGACGATAAGCGAAGTGGCCCAGTGCGGCGAACATGTGCAGTCTCCCTAAGCGAGTCCTCGGCGCTACAGTTGACCTGTGAACAAGTGTTAGCATCGTTCGCAGAGTTTACGTCGTAAACTCTTGCACTAGTTGTTTGCGGCGGTCAAGGGGTATTGCATGACGGAGGCGCAAGTCTGGGCGGCCCCGGGAGAAGGCTCGCCGGAGCCGGCATCCCGGCGTGAGCGTGTCCGCGCCGCGGCGTACGACGAGATCAGGAGCATTGGCCGTCAGCTGCTAGCGACGGAGGGTCTGGGCGGTGTGAGCCTTCGCGCGATCGCCCGGGAGATGGGCATGACCGCACCCGCGCTCTATCGCTATTACGAGAGCCGTGAGCACCTGCTCGCCGACATGTGCGCGATGTTCTTCAACGAGCTGAGCGACATGATCCAGGCGGCCTGCGACGCCGAGGCCGATGACGACATTGCCGGCCGGCTCATGGTGGCGAGCAGGGCGTTCCGGCGCTGGTCCCACGAGCACCAGGCCGAGTTCACCCACCTCTTCGGCAGCCCGATCCCAGGAGTCTTCGGACCGGACACGTACACCCCCGAGGGCTTCGACCCGAACAACCCGGCACATGCCGCGGGGATAAGGTTCGGTGCGATCTTCATGCGGCTGTTCGTCGCCTTGTGGCGCACCCGGCCGTTCCCCATCCCTGCCGACGACCAGATCGCGCCCGCCTTGAGGAGCCAGCTCGACTGGAACCTGCCGGGTGCCGAGGAGATACCCCCCGGCGCCCGGCTGCTCTTCCTGTCCGCGTGGGTGAGCTTGTACGGCTTGGTGACCATGGACGTCTTCGGCCATCTCGGCTGGGCGCTCAAGGATTCCGCACCCTTCTTCGAGTACGAGTTGGAGCAGCTCTGCACGAAGCTTGGGATCGCGTACGCACCGCCCACGGAGGAGCTGTGATCACCGCCGCGCTGCGATGACTGGCGGTCGGGGGCTGATTCCAGCCTGTGGCTGCCAGTGATCATGGAGAGGGGTGTGTCGCCGTACTCGAGGAAGCCGGCTGGATCCATCCGGTCCTGCACAGCATGTGACGGGCGTCGGGCGTCGACGCCGAAGGCTCAGGTGATGGGCGCGGTCAGCTTATGGTCAGCCCACCGCGAAGGTGACCGCGAAGACTTTGGCTCCGAGGATGCAGACGGTATCGCCCTCGGTCGGGCAGTTCGCCTCGCCGTTGATCTGCAGCGTGGCCCGACCTGCCCGCAGGCCTCGAACCGTCCATTCGCTGTAGCCGGGATCCACGAAGAAGTTCACCTGAGCAACATCGATGGCGCCGCCGTCGACCACTGGCTCTCTCCAGAGCCACGGGCCGCCGAGCCGGACGGACACCGATCGACCGACCGCGAGCG
>DASYTV010000047.1:0-16522 GCA_036001885.1 Actinomycetes bacterium
CGCCGCGACGCCGACAACTAACGCGCTGATGAGCATGACGGGCGCAGCGGCCAGCGCGACACCGAGCCACAACGACCGACGCATGGGCCCCCTTGGTGTCTCGCCGGGCCAGGCATGCTGTGCGCTTGATGCCAGTGCGTCCTTTGTACGCGTGTTCGCACCATTGCTCAAGACGGTTGGACGCATCGACGGGTTCAGTGCCCAGGAGAGATCTTGATCTTGCTTCGAAGCCGGCGTTTTCGGTTGGGTAGTGGTGGCGAGATCGGATCAGAGGTCCAAAGCTGGATTGGAGGAGGGACGCGATGACCGCTAAGCCAGCCTTCCCGCGGCTGCGGCAGGTGGTCCTGGACTGCACGGAGGCCAGGACGCTGGCGGAGTTCTACCGTCGACTGCTCGGCCTGCGTTACCGGCCAGGGGACGAGCCACCGCCTGCCGGCGAGCCGGATCCTGCAGGTCAGGACTGGCTGGTACTGCAGGACGACGCCGGGAGCCGCCGGGTTGCCTTCCAACAGGTCGCTGCATTGCCGGAAGCGACCTGGCCCGAGGGCGCGGTTCCGCAACAGTTGCACCTTGACCTGACGGTGCCCACGGCCGCTGAACTCGATATCCAGCATGAACGGGCCCTGACCCTCGGTGCTCGGCTGCTCTACGACCGCACAGACGATCCCGAGGAGCCCCTGCGTGTCTACGCCGACCCCGCCGGACATCCGTTTTGCATCTTCGTGGCCGACTCGGCGGCCGACTGAACGCCCATCGGGAGATCCTTCGGGAGCCGGCGATCACGACACCGGATCTTGGTCGAAATCCGTTCAATTTGTCCCGCCCAGAAACGCATACTTATCACCCCAACGTGGTATGACCCACGGCACTTGCCGCCGCCTAACCCCGGGTGGCGGTCACAGGCATGCATGAACAGGAGGGCGCGATGGCCCGGTTCCTCGCCGCGGACGGCGACATCAACAACATCATCGGAGGCATCGCCCCTGACTGGGGACCCTTCGGGGAGCTTGGTCGGGAAGGGAAGATCGCCGTCGAGATCATCATGGCCGCTGCGGTTCTCATCTGCCTCGGCATCGCCGCTTGGGGCGCCGCAAAGCAGCGGATCGGCTCGACCGCCTTACATGACTCGTTCGCTGCCGAGCAGGGGAAGGGCCTGATCATCGCGGGGCTGACCGGCGTCTTCATCGTCGGGTCCCTCGGCACGATCTTCACGATCGTCTATGGCATGTCGATCTGAGCCACGATTCTTGGCCGGTGCCCCATGACTCTCACCGACGAGTCCCCGCATACCCGACTGGTTCGCACCTCACAAGCGACCCCCAAGCGTCGATCCGGCTGGCGACGCCACGGCACCGCACTGGCCCTCTTCGTCCTGCTCAGCGCCGGTGGTGCCTACGTCGGCCTGGTCGGCCCCGCGAGGGGCGGCGCACCTCCCGACGCCTCTCAAGAACAGGCCCCGCCGGAGGTACCGAGCGCTGGGTCCAGCGCCGCAAGCACGCCGGCGTCCGACGGGCGTGCGACGCTTGCGGCGGCCTCATTGCCCGGCGGCGCAACCGCGTTACGGGCCGGTGTTCCGGTCGGATACGCGAAGACCCAGGAGGGGGCACAGTCCGCCGCGGTGAACTACGCGGTTGCCTATGGCTCCGCCGACATGTTCGTCCCCGAGCGCCGGCATGCGATCGTCGCCGCCATCGTGGAACGTGCCTCACGTCAGGACCTCAGCAAGGAGCTCGACCAGGCCTTCTCGGCCGTGGGCAAGGGCTACCAGCTGGACGAGTCCGGTCAAGCCCCGGAGGGGTTGACATTCATCTCCCGCACGGCGCCGATCGGAGTCAGACTTGTCGCGTTCGGCGGCGGCAGGGCGACGGTCGAGGTCTGGACGACCGGCATCGTCGGGCTAGCCGGAGACGGGTCGCCTACACCGGTGACCGAGGCATGGACGACGGCAACAGTCCAGCTCCAGTGGAGCGACAAGGACTGGAAGTGGGTGTCCTTCATCCAGCGAGACGGGCCGGTCCCGGGCAGCGGCCTGCAGACGGCGTCGAGCGCAGCCGACGTCGTGGCAGGTGTGAGGGATTTCGCGGAGCTGCGCTATGCCCGCTGATCCGTGCTCGCTGCTCTTCGGGCCGGCGCGGACGGCGTGTCAGAGCGCCAAGGACTTCACTGGCGGCGCATCGACAGCGATCAACCTCGCGACGGACCCGCTCGGGACCATAGCGAAGGGCTGTGCCGAGGCGGCGGCGTGGATCATCGACAAGCTCTCGGCAGCAATCGTCACCACCACGACGGTCGACTTCACCAATCCGACATTCATCAAGCAATACGCGATCGTCTTCGGCGCCTCGACCTTCCTCACCGTCGTCCTCTGGCTGATCGCGGTCATCAAAAGGGCTATCCGCGGCGAGATGGTCACCCACGCCTTCGGGGAAGCCGTCGGCTTCCTCTGGCTCGCCGTGATGGCGAGCGCCTTCACGCCGGTTGCTCTTGCGCTGCTGGTGTCGATCACGGATACCGCCACCGATGCCATCGCCGCCGGTACCGGTGACAGCACCGCCCAGTTCCTGTCCAGCCTGTCCGATGCGCTCACGAAGAACACCGACTCGATCGGCGGCGGGCCGATCATGTTGATCGTGCTGTCCTTGCTCGCTCTCCTCGCGGCGGCGGTCGTCTGGATCGAGCTGCTCGTGCGGGCGGCGATGCTCTACGTGGGCGCGATCCTCGGTTGCGCCGTCTATTCAGGCTTGGTGGACCGCTCGTTGTGGCGCCACGTTCGACGCTGGGCCGGCATTATGCTGGCTGTCGTCCTGGTGAAACCGGTGCTGGTGATCGTCCTCGGGTTGGCCGCTGCGATCATGGCCGACAACGGCGACTCGCTGACGGCGGTACTGACCGGACTCGCGATCCTCTTCCTGTCGATCTTCGCGAGCGTGGTCATCTACCGGTTCGTGCCCAACTTCGGTGACGATGTCGCCGCGATGTCGATCAACCGTGGCGGCGGTGTCCCAACCGGCGCGGCTGCCTTCACCAGTCCTGCGGGACACGTGAGAAACGGGATGGCGACGCATGCCAACCGAGGCGAGCCAGGCGGGCTGTCTGCACAGAAGGCGGCCGCCACACCAGGGACGGTCGCGACGGCCACGGCTGGCATGGCCGCGCATGGAGCGCTGCGACTTGCCCGCGCTGGTCGCGGCGGCGGATCCAAGCAACAACCCGCTCACGCAGTGAACGGAGCCCCCATCAACGGGACCGAAGCCAACCGATCCGGCGGGAACGGATCCGGCGGGAACGGATCCGGCGGGGGTAGTCCCGGAGGGCAGGCCACGTACCACCAGAGCGGTCAGGCGAACGGCGCGGCCCATCACCCTGCTTCGGGCCCAGGCACTGCCGGCAGTCCGGCCCCCCACACAGCCCCGGCGGCCCCCGCAACGATCGCCGCCCCGCGACCGGCAGCAGACACGGACCAGGTCACGACTGCAGCGCGGCCTGCAAACGCGGCGAACAAACACGACCTTCGAGGTGACCGATGACGACAGAACCACTGCACCGGCGTCGCGCCTACCTCATCGGCCGGGCAAGGCCGCAGGCCATTGTCGGCCGCAACCGCGAGAACGGCGAGCTCTTGGTACTCCTCGTGGGCGGCTCGCTCGGGCTGCTCACGGGGCTCCTCGTCCCCTACCTCCCGCTGCGGGCGGCGGGCCTTGTCGGGTTCCCACTGATCGCCTTTGCGATCGTGTACGTGCCGTTCCGCGGCCGGACGGTCTATCGCTGGTTCGAGATCAGCCGCACCTACCGGCGTCTGGTCCGGTCCGGCCGCGCCCGCTGGCGATCGGGCGCCATGGAGGCGGGGACCAGGCTGGACGGCACGGAAGTCGAGGTCGGACCACCGCCGGGGGTCGGCAGGATCCGGTGGCTGACGGCGCCGTTCGGTACAGAGGAGCTGGCCGTGCTCCTGCACATGGACCGCCGCACGGTCACCGCAACGATCGAGGTCGAGGGGCCTGGAGTCGGCCTGCGCGATTCCGAGGATCAGGAAGCGCTGGTCGAGCGCTTCGGCAACCTGCTGCGCCACGTCGCCAACGGCGACGGCTTCGTACGGCGGCTGCAAATGATCGCGAGGACCGTGCCCACCGATCCGTACGCCCATGCCAAGGACGTCGAGCGCCGGGGAGCTGAGGACGCAACGACGTGGATCCGCGACTCGTACTCGAGCCTGCAGCAACTCGTCTCGACCACGAGCGAGATGCACCGCGCCTACTTGACCGCGTGCATGCCCTACAGCCGCGAGCTTGCCGCTGAGGCGACTGCCATCGGCGGCGGTGACCGGGCGCTCGCCGTGGTCATGGCACGGGAGATGACCGACATTGTCGGCAGGCTTCTGGACGCAGACATCAAGGTGACCAGGCCGCTTGGCGTGGCGCGACTGGCGTCGCTCATCCACTCGATGTACGACCCCGAGCATCCGATCGACCGCACCGAGGCCATGACCAGGCGTAACGCATGGCCGGCCGAGCTTGATGCGCGTAGCCCTCAGTTCCTGCGGTCCAAGACGAGAGAGTCGGCCAGCGCCGAGCCGTGGTGCCATGCGACGGCTTGGATCAAGGAATGGCCGATGACACCTGTCGGAGTGAACTTCCTTGCCCCGCTGCTCGTCCAGACGCCGGATGTGATCCGCACAGTAGCGGTCACCATGGATCTCGTGCCCACGGACGTCGCGATCGACCGCATGCTCTCGGAGAAGACCAACGACGAGGCCGAGGTCGCCCGGTCGAGCAAGCTCGGCCGGGTCTCCGACCCACGCGATCGGGCACACACCAGCAGGGTGGATCAGCGGGGTGAGGATCTGGCCGCGGGGCACGCGGGCGTGAGCCTTGTGGGCTACGTCACCGTCTCCGCACGCGACCCGGAGAGGCTCGCCAGGGACAAGCGGACAATCCGTGCCGCCGCCGGGAAGTCGTTCCTGAAGCTCGAGTGGTGCGACCGGGAGCACCACCGTGCCTTCGCCAACACGCTGCCCTTCGGCGCCGGGATTCGGGCATGAAACGGCTGACCGCGGCCTTCACCGACCTCGTCTACGGTCGCATCGAGACGACCCGGCTGCCGGTACGGACCTCCACCTCCCAAGCGCAGGCGGTCTATCTGCCGTCGGCAGCGCCCGGGCTAGGGGACTCGGGTGTGATCATCGGACGTGAGGTCTACAGCGGCAAGGGTTACGTTTACGACCCGTTCCAGCTGTACGGCAAGGCATTGCCCGCACCGCATTGGCTGGTCCTCGGCGAGTCTGGGAACGGCAAGTCGACGCTGGAAAAGACCTATGTCCTGCGGCAACTGCGGTTTCGCGACCGGCAGGTGGTCGTGCTCGACGCGCAGGGCGAGGACGGCGTCGGCGAGTGGGCGCTGATCGCCGAAGCGCTTGAAGCGACCCCGATCCGGCTGGAACCGGGGCGGTCACAGGGAGGCATCAAGCTCAACCCGCTGGATCCGGCCATCACGGCTACCGGCCAGCTCGCGTTGCTGCGCACGATCGTGGAGGTGGCGATGGGGCGCTCGTTAGGCGAGCGGCCCGGCTATGCGCTGAAGGTGGCCCACGCCGCAGCAGTATCCGCCGAGCAGGTCGGCGGCCAGCCACTGATCCGTGATGTCGTCGACGCCTTGCGGAGACCCTCACTCGAGGCGGCGACCGCGATGAACGTCTCGACCGATGATGTGCTCTCGTGGGGACTCGACGTGGCGCTGGCCTTGGATCGCCTCGTCGACGGCGACCTGGTCGGGATGTTCGATGGTCCGACTACTCGGGGAATCGACCTGAACGCGCCACTGATCATCTTCGATCTGTCACGCATCGACAGGAACTCGGTGGCCATGCCGATCCTGATGGCAGTGGTCGGCGTCTGGCTGGAGCACACCTGGCTGCGGCCCGATCGGATGAAGCGCATCTTTCTCGTCGAAGAGGCCTGGCACATCATCAACAGCCCGTCGGTTGCGCAGCTGTTCCAGCGCCTGCTGAAGTTCGGGCGACGGCTCGGCCTGTCCTTCGTCGCCGTCGTTCATCACCTCTCCGACGTCATGGAGGGCGCCGGGTCACGGGAGGCGGCGGCGATCCTGAAAATGGCCTCCACCAGAACGATCTACATGCAAAAGGCGGAGGAGGCACGGGCTACCGGGCGCGTCCTCGGCCTGCCACGCTGGGCGGTCGAGATCATCCCGGCGCTGACACCCGGCATCGCCGTCTGGGATGTCAACGGCAATGTCCAGGTCGTCAAGCACATCGTCACCGAGATCGAGCAACCGCTGGTATTCACCGACCGGGCGATGACAGAGGAGCGGGTGCCGGCTGGTCTGACGCCAGGCTGAGGAAGGGCGCTTTCCCACGGCGCGGCTTTCACGCCGTCGGAGTCGACGCCCCGCTGACGCTCAGCGAAGGCCACCCCGGCAGTAGGTGAGCTACTACCACTCAACAGCGATGTACTTCGTCTCGGTGAATTCGAGCATGCCGTCGTGGCCGCCCTCGCGACCTATACCTGACTGCTTGACGCCGCCGAACGGTGCGGCCGGGTCGGAAACGATCGGCCTGTTCAGACCGACCATTCCGGCCTCGAGTGCTTCCGCGATGCCCAGCCCTCTGCGGTAGTCGCCGGTGTAGAGATAGGACACCAGGCCGTAGTCCGTACCGTTCGCCAGCGCGATCGCATCGGCGTCTGAGTCGAAGGCGACGACGGGAGCGACTGGACCGAAGATCTCGGTGTCCAGGATTGGGGCGTCGGGGGGTACGTACCCGAGCACCGTCGGTTCGTAGAAGTAGCCGGGCCGATCGATGGCATGCGCGCCGGACAGGACTCTGGCGCCCGAGTCGAGTGCCCCCTGGACGAGCTCGGCGACCTTGTCCTTGCCGGCCTGGTTGACGAGCGGCCCAAGATCAGTGCCCGGATCGAGGCCGGGTCCCACCCGGAGGTTGGCCATGGCCTCAGCGAGCCGGCGGGAGAACTCTTCAGCCACGGGTGACTGGACGTAGAACCGGTTCGCGGCGGTGCATGCCTCCCCACCATTGCGCATCTTGGCGATCATTGCCCCGGCAACCGCATCATCCATATCCGCGTCGTCGAGCACGAGGAAGGGCGCATTGCCGCCCAGCTCCATCGACGCGTTGAGTATCCGCTCGGAGGCCTGCGCCAACAATCCTCGGCCGACCTCCGTGGAGCCGGTGAAGGACAGCTTGCTCACTGGTGAGTCGGCAAGGAGCGCCGAGACCAGCGGCCCGGACCGGCGCGAGGGCAGGACGTTTATCGTCCCTTGCGGCGCTCCCGCCTCGGTCAGCAGCGAGGCCAGCGCGAGTGCCGTTAGGGGCGTGTCGGATGCCGGCTTGAGGATGACGGTGCAGCCCGCTGCGAATGCGGGCCCGATCTTGCGGGTCGCCATGGCGGCCGGGAAGTTCCATGGCGTGATGAGCAGTGCGACGCCGACCGGCTGGTGGATGACCACGATCTTGTTCGTGCCGGCCGGTGCTTCCTGGATGCTGCCGATCAACCGCACGGCCTCCTCGGCGTACCAGCGGAAGAACTCCGCGGCGTAGACGACCTCGGCCACCGCGTCCTTCAGTGCCTTGCCGTTCTCGAGCACCATGAGCTCGGCCAGCTGATCTTTTCGGTCGGTCATCAGCTCGAACGCCCGGCGCAAGATCTCGGCACGTTCTCTCGGTGCGGTGGCGGCCCACTCCGGCTGAGCAGCGGCGGCGGCAGCCGCCGCATCGCGGCCGTCGTCCACGGCGGCAGAGGCGACACTGGTGAGCGGCTTGCCCGTCGCCGGGTCGATCACCTCGAACGTCTCGCCGTCACTGGCGGGACGCCATTTGCCGTCGATGAACAAGCCTGTCGGTACGTCCGCGACCAGCGCAGAGCCGTTGTCGTGGCGCGAGGACATCGTCGGTTCAGCAGACATTTCTCATCCCCTGGTCCCGTTCGTCCGATGCTGTCGACGATACGCGCGGATCACGACGCGGCGGACACGGCCTGTACCCGTCGGGATCCGGGACGCTAGCCAAGCTCCTGCAGGAGCCAGAGGAAGGCGCCGAGTCCTGAGGCATCGGTGAGCTCGGCGGCCTGCGTTGCCGCAGACAGCGAGCGTAGATAGCCCCGGGGATCGGCGCGGGCCAGGTCGTGCGGCGGTCGGATGCCGCTGATCCCGAGCGTGGTGAGGGCGGCCCGCTGGGTCTGCAGCCGGCTCGCCGCGGCGCCCGCACTGGTGCCTGCCGCCGCGCAGGAGTCCATGGCGACGTGGGCCGTGATGTCGCACGATCCGTCGGGGACCGCAGCCACGAGCCGTCCGCGGCGGTAGCCGGCGAGGCTTCCCATCCGTGGCCTGGCCTCCCGCAGGTGGCCATAGTCGATCGCGAGTGCCACGCCACCCCCAAGGGCACTCACCACAGTCGCCCACGCCTCGTCCCTCGGGTAGCCGATCTCGGCGCGATCGCCGATGTCGGCGTGATGCAGCGGCCACCACGTGGACAGCCAATCCAGGTCCTTCGCGCAGGGCCGCGGGCCAGGCTCCTCGTCGCCGGTCACGGGGTCCACGAGGACGAGCCGAGGGCCATCGGCGGTGATAGTGACGACGTCGAGCGGTAGGTTGTCCAGCCACTCGTTCGCGATCACGAGGGCGGTGAGTCCGACCGGCATCCTGGGCATCCACTCGATGCGGTCGGGCAGTGTCGCCGGCCGCTCGGCAACCTCCACTGCGATCAGCCGCAATTGGGGCTCGAGCTCGTACAGGCTGGTCAGCAGCTCGCCACGGCCGGCACCCACGTCCACGACGGTGCGCAGGCCGGCCTCCGTCGCCAACCGATGCACTGCCTCGGCGAACAAGGGTGACACGTGGGGTGCGGTGCGGTAGTGCGCGGCTGGTCCCTCCGGCCGGCGGTAGAGGCCCTCCGGACCGTACAGCGCCTGCTCCATGGCCTGACACCAGGGCACGGGCCGGCCCCGCTCGGGTGCCGACGCGGCGGTGAGGGGGAGCTGCGCTTCATCCCGGCAGGCATGGAGGGCACCTTCACCCCGTCCTATCGGGTGAAGGTGCCCTTCATGCGGAGAGGTGGGGTGGGTCATGCTGCTGCGACGCGGACGGATTGGTAGCCGCGCAGGACGAAGGTCGAACGGAGCTGTGGCACCTCGGCCAGCTCGAGCCTGGGGAAGCGAGCCAACACCGCAGGCACCGAAATCTGAAGCTCGAGCCGAGCGAGCGGGGCACCGAGGCAGAAGTGGATCCCGGCGCCGAACCCTAGATGAGGGTTCGGGTCACGGGTGACATCCATGCGGTCAGGGTCGACGAACACGGCTGGATCGCGATTGGCGGCGCCGAGCAGAGCGGCGACCTTTTCTCCTCGGCTGACGAGAACGCCGTCCAGGTCGACATCGGCCGTCGCGGTCCGCTCGAACAGCTGCAGCGGCGCATCGTACCGGATCATCTCTTCCACCGCGGTTTCCACGACGGCTGGATCGGTCCTTACCCGGGCCAGCTCGGCCGGATTCCTGAACAGCGCGACCATGCCGTTGCCGAAGACGTTCACCGAGGCTTCATGCCCGGCGTTGAGCAGCAGGATCGCGGACGCGACGAGCTCGTTCTCGCTCAGCCGTTTACCGCCGTCTTCGATCTGCGCCAGGTGGGAGATCAGGTCATCACCTGGTTCGACCCGCCGGGCTCGGGCGAGACCGCGCATGTAGTCGGCGAACTCGCGGGCGGCGGCCACCGCCTGACCTTGGCGCTGCGCGGTCCGCTCATACTCGTACATCTTCACGATCGCGTTCGACCACGGCCGCAACAGCGGCCGGTCGGCCTCAGGCACTCCCAGGAGTTCGGCGATCACCACGACTGGCAGAGGCTCCGCATAGTCGGCGAGCAAGTCGAACTCGGTTCGGTCTGCGACCCGGTCCAGCAGGGCCCCCACAAGCGCCCCGATGCGCGGGCGGAGCCGCTCGATGTGCCCGCGAGCGAAGGCCTTGGCGACGAGCGCTCGCAAGCGGGTGTGGTTCGGCGGCTCATTCTCCATCATCTGGTTGCGATGGAGCAGGTTGAACGGCTCGAAGTAGTCGGCTGGCTCTCTATCCCGCCAGATCCGACCAAGCCGCCGATCACGCAGGACGGCGTTCGCGTGTTCGTGGCTGAGAACAAGCCACATCCCGGTCTGCTCGTGCCAGCGGGGCGACTCGTGCCGGAGTTGAGCGAAGGTCGGATATGGATCGGCGATGAAGTCTGCCGAGCGCAGATCCAGTGCGGCAAACTCCGTCACACCCGCAACCGTAGCCAAGGCGTGCCGGATCGAACCCTGGTGTGCGCGCGGGTGGCCGAGTCAAGGCTCCCGATGTGGGGTCATCCACCGATCAGGAGCGGCTGCGCGGCGGCCGGCCCTGGCTCGCCGCGACTGCCCATCGACGATCCGCATCCCATCGGCCGCGTCCCAATCGGGCAGGTGGACCCGAACCGGTCCCGGCGTCGTGTCGATGTGGACGGTGGCGAGCCTCAGCTTCCGCTGGAGAGGCCCTTGCGTCAGCCGTACGCTCTGCGTTTTACCGTGGGCGATGATGTCGATCTCCCGCCGGAGGACGCCCCGCCTTGCGACGAAGACGGTGTCGGTGACGCCGTACCCGATCGAGCGCCACGTGATGGGTCGGACCCAGATCATCCGGCGCGACCCGACGGCGAAAGGAATGGAATCGACCTCGACCCCTGGGAGCAGTCGCGAGATGACGTCGAGCGCCAGCCGCCGCGGAGCGACCGGGAGAAGCACCGAGGTGGCGGCCGCGCCTCCCTGACCAACTCGGCCGCCGGAGTAGCCCGCGACATTCACATCGACCCGCACCCAAGCCCGAGCCCGCCACAGCAGGGGTTGGACGAGCCGGATCGCCTGAACCCGGCCGGGAGGGACGGTCTGGCTGCGGTGCTCGAGCAGTCCATGCCGCAGGCGCAGCCCGTCCGGCGACTCGGCGAGCGTGAAGTCGAAGCCGTGACTGAAGGTGCGAAAGGTGGCACTGCCAAAGGCCAGCATGATCGGCAGCAGTGGGATGAGCACGCCCGGCTGCTCGAGACCCAGGCCGATGACAAGCAAGCCGGCAGTCAGCAGAGTCCCGATGATGGTCGTCCCGGATAGCGCGATCGAGGCGACCAGGGCGCCATGTGGGACCTTGACGAGCACGTTCTCTGGCGCTTCCGGCGCGTCGGGTGCGATCCCCGCGGCCCGGGCGAGCAGCTCGGCGCGCAGCCGATCGGCGGCCGGCTCGGAGAGGTAGGCCAGCGGGGCCTCGGTCTTGTCGCCACCGGCCACCTCGAGCCTGAGCTCAGCGAGACCGAGCAACCGGGCGATGAGTGGGCGTACGACGTCGACGGCTTGCAGCCGGGCCAGATGGACCCGACGCGACCGGCGGAAGAGAACGCCGGTATCCACATAAAGGTCGCCGGCCTCGATGCGGTAGTGGGTGAACCACCACGACACGAATCCGTAACTCAGTGCGATCGGCACGGCGGCCACAAGAGCCAGCCAGATCTCTCTAGATCGGAAACCCGCGGCCATCTCCTGAGCGACGAAGGCTATGGCGAGTGCGATGATCGGCCAGCTTCGCGCGAGCGGAGTCAGCGGGTGCAGGCGGCGCGACTCCTCGGCGTCGCGGCGGGTGGCGAGGCCAGTCACAGACCTGCCGACCTCGTCTCGCCGAGCATCGCGAGCCGGTCACGCAACCGCGTGGCCTCATGCATGGTCAGTCCGGGGATGGACGCGTCAGTCGCCTCGGCGGCGGTATGCAGCTGTACGGTCGCGATCCCGAACCTCCGCTCCAGAGGGCCTGCGGCGACATCGACGAACTGCATCCGGCCGTAAGGCACGACCACGAGCCGCCGGAACATGAACCCGTTCGTCACGAGCAGGTCGTCCTCGCGCTCTGCGTATCGCCAATATCGCCAGTTGCGCCCGATGAGCCACCACCCCCACGCCCCGATGGCCGCGATCGGGAGGACGGCGATCGCCCCGAGGGCCGGCTGGACGAGGATGCCAAGGAGCAGGCCTGCTGCCAGCGCGATCGGCACACCCCAGCAGAGGAGTACGACCCGGCGCAGGCTGCGCAGCCGGGGCGAGACCTGAATCCACTGCTCGGTGAGTGGCGCGAAGGCCTGCTCCATAGGCGCAGGCTACTGCCGCGGCAGCGTAGGACGCCCGGCGCCGTCGTGGCAGACTCGGCAACTGTGACGCAGCGGACCGTCGGCGTCGGGATCGGGGCGAGGGAACTCGCCACCGAGGACATGGTGCTGAACATCGGCCCACAGCACCCGTCAACCCACGGCGTGCTGAGGCTGCGTATGACATTGGACGGCGAGCAGATCGTGGCGGCAGAGCCGATCGTCGGCTACATGCACCGCGGGGCGGAGAAGCTGTTCGAGGTACGCGACTACCGGCAGATCATCGTGCTCGCGAACCGGCACGACTGGCTCTCGGCATTCGCGAACGAGCTCGGCGTGGTGCTCGCCGCCGAGCGAATGCTCGGCCTCGAGGTGCCCGGACGAGCGGTCTGGGCGCGGACCCTGCTAGCGGAGATGAACCGGGTCCTCAACCACCTCATGTTCCTGGGGTCCTATCCGCTCGAGATCGGAGCCATCACGCCGATCTTCTATGCGTTCACCGAGCGGGAGACCTTGCAGGCGGTGATGGAGGAGGTTTCCGGCGGCCGGATGCACTACATGTTCAACCGAGTCGGCGGTCTAAAAGAGGAGCTGCCCGCCGGTTGGACTGAGCGGGCCCGACAAGCGGTGCGCCTGGTGCGTGGCGGGATGTCCGACATCGACCGGCTCATCATGGGCAACGAGATCTTCCGTGCTCGCACCCGCGGTGTGGGCAAACTCTCCACCGAGCTGATCAGGCAATACGGGGTGAGTGGGCCGATCGCCCGGGCGTCGGGCTTCGACATGGATCTGCGGCGCGATGAGCCCTATCTCGCCTACGGCGAGCTCGGCGATGTGCTTCGGGTTGTAACACGGACGGCGGGTGACTGTCTCGCGCGGTTCGAGTGCCTGCTGGATCAGGTACACGCCTCATTGGATCTTGCTGACGCGTGCTTGGACCGACTCGCCGAGCTGCCCCCAGGTCCGATCAATGTACGGCTGCCGAAGGTGCTGAAGGTACCCGAGGGAGCGACCTACGCATGGACCGAGAACCCACTCGGCCTCAACGGCTATTACCTCGTGTCGCGCGGTGAGAAGACGCCCTGGCGGCTGAAGCTGCGCTCCGCCTCGTACAACAACATCCAGGTCCTGACCGAACTGTTGCCAGGACACCTCATCGCCGACATGATCGCGATCCTCGGCTCGATGTTCTTCGTCGTCGGCGACATCGACAAGTGATCGCCTGCGCTCAGCGCCTCGCGGCTTGCGCCGGATCCTCGGGCGGCTCCATCTCGTCCGGCGGCACGCGCAGCACCCGCTCGAGCCACAGTCCCGCCGCCGCGAGCAAGATGGCGGCGATGACCGCAAACAAGCAAACGAATGCCCGCTCCCGGCGGTCGTCCATCTCCAGATGACGGGCGAGGAAGATCCCGTAACCGGCATACAGACCTGCGACCAGCGCCCCGACAAGCGCGCTCGCCTTGGCGAGGCCGAGTGCCCGCGCCGCGAAGCCCGGATCGACCGGGCGAGCATCGGGGCGGCCTGCCCGCAGGCCGGCCAGGCGCGATCGAAGGGCAACGGCAACCGAGAAGACCACGGCAGCGAGGAAAGCGAGGACTACGGGTGCGCTCCATGGCACGCCAGGCGGCGTCCCTGTCCGGTTGTCGTAGATCAGCGCCGCACCCCAGGACACGGCACCGGTCAGGACTGCTATGCCGATCAGGACCGCCAACCGGGTCGCCTGGATGTGTCCGCTCACAGAAGCTCCACCGAACACGATCCTCTCTCATCCGGCAACCGGCACATGCAACCGGAGGTCGGTCCGCGTTACCACGCTGTCCGGGCGGCGCGCAGCCGCGAGCTCGGCCACCCGACCCCTGCCCGGCAGCGTGGCGCCTTCGTCGAGGGACAGCCAAGGGACGAGCACGAACGCTCGCTCGTATGCTCGGGGATGCGGCAGCGTCAGCCTCTCGTCCGCGCTGACCTGGTCATCGTAGGTGATCACATCGATGTCCAGTGTGCGCGGCCCCCAACGCTCGTTCCGGCGCCGGCCGAAGCCGCCCTCGACGGCTAGCCCTCGCTCTAGCAGCACCGATGCCGGCAGCGTCGTGTCCACCAGGATGACCGCATTGAGGTAAAGGTCCTGGCCGGGCGGGCCGCCAACCGGGGCCGTCTCATACACCCCGGACACAGCGATGACCTCGATTCCGGGCACCTTGGCCAGAGCGTCCAGTGCTCCTTGGAGCATCCCAAGCCGGTCGCCGAGGTTGCTGCCGAGCGCAAGCACCGCGCGCTGAGGCACCCTGCTCACGCCCGGCTCCGCTCGATCGTCACGGCAACGTCGTCGAACGGGACGGTGATCGGCGCGTCCGGCTTGTGCACGGTGACCTGGACCTTGTCGACCCTTGGATCCGCCAGGCACGCATCGGCGATCCGCTGCGCCAGCGTCTCGATGAGATCGACCGCTTCCCCTTCGACGATGCCGACCACTGTGCTCGCGACGACGCCATAGTCGATCGTGTCCGTGAGTCGGTCGCTTTCCGCTGCGGGATGTGTGTCGACATCGAGGATCACGTCGACGACGAACGGATGACTTTCGTCGCGCTCGTGCTGGTAGACGCCGTGTCGCCCACGTCCGGTGAGTCCGACAAGGGCGATCCGATCCGTCATCCGCGTCGTGCTCCTCGCTAGCGTTCCGACCGACCATACCCACGACGGCGAACCTGCCACCCGCCGACCTCAACACGTGGCGAACGGCCGATGCCTAACGGCGAGCCCATAAGCTTCTCGAAGCGATCCGGTTGCCGACAAATGATCTAGCTTGAGTCGTCGCCCTCGGCAGGCGTGATGACGGGGGAGGCGTGGTGGATCCAGAGCCGCCATCCGGATGCGGTGTGCCGGAAGACATTCGTCGCGACCGCCCGCCCACCGGCCAGCGCGGACTCGCCCATCCCGGTGAGGATGTTCTCGGCGCAGGTCACGACCGCGATCTCACCGACGACCTCCACCTCGACGTCGGTGAGGAAGAACTGGATGTACGGCGTGTTTGCCATGATCGCGGTCCATGACCGCAGCACTTCCTCCCGGCCCTGGATGGCCGGCCAACCCGGGTGGACGCAGACGACGGTCTCAGCGTGCGGGCCGTCGAGCCAGACCTCGGCCATCCGGTCGAGGTCGGCAGCCTCGACCGCGGCATAGAGCTCGTGGTTGGCGAGCTCGACGGCTTCGGCCTCAATGCTCATCGACGCGCCACGGCCGCCGCGACTTTGACCGCGTCGAGGGTCGAGCGGACGTCGTGCACTCGTACTCCCCAGGCGCCGCCCGCGGCGACCAGAGCCGCCAGGGCGGCGGAGGCCACGTCCCGGTCGGGCTCGGGGCGAGGTGTGCCGTCGGGTTGGGCAAGCAGCGCGCCGATGAATCGCTTGCGGGACGCGCCGATCAGGATCGGCCGGCCCAGCGTCGCGAGGGCGTCGAGGTTGGCCAGCAGCGCCCAGTTGTGCTCGGCGGTCTTGGCGAATCCGACCCCGGGGTCGAGCACGATCCGTGCACTGTCGATGCCGCCTTCGACTGCCGCCTCGTAGCGCTGCCGGAGCTCGTCGCAAACCTCCGCCACCACGTCGGCATAGAGCGCGCGGGCCTGCATGTCGGCTGAGTGACCGCGCCAGTGCATCAGGAAGTAGGGGACAGCGGCCTCGGCAACCGACCCGATCATCATGTCGTCGGCGAGGCCGCCGCTGACGTCGTTCACAGCCTTGGCGCCCGCGTCGAGAGCTGCCTCGGCGACCTCATGCCGCGTCGTGTCGACGCTCGTGTACGCGCCAGCGCGCGCCAGCTCTGTGATGACGGGGACGACCCGGCGGATCTCCTCCTCGGCAGACACCCGCTCCGCTCCCGGGCGGGTTGACTCGCCGCCGACATCGACGATGTCGGCCCCTGCGGAGTGCATGTCGAGCCCGTGCGCGATGGCGGCGCCTGGTTTCAGGTATGCGCCTGCGTCGGAAAAGGAGTCCGGGGTGACGTTGAGGATGCCCATGACGACACACCGCCCCGGCTCGGGGAGCCCCACCGTCTGGTACGCCACGACGGCCACCTTAGGTCACCCGATAGGAGTCTGGCTCGACGCCGGCCTCACGCTTTGCCGCCGGAGGGAGGCCGCGAGCACCATCACTTGCCGAGGATGAGACTCATGGCCTCCGCCCGAGTCGCCGGGTTGTGCAGGACCCCGCGAACGGCCGAGGTCACGGTCCTCGCTCCTGGCTTGCGAATCCCCCGCATGGACATGCAGAGATGCTCGGCCTCGATCACGACAATGACGCCGCGCGGCCGCACGATGCGTACCAGCGAATCGGCGATCTGCGCCGTCATGCGCTCCTGGACCTGTGGCCGCTTCGCG
>DASYTV010000048.1:0-1572 GCA_036001885.1 Actinomycetes bacterium
GCACGGGTACGAAGCGACTGAACTCAGGCTCATCGTGCCGCGGTCAACACGCGGCCGACCCCGCGCTGTCGTCTCGGAGCTGGTACGCCAGGCTTGCTCTTCTGCTGCGACCCTCGCGGCCCGTCCACTGGTGGTGACGGGTACCTGGTCGCCGGTCACGGGATGACGTGTCAACGCCGGCCCAATCTTGACCCCACGTGTTCCATGTTGATACGGGACACTCCCGACGGCTCGTGGCCGTACCGGTCCAGCGCGACCTCGTCGGCCACCCATGGACTCTCGACTCGGCTTCCATCGGGGCCGGCCGTCGCATCGCTACCGGTCAGCCGCCACGGTCCGAACTCCTCGACCAGCCCTGCGTGCACGGCGGCGGCGAACTCGTCGGCGGTGACATGCACGGTGCACCGATGGCCGCCGCGCCGGTACCGGCCCGTGAGGTCGAGGTTCAACTCCGCCGGCTCGAGCACGCGTCGCTGCGCCACGGCGGAAGAGTACAAGCCGCGGCTGCCAGATACGGTCCGACCGGCGGACATGCGCACCGCCGCGAACGCAACGACCGACGTGCGACAGCCGGGCCAGGCGCTGCCACACCGACCACTGGATCGTCCGCCGGCATAGTCACCAAGATCTCAGACCCAGGCGTCAGCCTGTCCCACTCCGCGATGGCGCCGATCGTGGCCTCCAGATCACCGCGACCTTCCTGGCCACGTGGAAACGGCGCGTACATCTGTCCGAAGTACCCGTTTCTGGATCCCTCGCCGGGTGACAGCCGCATCCTCATAAGTAAGCCGCAGTGCGCGCGGCGCACCGTCATGCCGCTGATAGTGTGCGTTTGCGGAGGTCCCGCAACGAGAGGTCCTGAGAACGCCTACCGTGGCGGCTGCACGGTCGATACGACGACGGGAGGACGGGCCTATGTCACATGTACGACGCTTCGACCACGTCGGCCTCACGGTCGCAGAACTCGACGTCGTGACCGCCTTCTTCGTGGCGCTGGGCCTGGAGGTCGAGGGCAGGACGTTCGTCGAGGGCGAGTTCTTGGACACGGTCTGCGGCATTCCCGACTCCCGCACCGAGATCGTCATGCTGAAGCCGCCCGAGGATGGCACGCGCCTGGAGCTGTCGAGCTTCGTGCGACCCGACTCCGTGCCGGGCTCACCGGCCGCCATGGCCAACGAGCTGGGATTGCGCAACGTGGCCTTCGAGGTCAACGACCTGCAGGCGGCTGTCGATTGGGCAGCTACCGAGGGCTACGGACTGGTCGGTGGCATCGGCGAGTACGAGGGCGCTTGGCGGATGGCCTACGTCCGGGGGCCGGAAGGGATCATCGTCTCGCTGGCCGAGCGCATCGGCTGAGCCTCGCAACGCCCGCAGTAGCCGCATTGAGTGCCTCCCTGTCACGAGTGACCTCTCCCCTGCCGGGCGGCGCGCCCCCCAACGTCGGCCATCGAGAGGTGGGCTTCATCGTCACGGACATGGGGCGGACGAACCGCAATGCGAACGGCGCGTAGACGCGCCGAACCGGCACGTCAGATCCCATCCTGTCGACGACCGCTGTACGGTCTGCAACAC
>DASYTV010000049.1:0-2384 GCA_036001885.1 Actinomycetes bacterium
GGATCCAGGCGATGACGCCCATGACTGAACTCCCAAGAATGCTGTGACGTGATGGGCTGCGATGGATCGGGTTGCCGGGCCGGTCGTCGCAGGGTCCGACCGGCCGCGGGATCGCGGTCGCCGGTTGTCGTGCCGCACATCTCAAGCACACCCCGGATACGCGCCCCGCGGAAACCACCAATCCCGACACGGCTCATCACCGCAGCCGATCACCAAGGACCCGCGGGTAGTTGAATACGAAGAGGCGGCGAGCATGGTCCGGCGCCGCTGACAGCAGCCGCTCGTAGTCCGGGTAGCCGCGCGGACGACGTTCGGTGCGATCCTGGAGCCCGGCATCGCGGAGCCGCGGTCAGACGACCTTCAAATCACGAGGTGAAGCCCGTGCAGGGGCGTCATGCCGGTCTCTCCGTCTCCGGCATGAATACGACGCAGCAGAGGTCCGGCGGAAAGTCGAGGACTGGCCGGACGGTGGTTGCACCAGAGCCGCGAGTTATGCCCTCGGTTATGGCCAGGTTGGTACCGCACACCAGCGGTCGGTGCGCGTCGGTAAGAGCGTCGAACGGGCAGTTGCGGAGACGGATTACTCCCGTTTTGTCGGTCACAGGCTCGTAGCCCCCTGCCTTCAGCGCGGCACGTAGTCGCGTGGCAGGCGCTCCCCGCCGCCCCGCAGTGCCGAGCTGCTCGCCCAGCTCGCGTGCTGCTTCCTGCAGCGGGGCAGGTACGGACTTGTCGCCGAGGCTCTCCAGCGCCGACGCAAAGAGCCGTGCGACACGCTCGTAACGGCGGTCCGGCAGCGAGACGCTGAACTCCTGTCCTGCACGCCAGTACACGCGGGCCGGACGACCAGCGCCCGGGCCGACTCGGCCGCTGAGGCGGCGATACCCGCCTTCCAGTAGTCCGGCCGCGGCGAGGCGATCGAGATGGAAGGTGGCCAGCGCACGGGTGATCTTGAGCGCTTTGGCCGCCTCCTCGCGACCTACGGGACGAGCCTGGGCAACGACCCAATCGTATAAGTCGCGCCTGACAGGCTCGACGAGCAGTCCTAGGGCGACGAGATTTCGGTCCCTGTCTGTCACGACCGGAAATCTATCACTTGGCGATGCTAGTGATACAGTTGACGGCGCCATTGATCAGGTGTATCACTAGTGCATGCTAACGATAGAAGCGTTGCCGCGTTGGCCCCTGAGCTCGGGACCTTCCGGTGACGCGAGTCGGCCTGCGTGTGCGGTCTGGCGAGAACGACCTCGGCATTGGGCACGACGGCCTCAAGACGCCCGAGTCGTGTGTCGGTGACATGATCCGGCTTCTCGTCGTCGACGAGCATCCAGTCATTGGAGAAGGCATTCGCGCCATCCTCAACGATCAACCCGATTTCTGGGTTGAAACGGTGACCGATGTCAATTCCGCCAGCACGGCACTTGACGCTCGGCACCACGACGTCGTGATCTGCGAGATCCGACTGCAGGGACGCAACGCTGGTCTGGACCTCCTGCGGCAGCGAAGGAAGGAGGGCTCGGCGTTCATCATGTTCAGTGCGCACTCAATCCCCAGTTGCTACGCCGAGGCGGTTGAACAGGGCGCTGCAGGCTTTCTGCCGAAGACGGCGTCGCCGGACAGGATCGTACGATCGATCCGGATCGTAGCGAGGGGGGGCAAGGCCATCTCAGCGGCCGCGCTGAACGGTGCCCGTATCGCGCGTCGTCGGCCAGCCCCACGAGAGCTCGAGATCGTGGCGCTAGTCGCCGCAGGTGCCACGAACGCGGAAGTCGCGCATCGGCTGTTGATCGGACTGCCAACTGTCGAGGGCGTCCTTAGGCGATTGTTCGACCGCTACTCCGTTCCGAATCGGACGGCGCTCGCGCGGCTGGCCGTCGGCGAGGGCTGGCTGCCTGACCCGAGCCCCTAGCCCCGCACCGCGACGGCAGCCACCCCGCGGTGGAGCGTCAAGGCCTATGTCATGGTTTTCATCGACGCGCGTTGGACCGACCACCGGTATCGTCCCCAGCTGTTCCTGCCGCAACGGCGTCCAGTCGCAGTGCGTCGACGCCGATGGGTTCACGGGACGAGGCGTGGATAGCGGTGGGTTGGCTGGTGAGCTGTGCCCACCGAGCGCCCATGAGTGGAGGTAGCCGACCAATGGCCGACTCAAGCCTGTATGAACGACTTGGTGGCGTATTCGCCATCGCAGCAGTTATTGACCACTTCAGCGACGCGGTGGTGCAGAATCCCATCGTTGGTCAGCGATCGGAGAACCCGGCCCTCCGGGAATGGCACACAAACAATCTGGGCAGACTGCCGGGTCTGAAATTCATGCGCACCCTATGGGTCTGCAATGTGGCAGGGGGGCCTTTCCAATTCTCCGCGACGAGGCCGGGGAGCACTGT
>DASYTV010000050.1:0-12580 GCA_036001885.1 Actinomycetes bacterium
CTTCGACCCCGTCCTCGGGGCCAGGCCGCTGCGCCGGACGATTAGCCGGGAGATCGAGGACGCCCTGTCCGAGAAGATCCTCTTCGGCGAGCTTCGCGCTGGGCAGATCGTGGTCGTCGACGTCGAGGGCGAAGGCGAGACCGAAGCCTTCACCTTTACCGGGACGCAGAAGCCGCCGCTGCCTGAGGCACCCCGTGTGGAGGCCACAGCCGCTACCGGCTCGACCGCCACCGGGAGCGACGCCGCGGCGGGCCGCGGTCCGCAGGACTGAGGCTGCGGCCGCTCAGAGCACTTAGCGAGCCGGCGGGCCTCCGATCCTTCATTGGATCGGGGGCCCGTTGGACTTGTTGCTTATCCGGTCAGCCGCGGCGAGCGGTCCTGTGGCTCAGCGGCGAGCGGTCTGTGGCTCAATGCATCACCTCAGCCATAGGCCTTGCCCTGGGCACGGAAGAAGTCCTTAGAAGGCTGCCTCCACAGAAAGACCAATGCAGCGATGGCGGCAAGGCCGGCGATCGCACTCAGCAGTCGGAGCACGCCTGGCTGCGGCCGACTGATGCCGGCCAGGTTGAGTGCATTGATCGCGAGCAGTATCGTCGCCACCACTCTCGCCCAGCGACGTCCCTGAAGGACCTTCCGCCCCAGTAACACATAGATCAGCGCGAAGACGATTCCGAATACCACCGCGAAGCCGAGGATGCCGTTCACGGCCGAATCGACCTTGTCAGCGCTGTAGTCGGGGTTCTCGTCGCGCACGATGTCGCGAATCTCGTCCGTCATCGTGAACGAGACAATCGTGTTGATGATCCCCAGGCCGGCCAGGCCGAAGAGAATCTTCGACGCCCAGTCGACTTCCCGAGGTGGCGTGCCTGGTGGGCCTGAGGGTGTCTCGGCGTAGCCCGGCATCTGGGGGTACGAGGGGTATGCCGGCGGCTGTTGTGGCGGCGTTGACCCGGGCGGCCGATCACCTGACGGCTCATCGGGAGGCGAAGCAGATCCGGTGTCACTCATGATGTTTTCCTTCCCTTTGGGGCGCAAGCTTGCCCGGGAGATCGCCGGTTGGATAGATCCGGCTCGCCGTTCAAACAATCTCGTGACCTTCGAGCCGGCGGGCATTCATGCATTGGCGGCCAGACAAACCCCCGACGGGGCCACGCTCACCCTGCGGGCAACAGCTAGCCAAGCTGCGGTCCTGGAAGCACATAGCGGCGATCGGGTAGAACGTCGATCAGCCCGTCTGACACCAAACTCGCGAGCGCGCGATCTCGTTGGGCGGCGTCGGATGGCCACGCGGCCGCCAGCTCCGCATCAGTCGTGGGTTGCGGGCGATCCCTGATCGTGCTGAGCAGCCGCCCACGAGCGTGCCTGTCGGTACCAAAGTAGGCCTGGCGGCGGGGCACAGCGTCTGCGGCCGGCTGTCCAGAAGCCCGCCAAGCGCACAGCCCCGCGACCGGGCAGGCATCGCAGTGGGGGACCCTGGCCGTACAGACCAACGCGCCCAACTCCATGGAGGCGACAGCCCACCGCGACGCCTCTGCAGGGTCCGACGGGACGATCGCCTCGGCGCGGCGTCGCTCAGCCGCGGATGGGCCTGCGCCATGCGGCTGCTCGGTTCCTGCTATGACGCGCGAGAGCACTCGGCGAACATTCGTGTCGAGCACTGGGTGGCGCTGTCCGAACGCGAAGGATGCGACTGCGGCCGCGGTGTACGCGCCCACGCCCGGGAGCGCCAACAGATCTTGATGTGACGCGGGGACCTCTCCCCCATGCCGTTCGACGATTGCGATCGCAGACGCGTGCAGGCGCAGCGCTCTGCGGGGGTAGCCGAGGTTGCCCCATGCCCGCACGGCCGAACCGGCCGAATCCATGGCTAGCGCGGTCGGCGTCGGCCACCGCGCCATCCACGCCTCGTACACCGGCTTCACCCGGGCAACGGGTGTCTGCTGCAACATGATTTCGCTGACCAGGATCGGCCAGGCGCCGACGCCGGCCTCACGCCACGGCAGCTTCCTAGCCCGCTCGGCGTACCAGTTGAGCACCGGCTGGACCAGGCGATTGCCGCGGTCGGGCGGCATTGTCGCGGGTGCTGGTGCGCGGTTCTGGCCGCTCCGGCGCCGGGAAATCGGGTTGTCGGGTGTCCGGCGTTGCGCCGACGAGTTGGGATTCATCCCTCCTATCGTGGCCGTCGTGGACGCCTTTACGCGACCGGTTGGGCCGGCCCCCCCTGCTACCTACTGGCGGCGGCGGGCGCTCGTTCTCACGGTCGTGGTCGTCCTCTCCTACTTTGTCGTACGCGCCTGCTCACCGGATTCCGGCACTGATAACAGGCAGCAGGCATCGGCGAATGGTGCCTTCAGCTCGTCGACCCAGCCTGGCGATGAGGGAGAGCCAAGCGAGGCCCCCACCGATGGCGGGACAGCGACGACGCAGACCGGCGGGCCAGCCGGGACCGGCGAGCCCAGCGGCGCTGGCCAAACCGGGGGCCCTGGCAACTCCGAGGCTCCGCAGACCCAAGAGGTGACTGCTGCCGTCGGCAACGGCGCGGCCCGGCCCGGCTACTGCATGGACGACAACGTTCGGCTGGACGTCCGACCGGACGAGCGGAACTACTCGGCGACCGAGAAGCCGGTGTTCACTCTGTCGATCTTCAATGTGGGCGACGGTCCCTGCAAGTTCGACGTGGGTCCGGCGGGCTGGAAGCTCGAGGTCCTCTCCGGTCGGGACCGCATCTGGTCCACCGATGACTGTGCAAAAAATGAGCAGAGCGATGTCGCCACCCTTCAGCGGCTGGACCCCGTCAAGGTCAAGGTGACGTGGGATCGATCGAGGTCGAAGCCCGGTTGTCCAACCGGCCAGGGCGTTGCCGCCTCCGGAACGTACACGGTTTCTGGCACCGCGGGCGGCGACATCGCGAGTCCCGAGGCCGTTTTCGTGCTCGCGGCTCCCGCCGCCGCCGGCTGAGCGAACGGCTCGCTTTAGGCGTCGGTACCCACAGGCGTGAGCGCCGGGTGCCTGGCAAGCGCCGTAGGGAGCCTGGCGTCCTAGGTTACGCCCGGGACGCGGTCAGGTCAGCCGGACTCGATGGCGGGCAAGGGCTGGAGCCCGTATCGAGCAACGCGCGACCTAAGCATCCAGGGGCTTGCGGGATGGGCCAGGGCTAGCGGGATGGGCCAGGGCTAGCGGGATCGGCCAGGGCTAGCGGGATCGGCCAGGGCTAGCGGGATCGGCCAGCGCTAGCGAGATCGGCCAGGGGCTAGACATAGCGCTCGAGGATGGAAGATTCGGCCAGCCGCGACAGACCCTCCCGAACGGAGTGGGCTCGTGCCTCGCCGACTCCGTCGACCGCGAGCAGGTCGTCGGCGCTTGCCGCAAGAAGCTTCTGCAGGTTGCCGAAATGGTCGACAAGCCGGTCGATGACGGTCGTTGGCAACCTCGGGACTTTCGCCAGCAGCCGGTAGCCCCGTGGGCTCACAGCTGCATCGAGCCCATCTGCGCCGCCGCCGAAGCCGAGAGCGCGAGCGACCGTCGCCACGTCAAGCAAATCATTGGCGCTGAGCCCGTCGAGATCCGCAAGCACTACCGCGGAGCTGCGCTGTCTCTTGCCGCCCTGCGGCAGGTAGTCGCGAACGATCAGCTCACGGTCCGGCTCGACACCGGCGAACAGCTCGTCAAGCTGAAGGGTGAGGAGGCGGCCGTCCGTGCCCAGCTCGACGACATAGCCTTGAATCTCCCTGGCAATCCTGCGCACCATCTCGAGGCGCTGGGACGCTGCACCTACGTCGCGGACGGTGACGAGATCCTCGATCTCCAGCGCGGACAGGGTCCCTGAGACCTCGTCAAGGCGCAGCCTGTAGCGCTCGAGGGTCGCGAGCGCTTGGTTGGCCCGAGACAGGATCGCCGCGGAGTCTTCCAGTACGTGCCGGCCGCCATCGATGTAGAGCGCGATCAGCCGCATGGACTGGCTGACCGAGATGACCGGCAGCCCGGTTTGCTTGTTGATGCGCTCGGCCGTTCTGTGCCGGGTGCCTGATTCGTCGGTCGGGATGGTGGGGTCGGGCATCATGTGCACCGCCGCCCGGAGGATGCGGGTGCAGTCGTGGTCCAGGATGATGGCGCCGTCCATCTTCGCCAACTCACGCAGACGCGTCGCCGAGAACTCGACATCGAGGACGAAGCCGCCGGTGCACATGCTCTCGATCGCATGGTCATGGCCGACAATGATCAACGCGCCGGTGTTCCCGCGCAGGATTCGCTCCAGGCCTTCGCGCAGTGGCGTGCCGGGTGCGACGTTGGCCAAGGTGTGCCGCAGATCGGTGTCGTGGCCCGGACTTCTGTCGGACCGGTTGCTCGCCGCCACAGATTCCCCGTGATCGTTTGTGGTTCGGAAAGATCAGGCGCTGAGTCTATCGGGCCCACGGACGTAATCACGAAGCGCTCACGGTCAACCACGGAGTGCAAGCGTCCCGGTGTCCTTCCGCCAGCGGCCAGCCGCTATTGGAGTGGACGGAGCGCTCGGAGCGCGACAGCAAGGTCGGGCGCCTCACGAACGATGATGCCGTCGGGAACCAGGCCCGGCTCTGGCGGAACCAGGGCGTGGGTATAGCCAAGCCTGGCCGCCTCCGCGAGCCGCCGCTCGACACCGGATACCCGGCGGATCTCACCGGCGAGACCGACCTCGCCGATGGCGACCAGCCGCGGAAAGACCGGCGAGTTGGTCGCCGAACTGGCGACGGCGAGTGCGATCGCAAGATCGGCTGCCGGCTCGGTCACCCTCGCCCCGCCGACGGTCGCGGAATAGACCTCACGATCGATCAGCCGCACGCCGGCACGCCGCTCAAGGACCGCCAGCACCATGGCGACCCGACTCGAGTCCAGTCCAGACGTCGCGCGCCGCGGCGTCGCCATGGTGGAGCCGGCGACCAGGGCCTGCACCTCGGTGAGCAATGGCCGGCGGCCTTCCACGGTGACCGTGATGGAGGTGCCAGGCACCGGCGAAGCGTGGCGTGACAGGAAGAGGCTGGTCGGATCGGCGAGCGACATGATCCCTGCATCCGAGAGATCGAAGCAGCCGACCTCGTCACTCGGACCGAAGCGATTCTTCACCGCGCGCACCATGCGCAGTGGCGAGTGCCGGTCTCCCTCGAAATAGAGGACGATGTCGACGAGATGCTCGAGCAGCCGCGGTCCGGCGATAGAACCGTCCTTGGTCACATGGCCGACGAGGACCGTGGCGATGCCCCGCTCCTTCGCGACCCTGATGAGGGCGGCCGCCACCTCGCGGACCTGGGTGACGCCGCCCGCCGTGCCATCGACCTCGGTCGAGGACACGGTCTGCACCGAATCCACCACCAGAAGCGTCGGCTTGATCTCGTCGATGTGCGCGAGAACCGCGCCGAGGTCGATCTCGGCGGCGAGGAAGAGATGCTCAGACAAGGCGCCCGTCCGACCCGCCCGCAGGCGGACCTGGGCGGCGGACTCTTCGGCCGTCACGTACAGCGCGCGGTTTTCGTCCGTCGCCCACCGCGCCGCCACCTCGAGGAGCAGGGTGGACTTGCCGACGCCTGGTTCTCCGGCGAGGAGGGCGACTGCCCCGGGAACGAAACCGCCGCCAAGGACTCGGTCGAGCTCGTCGACATCAGTCGGCCGTAAGGTCGCCGCCGCAGCGTCCACCGTCGCGATCGGCACCGCGGGTGCCGAGACCACGCCGGCCCGCACCGTCCTAGGGCTGGGACCGCCGGCCTCTTCGACCGTCCCCCACGCCTGGCACTCGCCGCACCGGCCGACCCATCTGTGGCTCTGCCAGCCGCACTCGGTGCAGCGGAAGGCAGGGCGGTCCCGCCGGCTCGCACGGCTCGTACTGCTCCCCATGGCCGCTCACGTTATGGCCGGCCACTGACAGAATCCGGGCCAAGCTTCGCTAGTCAGCCGGGTGGGGCGCGAGCCGGATCGTGCTCGCCTCGTAGTCCTCGCAGAGCCTGAGGAGCTCGTCGTAGGCCTTCGGACCCATCAATGCCGTCAGCTCGGGAGCGTAGGACCGATAGACCGACTCACGGCCGATGTGGGCTTCGGTCGCCCCCGTGCACCACCAGACGAAGTCATGTCCACCGGGTCCCCACCCGCGCCGGTCGTATTCCCCGATGGTGACCTCGAGGTACTTCGTGTCGTCGGGACGCTGCACCCAACGGTAGGTCCGGCGGATCGGCAGCTGCCAGCACACGTCGGGCTTGGACTCGAGCGGATGAGCGCCCACCCGTTCGGCGAGGACGTGGAGTGCGCAGCCCGCTCCTGCTGAGAAGCCAGGCCGGTTGAGGAAGATACATGCCTCGTCGACGACCCGGGTCTTCCGCGCACCGTCCTCGTCCTTCTCGAAGATCCCGTTGGCAAGACCCTCAGCGCGATACTGCCAGTCCCTGTCGGTCAGCCGCTTGGCCCACTTGCGCACTCGCCGTTCGTCATCCTTGTCGGAGAAGTGCGCACCGTGAGAGCAACATCCATCGTCCGGCCGACCTGGCAGGATGCCTCGGCAGCCGCGGCCGAAGATGCAGGCCCACCTTGAGGTCAGCCAGGTGAGATCGCAACGGTAGACCTGGTGGGGATCCGCCGGATCGGTGAACTCGACCCAGGCCCGCGGGAAGTCCAGCGGCACTTCAGCCATGCCCCCAGCGTAAGACGCCGTGCCGTGCCGACTCGCACATTGCCTTGCGGCACCATCGTGTTTCGTCCGCTTGGTCGGGCTCTGTCTGGTTGCCTACGGCCGTCCAGCACCCTGGGAGAGCGTTCGCCCGACCCGCGCCGCCGGGTACCTCTTACCCTGGACTGCGTGGACATGACCTCCAGCGTCGCTCGCAGGCGTATCGCCAGGAACGGCGAGCGAATCCGCCTTGCCATGTCGACCGCGTCGACTTACCCAGAGTCGACCGCACGAGCGTTCGAGATCGCCTCGCGGCTGGGGTTCGACGGCATCGAGATCATGGTCACTACCGATCCGGTGAGCCAGGACCCACAGGCCCTCCGGCGGCTGGCGGACCATTACGAGCTCCCGATCACATCGATCCACGCGCCCTGCTTGCTGATCACGCAGCGGGTGTGGACCACCGATCCATTGGCGAAGCTTGTCCGAGCGCGAGAGGTTGCCGAGGCGGTAGGTGCGCAGACCGTGGTCACGCACCCGCCGTTTCGATGGCAGCGTGAGTATGCCAACGGTTTCGAGGCCGGTATCGCCCGGATGGCGGACGAGACCGCGGTGATCTTCGCGGTCGAGAACATGTTTCCGTGGCGGGCTCGCGGCCGCGAGATCGCCGCCTACCTACCGGACTGGAATGTGGCGAACGGTGACTACCGGCACACCACGCTCGACCTCTCGCATACCGCCACCGCTCAGATCGACGCGCTCGCGCTAGCCGACAAGCTCGGTGATCGGCTGGCTCACGTCCACCTCGCCGATGGGTCAGGCTCCGCACGGGACGAGCACCTCGTCCCGGGCCGCGGCAGCCAGCCGTGCGCGGCCTTGCTGGGCAAGCTCGTCGCCGACGACTTCTCGGGGACCGTCGTCATCGAGATCAGTACGCGCCGCGCCCCCACTCCAGAGGTCCGTGAGCTGGACCTCCTCGAAGCGCTCTCCTTCGCCCGGCTGCACCTGAGTCCAACGCCGGTGAACTGAGCAGCGCCGAAAAGATCGCCGCTCACCTTGCTGCGATCCGGAGCTACGCGGGCATTGGGTGAATGCCCGTGACCGAGCTTCGCGGTGTCGAGGTCAGCGGGAACGATGTCCGTTCGAGTCTGACTCCGCGAGCTTGGAGCGTTCTGGGATGGCTCCGGTGAGGTAGTGCTGGATAACCGGGCCTACCGTCGCGACAAGTTCTGCCGGAGTGGCGGCAGTAAGGCCTGGCACCTTCAGGAGGTAGCGCGCCAGCAGCAGACCAGCAAGGTGGCAGCCAATGAGGGCAGCTCGAAACTCCCGTCGGTCATCCGCCACGACGTCCCCGACTGCCGCAAGCACGAACGTGCGATGCGTATCCCGCAAAAGCGCCGCGGCATGTTCATGGGATAGCCCGGTGCGCAGCATCGCGGCCATTTGCTCGCGGACCTCGACGTGGGTCTCCCAGACGTCGATCACGCGTCGTACGAGTTCCTCGCCCGCATTGTCCGGGTCATCGAAGGCGCCGGTGAGGAGCTGGGCCGCTGCCGCGGGCGGCGTGAGCGTGGCTGCGAGCAGGCCGTCCTTGTTGCCATAGTAATGGTGGATCAATGCCGGATCCACACCGGCGCGCGCGGCCACGGCCCGCATCGTCGTCCGGTCGAACCCGAGTTCGGAGAACAGCTCCCGCGCAGCGGCCAGCACGAGGGACCGGTTGTCTGTGCTGCCGGCGCGGGGTCGGCCGCGACTGCGCACTAAGCGGCCTCCGTTTCGCGGGCGAGCACGAGCATCCGTTCTTCGATGGTGGCCGGCACCGGCTCGAGGCTGGCTTCGATCCCGGCGGCAGCGAGTATCCGTCTCAGCTCTGCGGCTTCGGTGTCGGCGACTCGGATCGCGCGCCCGACGAGCACGACCGGCGCGTCGGCGGCGTTCAGTGCCTCGAAAGCCTTCGCCCAGTCATCGGTGCGCACAGCGAGGGCGGTGGTCGAGCCGACGATGTCGGACTCGCTACCCTCGGCGACCACGCGCCCGTTGGACATGAGCAACAGACGGTCGCACTGCTGCGCCTCTTGCATGTAGTGCGTGGTCACCAGGACGCCGACACCCTGGTCGGACTGGCCGCGGATGGTGTCCCACAAGGATGCGCGGGCCAGGGCGTCGACGCCCGACGTGGGTTCGTCGAGCAAGAGCAGCTCGGGTGCATGCGACAAGGCGGCCATGAATGCGGCCTGCCGTTGGATACCCAGCGGAAGCTCTTGGACGAGGGCGCGGGAGTACGGTTCCATCTCGGCCCGGAGGTGGGGCACGTCGGCGCCGTAGCACCGGGCGATGAAACTGAGGTTCTCCAGCACGGTCAGGTCGCGGTAGAGCCCGAGGTTCTGCGGTACGTAACCCAGCCGGCGGCGGTGTTCGAGGTCCGGCGGCCCGCCAAGCAGCTCGACCCGCCCGGCATCGGTCGCCAACAGACCAAGCAGCATGCGCATCAGCGTCGTCTTCCCGGCCCCGTTGGCGCCGAGCAGGCCAACGACCTCCCCCCGCCGGACGTGCATCGACACCTGGTTCACTGCGGTGAATTTGCCGAAGCGGCGAGTGACCGCGTCGGCGCGCACCAGAACGCCTGTCATGACCGGGGCACCGCGGCACGACGGAGCAACGACAAGGCGACGATGATGTCCTCCAGATCGGGTTGGACGATTGTCGCGCCGGGTGGTGGGTCGGCGTCGGGCCAGTACTCGCGACGGTCCCGCCCCCTCCGCCACGACCACTCGGCCCGGACAGCCTGGTCAACCCGGGTGATCGCGCCCGTGAAGTCAGCGCGTACCTCATCGTAGGACCCCTGGACGAGCACCCGACCACCATCGAGGACGACGAGGTGGGCGGCGCGCTCGGCCTCGTCGAGGTAGGTGGTGGACATGATCACGGCCGTGCCGGTCGCGGCGGCCTCGGACACGAGCCGCCAAAGGTCGATGCGGCTGACCGGATCAACGCCCGTGCTCGGCTCATCCAGGACGAGCAGCGAGGGCTCGTGCACGATCGCCATGCTGAACCCGAGTTTGCGGCGCATCCCGCCGGACAGGTGCGAGGCCAACCGGTCGGCGGCGCCGGTGAGTTTCGCCCGTTCGAGCAGCTCCGTGCGACGTACGGCGAGTGCTTCGCCTTTCAAGCCGTAGATACCCCCGACGAAGTCGATGTTCTGCCTCACGCTCAGCGCGGCCCAGGAGCCTGACGAGGCCGGCAGGTAGCCAAGATTCTGCTTGGGTGGGGTCTGCACCGTGCCCGCATCCAGTGGTACTTCGCCCGCGAGCGCACGCAACAGCGTGGTCTTGCCGGCGCCGTCGCCGCCGACCACCGCGACCACCGTCCCCCGCGGCACGTCGACGGTCACGTCGTCCAGTGCCACGGTGTCGCCGAAGCGCGCGGTGGCAGAGCGGACCCCGAACGTCACCGGGCGCTCGCCGCCTCGGCCGCAACCGGCTCGATGCTGTCCGCCTCGGCGCGGCCACCTGGGGCCAGGTCTCGGCGAAACCGCAGCGTCGCACCGGTGAACACCACGGTCGCCATCACCGCCAGGATCACGTACGCGTACCACAGCGATGCGAGCGATGCACCGCGCAGCAAGATCCCTTGCGATATCACGACGAAGTATGTCAGTGGTAGCAGGTAGCCGATCCAGCGCACGCCGGCTGCCATCGCATCCAAGGGGAAGATCATCCCCGACAGCAGGATCTGCGGGAGAAGAAGGAGGAGTGCGGTCTGGATCGCCTGGCCGGCGGTTTGCGACACCGTCGAGATGAGTACGCCAAGACCGAGCACGACAAACAGGAAGATCCCAGCGCCCAAGGCGAACGCAAACGGGTTGCCGTTGAACGGCACACCGAACAACAGCATCCCAAGCAACGTCACGATGAGCATGTCGAGGGACGCGAGCAGGAAATACGGCGTGATCTTGCCGAGGATCACCGCGCTTGGCTTGATCGGCATCACCGCGAGCTGCTCGAGCGTGCCGGCCTCGCGTTCCCTGACCAGCCCGATGCTGGTGATGATGACGCCGATGAAGGTGAGGATGAGGCCGATGATCGCCGGCACCATCACCCATGACGTTTTCAGCTCCGGGTTGTACAGCACCTCCGTCTGAACGCTTTCGCCGGCCTTGTTCAGAGCGGACACGATCGCCTGCGCCGCGAACAGGTTCGACCCGTCGACGAGAGCCAGCGTCGGCGCCTGGCCAGAGACAAACGCCACGTCGACCTTGTTGTCCCGTAGCAGCGCCTCGGCATCGGGCTGCGTGTTCGATGGCTCGGTCACCGTGACGTCGAAGAACGACGGCAGCTGTGCGGCAAACTGCTCTGCCTGCGGTCCCACGACCGCAGCCTTGACGGTGGACACGTAGAAGTTGGCCGCATATCCAAAGATCACCAAGAGAAGCAGCGGCATCACGATCAACATCGCCAGAGTGCGCCGGTCGCGACCGAGCTCCCGGAACTCCTTGATGATCATTGCGCCCATAGCGGCAGCCTACGACCGCTCTAGTGATCAGGTCAACGCTTGTTGAATAATTCGCGATCACGGGCTGCAGGTTCCCCTGGATGGTCGTCCTCGTGGGTAGGACAGCTCGTTCTGATGCGCCGCGCGACTCCCTCTTCGCCGCAGGGGGCCGAAGACGCGGCGGCACTACCCTTGGTCCTGCGGGTCAGCGCCGATCCGCAGATCAAGGAGGCTCCCGTGCTTCGTCAGGTGCTGCTGTCGGCTTCCCGGTCACCCAGGCTGCGCCACGTGGTGGAGACTGCCCCTCTGTCGAAACAGGTGGTTGCGCGATATGTCGCCGGAACCACGGCCGCGGACGCCGTGCGGGTCACCGGGCGCCTTCTCGGGGAGGGACGGACCGTCTCCGTCGACCACCTCGGCGAAGACACCCTCGACCGGACCCAGGCCGAGGGCATCCGAGACGCGTACACGCTGGTGCTCAAGCAGCTCGCCGATGCCGGCCTGGCCCACGGCGCCGAGGTCTCGGTGAAGCTGTCAGCAGTCGGGCAGGCACTCCGGGGGGACGGAGAGAAGATCGCTTACGACAACGCCTACCAGATTTGCGATGCCGCCAAGGCGGCCGACACGACCGTCACTCTCGACATGGAAGACCACACCACCACTGACTCGACACTGTCGATCCTCGGCGATCTGCGTAAGGACTTCCCGTCGGCCGGTGCCGTGCTGCAGGCCTACCTGCATCGCACCGAGGGTGATTGCCTGGACCTGGCCACGGAGGGTTCGCGGGTGCGGCTGTGCAAGGGCGCCTATTTCGAACCGGAGTCGGTGGCATACCAGAGCCGCCAGGACGTGGACCGCTCGTACGTGCGATGCCTCAAGATCCTCATGAGCGGCGCCGGCTACCCGATGGTGGCGACACACGATCCGCGGTTGATCGAGATCGCGAGTTCGCTGGCCGCCCAGAATCGCCGAGTCCAAGGCAGCTACGAATACCAGATGCTCTATGGCGTGCGGCCGGAAGAGCAGCGGCGGCTTGCGCGGATTGGTGAGAAGGTGCGGGTCTACGTGCCCTATGGGGACGAGTGGTACGGCTATCTGATGCGTCGGCTGGCGGAGCGCCCGGCCAACGTTGCCTTCTTCCTTCGGTCACTGATCAGCAAGAAATAGCCCAGGGAGGGCTGCTGCGCGCCACCACTAGGTCCGGTGAGCGCCGATGTGGCAAGCCGCCTTTACGGAGGTAGCAGTCCGATCGCCTCCTGGGCACTGCGCAAGGTTGGCCCAGCCAGTGTCGCCGCGTGCTCGGCACCGGCTCGGAGCACTGCGGCGAGCGCGGCCGGCTCCGCCATGACCTGGCGGTACTCCGCCTGCAGCGGGCGCAGCGTCTCGATCACCGCCTCGGCGGTGTCGGATTTGAGTGCCCGGTAGGACGAGTAGCGCTCGGCGAGCTTCGCGGGCGGCTCA
>DASYTV010000051.1:0-9566 GCA_036001885.1 Actinomycetes bacterium
ACTGCAAATCGGGGCCAACCGGCAGGTGCCCACCGGTGCCGGCACGCACCGGGTCGCCGAGCTGGCCGCCAGCCTGCCCGCCGACGCCTGGTAGAAACGCTCCGCCGGCACCGGCAGCAAGGGTAAACGGCACTACTACCGACGCAGAACCCAACAATGATCACGAACTACGGCTGTAGTACTAGGGCGCCAACCACTCAGTGGAGGTGGTGAGCTCATCGAGGATGTCGGGGATCGGCTCGACGCCGAGGCCAGGGCCGTCGGGGACGGCGAGGTGTCCATTCTCGAGAACGAACGGGTCGGTGATGTCACGCGCGTAATAGCGGCTGGATGCGGACGTATCACCCGGGAGCGTGAAGCCCGGCAGGGCGGCCAGCGCGACGTTACCCGCGCGGCCAAGGCCGGTCTCCAGCATCCCGCCACACCAGACCGCCACCCCGCTGGCCCGGCACAGGTCGTGGATGCGCCGCGCCTCCAGGTAGCCGCCGACCCGGCCCGGTTTGATGTTGATGATTCGGGCGGCCCGCAGCGCGAGCGCGTCGGCGGCAGCCTTCGCGGACGTGATCGACTCGTCCAGGCAGATCGGCGTGCGAATCAAGGTGGCGAGCTCAGCGTGCTCGCGGAGGTCCTCCTCACCGAGTGGCTGCTCGATCAACAGCAGGTCGAACCGGTCAAGTGTGGCGAGGGTCCGCGCGTCAGAAAGGGCGTAAGCGGCGTTCGCATCGACCTGCAGAAGAAGATCGTCGCCGAACCGCTCCCTGACCGCGCTCACCGGCTTCACGTCCCACCCTGGCTCGATCTTGAGCTTGATTCTGAGGTAGCCCTGATCGAGGTATGTCGTTACCGCGTCGAGCAGCGCCGGCACCGAATCCATGATCCCTACGGAGACACCCGCCGGAACGCGGGTGCGGGTAGCGCCGAGGTAGAGCCCGAAGGATTCCCCGCGAGCGCGCAGCCAGGCATCGAGCACCGCCATCTCGACCGCGGCCTTCGCCATTCGGTGCCCCTTGATCGGGGCGAGCAGCGCAGTGACCTGGAGCGGATTGAGGTCGTCGACGGCGAGCACCCTCGGCGCGAGGTAGCGACGAATGACGTCCACGGCCCCGTCGACGTACTCCGACGAATACAGCGGCTCGGTCGCCGCGACGCACTCCCCCCAGCCATGGCCGTCTGGGGTGACCGCCCGCAGCAGGAGGACGTCGCGCTCGTACTCGACCCCGAATGACGTACGGAACGGCGCGACCAGAGGCATCGAGATGCGGCGCAGCTCGAATCCGGTGAGCCTCGTCACGGCGCCCTCTCCACTGCGTACCACCCCGACCGCGTGAAACCCGTCACCTGTCCCCCAGCTGCGACGCGACCACCGAGTACATCGCGGACGGCCAGCCGCCACCGCTTCGCGGCGGCCGGATTCACCTGGCGAAGGTTCTCGACATCGGCCGGGGTCTGAACCCGGATGATCGGTACATCCTTCATTCCAGGCCCGTTGGCTCTCTGCGGCTCCCCCACCTTGTCCTCACGCAAGGCGAACGGGGCAGCCGACGTCACGCTGTCATCAGCACCGGCGGCGCGGCCGGCACACGCCTCGACCACGGCGTCGGAGGCCAGGTCCCAGTCGACGAGCAGCCGGTCGCTGCCCTGGCCGATGTTGATCCCATCGTCCATGTCCCCGTAGAAGTCGACGAGGTAGTCGCGGGGGATGGCGCCGAGCTTGACCAGGTTGAAATAGGCGTTGCGCCGCACCAGCGGGTCGAAAGTCCACGTCACCTCGGTCAGACCCTGCCCGAGGGCCCAGGCGCGTTGATGCAGCTTGAGCGCGAAGCCGACACTCCGGCCACGAACATCGGCCGCTACGCCGGCGACATGGGAATGCATGGAAACACCGGGGGGCGCGGCGAAGAAGCCGACGCAAGCGCCGACCAACGATCCGCGATCGAAGGCGCCTGCAAGGTAGTTCCCCGCGTACGTCATCGCGCGGAGCTGGTCGACCGTCACCGGCGGGTTGCTCTTGTCCGGCTGCCAGATGCGGTCGAAGAGGGAATAGACGGCATGGATCTCCGCAAGACTGCCGATCAGCCTCACGTCAACACCTGAACGCTCCGCCGCCCGCTGTGCGACCTCGACAGCCGACCGCAAGAGATCTTTCCGCTCCGTTGGCACGCACCCATGCTGGCGCGTTTCGCATTCACGACCGCGGCCGGGTGGCGGCGGAACCCGCAGGGTCGATGCGCTGAGCCTGCTGCGGCTGAATCGGCGCCCAGCCGAGTGGGTAGGCAAGCCTGCATGGCAGTGCAAACACCGGACTATGCCTACCTCGCTGAACTCGGTCAGCAGCTGCGGGTCGACGCCGTCCGCGCCTCGGCCGCAGCCGGATCAGGCCATCCCACATCGTCCATGTCGGCGGCCGATCTCATGGCGGTCCTCCTCGCAAGACACCTGCGTTATGACTTCGACGCACCGGATAAGCCCGGCAACGATCATCTGATCTTCTCCAAGGGTCACGCGTCTCCGCTGCTCTATGCCATGTACAAAGCTGCCGGTGCGATCACCGACGACGAGCTGTTGACGTTCCGCCAGGCGGGCAGCCGGCTCGAGGGCCACCCCACACCGCGGCTGCCCTGGGTCGATGTCGCTACCGGCTCGTTGGGCCAGGGGCTTCCAATCGGCGTAGGGATCGCCCTCTCCGGCAAACAGCTCGAGGATGCGCCTTACCGGATTTGGGTGCTCTGCGGCGACAGCGAGCTTGCCGAGGGATCGATGTGGGAGGCGTTCGAGCAGGCCGGGTACTCCAGGCTGGACAACCTTGTCGCGATCGTCGACGTGAATAGGCTCGGCCAGCATGGGCCGACCCGCCACCAGTGGGACACGGCGGCGTACGCGCGGCGGATCGGTGCCTTCGACTGGCACATCATCGAGATCGACGGACACGACGTCGCTGAGATCGACCGGGCGTACGGCGAAGCGGTCGCCACTGCGGGCAAGCCGACGGCGATCCTGGCCCGCACGAAGAAGGGCAAGGGCGTGGCCGCCGTGGAGGACAAGCAAGGAAAGCATGGCAAGCCGCTCAGCGATCCGGACGAGGCGATCAGGGAGCTCGGCGGCCAGCGGGATATCCGGGTGACGGTTGCGCCCCCACCCGCCTTTCAGGTGGTCGAGCGGGCAATCGCGCCGCCGCGGCTGCCGAGATGGGCTACCGGCGAGCAGGTCGCCACGAGGACAGCATTCGGTGCGGCACTCGCCGCGCTCGGCGACGCGAGGGCCGACGTCGTCGTCCTCGACGGTGAAGTGGCGGACTCCACCAGGGCAGAGCAATTTGCCGAGGCCCACCCGGACCGGTTCTTCGAGTCCTACATCGCAGAGCAGCAAATGATCGCCACCGCGGTCGGGCTGCAGGTGCGCGGTTGGATCCCCTACGCCGCCACGTTCGCGGCCTTCCTCACCCGCGCGTACGACTTCATCCGGATGGCGGCGATCAGCCAGGCCAATCTTCGCCTGGTCGGCTCGCACGCCGGGGTGTCGATCGGCCAGGACGGTCCGTCCCAGATGGGCCTGGAGGATCTTGCGGCACTGCAGGCCGTCTACGGAAGCACGGTCCTCTACCCCTGCGATGCGAACCAGACCGCTGCCCTTGTCGCAGCGATGGCGGAGCGACCGGGGATCTGTTACTTGCGGACGACCCGTGGCGAGACACCGGTTCTGTACGGTCCGGACGAGGACTTTCCCATCGGTGGCAGCCGGGTCATCGGGGCGAGCCCAGACGACCGGTTGTCGATCGTCGCGGCTGGGATCACCGTCGCCGAGGCGATGCAAGCGGCGGAGCAGTTAGCCGGCGAAGGCCTGCCGGCCCGGGTGATCGACGCATACTCCATCAAGCCCATCGACCAGGCCACACTGCGCTGGGCGGCCCGCGAGACCGGGCACGTCCTGACCGTCGAAGACCACTGGCCGGAGGGTGGGCTTGGGGACGCCGTCTTGGCCGCGCTCGCCAGCGACGGACAGCCGCCTCGCTTCGCGAAGCTCGCCGTCCGTTCGATGCCAGGGTCAGCGACTCCGGCCGAGCAACTCCGCGCCGCGGGCATCGACGCGGCGGCCATCACCGACGCGGCCCGTACCCTCGTCAAGCCGTGACCGCCCGCGCCAGCGTTGAGCTATTACGATCACCCACCTGGCTTGTCGGGGCCGACCAGAGCCGCGGGCACCCTAGGTGGCCCCTGAAACGCTTGGTAGCACACTGACGATCCAGTAACGAGATCATCTCCGCACGTTGCCGGCGGCCGGCCGGCCTGCTTAGCAGCGAGGCCCCCGGAATGGCCGAGCCATGGGCAACCGAAGGCGCCGGAACCGAAGGAGTGAGGATGTCCTACCCAGAGCCTCGATATTTCGGCGAGGGCGGAGAGGTCAGCGCCGTCCTCCGGCCGGTGACGCAGCAGCCCGAGGTGACCTACCGCTCCGGCGGAGCGGCGCACTACCTCGCGACCGGCACATCCACGCACGGGTCGTTCGGCCTCTACCGATGGGACATGGGTCAAGAGCCGAGCGGGCCTAGTGCGCACTTCCACCGAACGATGTCCGAATCGTTCTACGTCCTCTCTGGGACAGTGCGCCTCTATAACGGCGAGCGCTGGATAGACGCCACGCCAGGGGATTTCTTGTACATCCCCGAGGGCGGCATCCACGCCTTCCGCAACGAGTCCGGCCCTGCATCGATGCTGATCCTCTTTACCCCGGGCGCGCCCCGCGAGGCCTATTTCGAAGGCCTGGCGGCGGGCCTCGCGGGCCTGAGCGATGAGCAGCAGGCGGAGTTCTACCTTCGCCACGACAACCACTGGCTGTGAGAGCCCTCGGAGTGCGCTCATCCTCACCGCTTGCCGGGCGGCCGAGGGTCCAGTCAACAGCGAGAGGACTCGGAGGCGTTGGCCAGCGGCTGAAACCCCGTCCCTCGCCTGCCTGCACACCTGATCTGAGGAGTTGATGTCTCGTGAAACTCGGCCTGCACATCGCCTCGACGAGCTGGGAGGGTGGCAGTGCCCGCATGGGCGCCTTGCTAACAGAAATCGTCGAGACCGCCGAGGCTGTGGGCTTCGACATGATCGACACTGCTGACCATGTGTGGCTGCATCCGATCGTGGGCGGACCGGAGGAGAACCACATCGAGGCATATACGGCACTCAGCTTCATCGCCGCACGGACACAGCGGGTACGGCTCATGACTCTCGCGACCGCCGCTTCCTACCGGCCGGCCGGGCTCCTCGCCAAGATGGTCACCACACTCGACGTCCTCTCCGGCGGCCGGGCGATGCTCGGCATCGGCGCGGGCGACTACCCAGAGGAGGCGGCAGGACTGGGACTGTCCTTCCCATCGCTGCGGGAGCGCTTCGACATCCTCGAGGAGACCATCCAGGCCTGCTTGCAGATGTGGGACGGCGAGCAGGGCAGCGGTGAGGCGTTCCACGGCCACCATGTCCGCATGGAACGGGCGCTCAACTTGCCCCAGAGCCTCAGCCGGCCACATCCACCGATCCTCATCGCTGGCAGCGGGGAGCGACGGACGCTGCCTTTGGTCGCGCGGTACGGCGATGCCTGCAACATCCGCCCCTCGCCCGAAATCCCGCGCCAGCTCGACCTACTCCGCCGGCTTTGCGACGAGGAGGGGCGTGACTACGACGCGATCGAGAAGACCGCGCCGTTCGGGTTCGACGTCGGGCCTGACGGCTCGAAAACGCAGGAACTGCTCGGCCAGCTCCGCTGGCTGTCCGAAATGGGCATACAGAGCGTGCTCGGCTGGGTCGTCGATGTTGACCAGATCATCCCCTTGGAGATCATGGGCCGCGACGTCATTCCCGTCGTCGCCGAATGGGATTAGCACGGTAGCGGCGAGGAGGTCGTTGACGTGATCTTGTTCCTCGGCGGCGATGTGATGACCGGCCGCGGGGTTGACCAGATCCTGCCTCACCCGGGCGACCCGACGCTCTGGGAGGCCCACGTCAAGCACGCCAGGGACTACGTCACGTTGGCCGAGGCGACGAACGGGCCGATCCCGCGTCCCGTCGATTTCAACTGGCCGTGGGGGGATGCGCTGCAACTCCTCGATCAACTCGCGCCGGACCTGCGGATCGTGAATCTCGAGACGAGCATCACGTCGAGCGCAGATGTCGCGTTCGAGAAAGGGGTTCACTACCGGATGAACCCCGCCAACATCCGGTGCCTGGCGACGGCAGGCCTCGATGGGTGCACGCTGGCGAACAACCACGTGCTCGACTTCGGCCGTCGCGGTCTTCTCGACACATTGGACGCACTGACTCGCGTTGGTATCCGGCCCATCGGCGCGGGCCGGAGCGCGATGGAGGCCGCGCAGCCCGCCATCCTCACCGATGGCAGAGGAAGCCGGGTGATCGTCCTCGCGCTCGGAGCGCCGACCAGCGGAATCCCATCCAGCTGGGCGGCGACGGCGGACCGGCCGGGCATCACGTTCCTGCGCGACCTGTCACCGCCGAGCGCCGACGAAGTGGTGAAGAGCGTCGCTGCGCTGAAGCACTCGGGTGATGTCGTCGTCGCCTCGGTGCACTGGGGTTCTAACTGGGGGTACGACGTCACGAGCAGCCAGGTTGAGTTCGCGCATCGACTCATCGACGGCGGCGTGGACGTCCTCCACGGGCACTCGTCCCACCATCCGCGGCCGGTCGAGGTTTACCGGGATCGACTCATCCTCTACGGATGCGGTGATCTGATCGACGACTACGAGGGGATCGGCGGGTACGACCGATACCGGGACGACTTGCGGTTGCTGTGGTTCGCCAGCCTCGACGCGTCCGACGGTGCGCTCGAAGCGCTCCGGATGGCGCCGATGCAGGCCCGCCGGATGCGCCTGCGGCACGCGGACCCCGATGACCGTGAGTGGCTGCGCACTGTGCTCGACAAGATCAGCCGCCCGTTCGGGGCGCGCATCGAGCTCGACGACGACCAGCTGCTAATCCTGCCGCGACCCTAGATCCCTGCCCGCTGCGCGGCGACCCGCCGGCGTCGCAGCAGGACTATGCAGAAGGCGATCAGCGCGAGCAGGCCCGGCCCGCAGTGGATCGCGAGGACGCCCACCAGGCTCGGGCCGCCCCAGTCGTTGCGATAGCTCGCCGGGTCGTTGACGTCGATCACGAAGAGCTCGACCACTGCCCGTACCACGAAATAGAGCCCGAGCAGGATCGTGAGCCCAGCGACAACCTTCCTTAGCAAACCTGCTCCCTCGTCGATACCCGAAGTATGGGCTGTCCGCGAAGTCCCGACAGTGGTCGCTCCTGACGTGCTTTGTCACGGTGACGGTCGCCCATCTCAAGTCCAAACTCATCTCCTACGCCCGCCAGGCCGGCGTGGTCAGCGGCAGCACGTTCGCCCCGAACGATGAGGGTGAACGGTTGCGCTACGCCGGGTACGCGCTCTACCGGCGCACCGCCGAGGCCATGACCTGCCGAGCCGCACTCGACACAGTGTTGGCCGCAGGTGGCGACCAGCCCGGACAGGGCGCGGGCACGGGGCAAGCAAACCCGGTGATCTTCTGCGGGGACCTGAACGACGAGCCCCTGGCGGCCACCACGCAGATCATTCAGGGCTCGGGCGGGTCGGAGATCGACTTTCGACCCGGATCGAGCTTCCGAACCGGCGACCGCGGCGACGGCTACCGGATGTGGAACCTCTACCGGCTCCTGCCGCCCGAGGGGCCGAGCTACAGCCGCGTCTACCGAGGACGAGGCGAACTCATCGACCACATATTCGCATCGCACCGGCTAGTCAACCCCGACAACGTCCAGCCGTGCAGATCGTGGCGGCGTGGATCATCAATTCTGTAAGGTGGTCTGTGCACCGGCAGCCCTGGTAGGGCGACTGCCCTCAGTGCGGACACGACAGGCGAGAGCACATGCCAGTACCAGATCAATCACGCGGATCCGCACCCCGCTGCCGACGCGTGCACAGTTGATGCCCCTCGCCGCCCAAGCGCGGCATCTGAGTGATCCATCGGGTGAGGTCGGGAGAACGCGCTTCAGGCGTTCTCCATCTTCCTCTTGCCGCTCGCGTTTAACACGTTCTTCTTCTCGCTCGCGCGACGTTTCGACTACCCGGACATCTTGCGCAGCCCAACCGGGGACATCCTGGGCCGCCTCCAGGCGGGAGGAGTGAGCCTGAAGCTTCTCTGGTACGGCTTCGTGCTGACGGCCCTTGCAGCTCGCGCCGCTTGCCGTAATCGTGGGACAGCTGCTCGCTCCAGAGAGAGGGTGACAGGCATCCCGATCGACCACCCTAGAACGTCCGCGCTGCGCGCCATGACGGCTTCGTCCGCCAGTTCGACCAAGTCAGCGATGCCGTCGCTCCCGTCGTGCGTGTCAGAGCCTGATGACGTGACTCAGCGCTGCGGGCTGGCGTCCGGCCGCGAGCTGGACCTCCGCTTGTACGGAGCCAGCTGATGATCGGTAGATGTCATTGTCCTGTAAGAATCGCCGGCGGCTGCGCGGCATAGCGTGACAGGTATGCGTGGGAGGACGCGGTTACGTGGCCGACTACTGGTGGGGCTCGCCGCAGTCGCGGCCGTTGTGCTGTTGTGGGGTGTTGCAGCGGCGCCGGCAGGTGCGCAACGCCCGCCGAAGCCCCGACCGACCCCCTCACCGTCGCCATCACCATCACCATCACCATCTCCGTCTCCGTCGCCGACGCCAGGCCCGACGTGTGGGTTCGCGGTGGTGGCCAGCCCTAACGCGAGTGGGCATGACAACACGCTGTTTGACGTTGCGGTGCTGTCGGCAACCGACGCGTGGGCTGTCGGTGAGTACCTCGTCGACGGCGGCGGGGCGTTGCGGACGCTGATCCAGCATTTCGACGGGACGACCTGGACGATTGTGCCGAGCCCGACCCGGCTGACCGGCACCGACCGCAACCAGATCAACTCACTGCGCGGGGTGACGGCGATCGCTGCTGACGATGTGTGGGCGGTCGGGTACACGGTCAGCTACGACACCCCCTACCAGACGTTGACCATGCATTGGAACGGCGCGGTGTGGTCGATCGTGGATAGCCCGAACTACACGTTCCCCGGCGCGTACAACGCGCTCCTCGACGTGGCCGCCGTCTCGGCCAGGGACGTGTGGGCCGTGGGCGGTTCGCCGTTTGGCGGGGTGAGCGCGCGCGGTCTGCTGCTGCACTTCGATGGGGTGTCCTGGACGCTGCGGCCGGGGCCGCCGAACTTCGAGTTCTTTGCATCCTCCACCCGCACCGGCGTGGCCGCCGTGTCGGCCAGCGACGTGTGGGCGGTCGGCGACTACGACGCTTGGCACTTCGATGGCAGCGCCTGGACAGTGCCCGCCGCGGGCGCGCAGTTCGCCGCCGACGTGCAGGCCGGGCCGGGTGCGGTGTGGGCGGTCGGCTCCTACATACAAAATCCCTATAGCGGCGGCGTCCGGTACCCGATCGGATATCGCTTCACGGGTACCAGCTGGGAACAGCACCACGCTGCCGATCTGGATCCCGGAGCTTTCAACGGCGTGGCCGTGCGCGCCGCCGACGACGTGATCGCCGTGGGCTACTCC
>DASYTV010000052.1:0-7909 GCA_036001885.1 Actinomycetes bacterium
AGGCCGACGGTGACATCCTCACGCCGGACAACTCCAAGGCCGCTTTCAACTCGCCGCAGGGTCTCCAGGCGACACACCTGCTCAGAAGCATGGCTGTGGATGACAAGTCGCTCTACGCCGACACCACGAACTCGAAATACGCCGACCTGTTCAACGCCGGCAAGATCGGCATGCTGATGACCGGCCCATGGGATCTGGCCGGCTTCACGGTGCCCTACGGCGTGCAGGTGATGCCGAGCTTCGCCGGCTCAGCTGCCGGCCATCAGAGCATCGCCGGCCCGGACAACTGGGTGGTCTTCGATCGGGGCAACGATCGCAAGCAAGCGGCCATCACCTTCCTGACCTGGCTCACCGCCCCGGCTCAGGCGCGGCAGTTCTCGCTGCAGACCGGTGATCTGCCGATACGGCAGTCGCTCGCCAACGACACGGCGTTCGTCGGCCAGATGGACAAGGCGCTGCCGGGCGTGCAGGCATTCATCGACAACCTCGCGAACGTCAAGAAGGCACGACCCCAAGTCGAGGAATACCCCAAGATCTCCCAGGCGCTCGGTGACGCGATCGTCGCGGTATTGCTCAACAAGCGCACCCCGGAGGAGGCACTGAACCAGGCGGCGGCGGCCACCGATCAAGCACTCAGCGGAGGCTGAGGGGTGGCTGCTGTTCGGGAGCTGGAGCGGAACCGGCAGCCGGCGGCGTCTCGCGTTCGCGTACGGTTGCGCGGCTCCGATCATCTGGCGGGCTGGGGGTTCGTCACTCCGGCAGCAGTGCTCATCGGCATCTTCGGCCTGCTTCCGATCGGATGGTCGCTACTGCTGTCATTTCAGCAGTCCGACCTGCTCACGCCTTCGACGCCGTGGGTCGGCACGGCGAACTATCGCCGGCTCATGCATGATCACACTTTCGCCTTGTCGGTTCAGCACACGATTGTCTACACCGCGCTCTTCGTCCCGGCCACGATGACCGTGGGAGTACTCATTGCGGTTGCGCTCAACCGCAAGATCCGGGGAATCTCGCTGTACCGCACCGCGGCCTACGTCACGATGGCCGTCTCGACGATCAACGAAGCCATCATCTTCATGTGGCTGTTCGAGCCAAGCTTCGGCGTGGTCAACCGGGCGCTCGGCTGGGTGGGGATCCCAGCGCAGCAGTGGCTGTCCAACCCGGACCAGGCACTGTATGTCATCGTCGCGATGACCGTGTGGGGCTGGACCGGGTTCGCCGTCGTCGTCTACCTCGCCGCCCTGCAGGGCGTGCCTCAGGAGCTGTACGACGCGGCTGCCATCGACGGAGCCGGAGGTTTCGCATCGTTCCGTACGATTACCATTCCGCTGCTCAGCCCGGCCTCCCTGTTCCTCGCGATCTGGCTCTCGATCAGCGCGCTGCAGCTGTTCGACGAGGTGTACCTGACGACCCGCGGCGGACCGCTGCATGCGACGTCGGTCGTCGTCTATTACCTGTGGGATCAGGCATTCAACCAGTTCGATGCGGGCTACGCCGCAGCCGCGGCCTATGTGCTGTTCATGGCGACCTTGGTCATCACCTATCTGCAGTTTCGGCTGGGCGACCGCTACGCCCACTACCGGCGATGAACGCTGACGTCATAACCACCGCGTCCGAGGCGGCCGACCTCCCGAGGCGCTCGCGATCACGATTCCGGCCGAGCCCGTGGCATCTGGTGCTGATTCCGATCACGTTCGTGCTGCTCGTCCCACTCCTGTGGATGCTGGCGACGTCGCTCGAGACCGAGGCCGAGACGCACCGGTTCCCGCCGGTGCTGGTTCCCCGATCCCTGCAGTGGCACAACTACGCCGATGCGTGGCGGGCGGCTCCGTTCGGATCCTTCTTGCTCAACAGCCTCATCGTGTCCGTGCTGACGGTCATCAGCACCCTCGTGTTGTGCAGCCTGGCCGGCTACGCGTTCGCGCGGGTGCGTTTCGCCGGGCGTGGGCTGCTCTTCATCGTGTTGATGGCCAGCCTGATGGTGCCGTTTCAGGTCACCATGATCCCGGAATTCCTCATCGTGAAGTGGCTGGGCCTGCATGTCTGGACCCAATTGGGCATCGACCACCTCGGAGCGCTGATCGTGCCCAATCTGGTCACCGCCTTCGGCATCTTCTTTCTGCGGCAGTTCTTCCTCACCATCCCCATCGAGTTGGAGGAGGCCGCGCGCATCGACGGGACGTCGCGGCTTGGCGTGCTCATCAAGATCGTGTTGCCCCTGTCATTGCCGGCGCTGGCGACACTCGCCGTGCTCACCTTCCTCGACTCGTGGAATTCGTTCCTGTGGCCGCTGATCGTTGTCAACTCCGAGCCGCACATGACCCTCCCGCTTGGCCTGACCACCTTCCAGGGGTCGCACAACACGCAGTGGAGCCTGCTCATGGCCGCCAATGTGGTGAGCCTCCTGCCGATGCTCGTGGTCTTCTTCGCCGCCCAGCGCTACTTCGTTCGCTCCGTCGCCGGAACCGGCTTGAAGGGATAGACATGGCGGAAGTTCAGTTCCGGCAGGTGACCAAGCGCTACCCGGGTGGGGTCACCGCGCTGAGGTCATTTGACCTGCACGTGGGCGACGGCGAGTTCCTCATTCTCGTTGGACCATCCGGCTGCGGGAAGACAACCGCGCTGCGTCTGCTCGCTGGGCTGGACAAACCGACCGATGGCGAGCTTCGCATCGGCGACGACGTCGTGAACAACCACAGGCCCGGCGACCGGGACATCGCGATGGTGTTCCAAAACTATGCGCTATATCCGCACATGACCGTCTACAAGAACCTCGCGTACGGCTTGAGGCAGCGCAAGACACCTCGAGCGGAGGTCGACCGTCGCGTTCGCGCCATGAGTCGCTCGTTGGGTCTGGACGACATGCTGCGACGCAGGCCCGCGCAGCTGTCCGGTGGCCAACGCCAGCGGGTCGCGATGGGGCGAGCGCTGGTCAGGGAGCCACGCGTGTTCCTGCTCGACGAGCCACTGTCCAACCTTGACGCGAAGCTGCGCGCACAGGTCCGTGGTGAGATCAAGCGCTTGCACCAGCGGCTCGGTGTCACCTCTATCTATGTCACACACGACCAGGTGGAGGCCATGACGCTCGGTGAGCGCATCTGCGTCATCGACAACGGAATCATCCAGCAGATCGGCACGCCACAAGAGGTGTACGACAGCCCGGCCAACACCTTCGTCGCGGGCTTTCTCGGGAGCCCTGCCATGAACCTGCTACCGACGCGGGTCAGCGGCGGCGAGGCGATGCTCGACGGCCGGCCGGTCGCCGCCGCGCCACCGGACCTGACCGAGGTGATCGTCGGCATCCGGCCCGAGGCGCTGCATATCACCGGTGACCGGTCCGACGGCATTGCGATGGCGGTGGACTACCACGAGCCACTGGGCAGCCACGTGCTGGTCTACGGCAAGGTCGACGGGTCGGAGGTCGTCGTGGACGCCGACCTGGCCGAACGACCGAAACCGGGCACGGTCCTCACGCTCGCCGCGAAGCCGAGCGCGGTCTATCTCTTCGACGCACGCACTGGCGCAGCGCTGCCGAGGACCGGGCCATGACCAGGATCGCCTTCCTCGGCGCGGGAAGCGTGGTCTTTACCAAGGATCTGATCGCGGACCTGCTCGGATTCGGCGACCTCGAAGAGCTGGAGATCGCCCTGCACGACATCGACGGCGAGCGGCTCGATACCGCTGAAGGCACGGCGCACCGCATCGCCGATCAGCTTCAGGCACAGAAACGAGCGCATATTAGCGCTCATTCGGAACGACGCGAGGCACTAGCGGGCGCCGACTTTGTGATCAACATGATTCAAGTCGGCGGTATCGACGCGACCCGTCGAGACTTTGCCATTCCGGCGGCGTACGGACTGCGGCAGACGATCGGCGACACGCTGGGGATCGGCGGGATCTTCCGTGCCCTCCGGACGTTCCCCGTGCTCCGCGATATCACTCGGGACATGGCCGCTCTGTGCCCAGGTGCGTGGCTGCTGAACTACACCAACCCAATGGCGATGAACGTCTGGTATCTCTCTCAGATCGCGCCTCGGCTGCGGGCGGTCGGGCTTTGCCATTCGGTGTACTGGACGGTTGTCGGGCTTTCTGAGCTGGTCGGTGTGCCCTACGACGAGGTCAGCTACTCGGCCGCTGGAGTGAACCATCAGTCGTGGCTGCTGCGATGGGAACGCGAGGGTCGCGGCCTGTACCCGCTGCTCGACGAGCGGATCGCAGCCGACCCGCAGCTACGCAGAAGGGTTCGGGTCGATATGTACCGCCGACTCGGCTACTACCCCACCGAGACAAGCGAGCATTCATCCGAGTACGTCGGGTGGTACCTCCACAGCGACGCCGAGATCGCTCGGCTGCGGCTGCAGCCCGGCGAGTACGTACAGATAAGCGAGGAGAACGTCGCCGAGTACGAGGCCACCCGTGAGCTCCTCGCAGCGGGAGGAAACCTGGCGCTCGACGCTGCGACTGAGTACGCCCCGCAGGTCATCCACTCGATGGTGACGGCAACCCCGCGCAAGCTGTTCGGCAACGTCGCCAATGCCGGTCTCATCACCAACCTTCCGGCCGGCGCAGGCGTGGAGGTGCCGTGCGAGGTCGATGGGAGCGGCCTTCGCCCAGCCCAGGTCGGGGACCTGCCGCCGCAGTGCGCCGCACTGAACCGCGCGTTCTGCAGCGTCGCGGAGCTCACCGTCCGCGCGATGCTTGACGAGGATCCGCTGATGGTCCGCCGCGCGGCCATGATCGATCCGAACACCGCGGCGACCCTGACGGTCGACGACATCTGGCGCGTGTGCGCCGACCTGACCGCGGCACACGGGGACCTGATCCCGCTCCCGCTGCGCCGGCCGTGCGAACTTCGGGAGGACTGATGGTGCAGGTCGAGCGGGAGCTCGATAGCCAGCCGGAGCGTTGGCAGCTCGCCGCAGAACTCGCCACCACACCCGAGGCCGGACGGGTGCTCCCCCGGTGGGGCGAACGCGTGGCCGTCGTCGGCTGCGGGACATCGTGGTTTGTCGCGCAGTGCTATGCAGCGCTGCGCGAGGCAGCCGGCCATGGCGAGACCGACGCGTTCGCCGCGTCGGAGTTTCCGATCGGCCGGGCCTACGACCGCGTTCTGGCGATCAGCCGATCCGGCACGACCACCGAGGTACTCGATCTGCTACGCGGACTTCCCGCTGGCGTGCCGACGGGTGCACTCACCGGCGACGGGTCCTCGCCGGTGATGAGCGCCGCCCTGCACCCCATGGCACTGCCGTTCGCCAGCGAGGCCGCCATCGTGCAAACGCGGTTCGCCACCAGTGTGCTGGCCCTGCTTCGTGCCCATCTCGGCGAGGACCTCGCCGGCGTCATTGCGGATGGGGCCTGCGCGCTCGCCGCTGAGCTGCCGCTTGATCCAGCCAAAGTCGATCAAGTCACGTTCTTGGGCAGCGGGTGGACCGCCGGCCTGGCCAACGAGGCCGCCCTGAAGTGCCGGGAGACCGCGCTGGTGTGGAGCGAGTCCTACCCGGCGATGGAATACCGTCACGGCCCGATCGCCATCGCCGCACCTGGACGAGCCGTATGGGTCTTCGGTCCGGTTCCGGCCGGACTCGCGCAGGACATCGAACGCACCGGAGCAACGCTGGTCACCACCGAGCTCGACCCGCTGGCCGACCTCATCCGCACGCAGCGTTTCGCGCTCGCACGGGCCGCGCACCTGGGCCTCGATCCGGATCATCCGCCCAACCTGACCCATTCGGTGGTCTTGCCGTGATTCTCACGGTCACCCTCAACGCAGCGCTCGACGTGACCTACGGCATCAGTGGCGAATTGACCCCGCACCGCACGCACCGGGTACGGACCGTCGCCACCCACGCCGGCGGCAAGGGCATCAACGTGGCACGTGTGCTGCACTCGCTTGGTGACGACGTCATTGCGACCGGGCTCCTGGGCGGCCGAACCGGGACGCAGGTGCAGGCCCAGCTTGACAACGAGGGCGTGCCCAACGCGTTCGTCGCGATCGAATCCGAGACCCGGCGCACCGTGGTCATCACGGACGCATCAGGCGCAACCGGCCTGTGGGAGGCCGGGCCTGCGGTGACCGCCGCCGAGTGGGCGGAGTTCGGCAGGAGGTTCGGCGAGTTGGTGCAGTCAGCCGAGGTCGTCGTCCTGTCCGGAAGCCTGCCGCCCGGCGTACCCGGGGCTGCCTACGCCGACCTGCTCGGCCTTGCCCGGGCCGCCGGAATTCCCGCCGTCCTCGACACTGACGGCGAGGCGCTCCGGTTCGGCATCGCGGCGCGCCCCGACCTGGTCAAGCCGAACGCAGCGGAACTGGCGACGCTGGTGGGAGGGACCGTGGACGGCGTCGCGGACTCGGTGCGGGCGGGCGGGATCGCATTGGCCTTGGGCGCGCACGCGATTGCGGTCTCGCTCGGCGTCGCCGGCGTCGTCCTCATCACTGCGGCCGGCAGCCTCCACGCGTCGCTCCCCCAACCGATCGCAGGCAACCCGACCGGGGCCGGTGATGCGTGCACGGCGGCGCTCGCCAGAACCGTCGGGCAACCTTGGCGGGACCGGCTCATCGACGCGGTGGCGTTGTCCGCTGCGTCCGTCCCCACACCTGCCGCGGGCATGGTCGACCTGGCGACCTACCGTGACATCCGCGGCCAGATCAGCGTCAAGGAGTGCTGAATGCTGGTCCCGACTGCCGAGCTGATGTCCGCGGCCGCCGCGACGCGCACTGGGATCGGTGCGTTCAACGTCATCACCATTGAGCATGCCGAGGCAATCGCTGCGGGCGCCGAACAGGCGGGACGGCCGGTCATCTTGCAGATCAGCGAGAACGCGGTGCGTTTCCACGGTGGCCGCCTCCCGCCGATAGCTGCCGCGACCCGTGCGATCGCGCGGGTTTGCGGTGTGGCGACCGCCTTGCATCTGGACCACATCACCTCCGATGAGCTGCTCCACCTTGCGCCGGAACACGGCTTCGGGTCGGTGATGTACGACGCATCCGCCCGGCCGTACGACGACAACATCGCCGCGACACGGAAGGCGGCGGCATTCGCGCACACGAACGGCCTCTGGGTGGAAGGCGAGCTCGGCGAGGTGGGCGGAAAGGACGGCCGCCGCGCACGGGATGCGCACACCGCAGGCGCGCGCACCGATCCGGCTGAGGCGGCCGCGTACGTCGCAGCCACGAGCGTGGACGGGCTGGCTGTCGCGGTCGGCTCCCGGCATGCGATGACTACCCGTACCGCGATGCTCGACCACGAGCTGATCGCTCAGCTTCGCGCAGCGCTACCGGTGCCGCTCGTGCTGCACGGCTCGTCCGGGGTGCGCGACGACGAGCTTGTCCGCGCAGTACGGGCGGGCATGGTGAAGGTCAATATCGGCACAGCACTCAACCTCGCCTTCACCGGCGCGGTCGCCGACCACCTCGAGCGCTCACCGGCAACGGTCGATCCGCGGACCTATCTCACGCTCGCTCGCAATGGCATGGCCGACTGTGTCGCGAGGTTCGCCTCGCTGTTGGCGTCATGACGCGCTCAGATCCGGACCGGCTGGTCGTCATCGGCGATGCTAATCCGGACCTGGTGCTCACTGGTACAAACGTCCGACCCGAGTTCGGCCAGGCGGAGAAGATCGTCGAGCACGCGGTGCTCTCGCTCGGAGGCTCGGCCGCTATCACCTCGGCGGCCGCCGCGAAGCTGGGCATACCGACATCGCTGGTTGCGGCGATAGGCGCGGATTTGTTCGGCGACTTCATCGAGTCCCAACTCACGATTGCCGGAGTAAACACGAGCACCGTGCTGCGCGTCTCGCGTCCGACTGGACTCAGCGTTGTCTTGTCCCAAGGGGCTGATCGCGCGATCCTCACCGCGCCCGGCGCGATCGACGCCCTGACGGCAGATCTCATCGTGGGCAGCGGCGCCAT
>DASYTV010000053.1:0-3395 GCA_036001885.1 Actinomycetes bacterium
AAAGAATGCTTGACCAGCGTCTGTGCACGCTGAGAGGCCACATGCGGCAACTTCCACCTGAGGCCGTCGTCTACTACGAGGATGCCGGGTTCCACGAGCCGGCCTTCAGCCAACGGGTCCGAAACGCGCTTCTCGAGGTCATCGACGTCTACGGACTGAACGAGGACGAGATGCAGTCGCACCTGGGCAACGCTGTCAACCTGCTCTCCGTGACGGAGGTGGAACGCGCGCTCACGTTACTGCAGGCGCTCATCCCGGCACCGACCCTGGTTGTGCACACCAAGTACTGGGCGGCAGCGCTCGGCCAGGGAGCCGGCGAGTACGCAGGACCACTGAACGACGCCATCGTGATCGCCAGCACCCGCTACAGCTACGGCGACGAATACACCGACCAGCATGTCGAACTCATCCGGAGCCGGCCGAGGCGTACGGAGGCTTTGGAGTTCGCCGCGGCTCTGGAAGGCCGGATGGGCGGGGTGGTTCGTTGCCTCCCTGGCTTCAATCTTGACGTTGCCGAGCCCACGACCATCGGGCTCGGCGATACCTTCGTCGGCGGTTTCCTTGCGGCGGTCTCCCAGAAAAAGGCAGCGTCATGGACGTGATCTTGCTTCCCTCGAACCGCCCTCCCGACCGCTTCTACCGGGGCGGCCGCAAGATCACGGACTTTCGGGGAGAGCCGCCCGCCGGTGACCGGGAGCCCGAGGACTGGGTCGCGTCCACAACGGCGCTGGCCGGCGAGGAGTCGCTGGGCGTCACGGTGCTTCCGGACGGCCGATCCCTACCGGCGGCGATCGAAGAGCAACCTGAGGCCTGGCTAGGTAGTGCCCACGTGGATTGCTTTGGGGCGGACACCCGCCTACTTGTCAAGCTGTTGGACGCCGGCCAGCGCCTTCCCGTACATGCCCATCCGCATGCCTCCTTCGCGGCCCAGCACCTCGGCAGGGCGCACGGCAAGGCCGAGGCCTGGTACATCGTCGAAGGCGGTGAGGTCTACCTGGGACTGAAGCAAGACGTGACCGCCGATGGTCTCAAGTCACTGGTGACGAGCCAAGACGTCGACCCGCTGCTTGGCATGCTCCACCGAGTCGATGTGAGTTCGGGGGACGTCGTCTGTGTCCCTCCCGGTGTGTTGCACGCGATAGGTGAGGGCGTGTTCTTGGTGGAGCTGCAAGAGCCGGAGGACTTGTCAATGTTCCTGGAGTGGCGCGACTTTGAGCTGGACGGCGAACGCGACGGGCATCTCGGGCTCGGATTCGACCTGGCGCTGGAAGCGGTCGAATGTCGAGGCCGCAGTAAGGAGGAGGTCCGGGAGCAGGTGAGAGCTGCCGGGTTCGGCCCCTCGGTCCTGCCGGCGGCGGCCGATCCGTACTTCGTACTCGAGCGCATCGCGCTGGACGGCGAAGCGAACATCGACGCTGGCTTCACTGTCCTCGTCATGCTCACCGGCGAAGCTGACCTGGAGAGCGGACGCCGGCTCCGGCTGGGAGCTGGCAGCACAGCGGTTGCACCCAACGCATTCGGAAGGCTCGTATTCCGCGGACGAGGCGAGATTTTGGCCTGCCGTCCACCCCGTCCGCAGTGAAGGACCCACACTCAAGCTGCTCGGCTCGCCCGGGTCGATGGCGCGTGAACCGCCCCGGCTACGACGGGAAGGCGACTCGATGACCCAGCTCTGAGAAGGGCACCAGTCTGCGACTCGGCGAGCTCACCACGCACGGATCTGCCGCGATCACGCGACCGATCAAGGCAGCAACTGAGCATGGGCAGTCACGCTGCGTTGAGCTCGGTTCCGCCGCTGGTGCCAAGCCGCCGCAATGATCACAAGCCTTCCGCGCGGGCGCCGCCGGGCCGGGCGTTGCCGACGGCCCTGGCTGCGGTCATCATGGTCGGATGATCTCCAACAGAAAGGGCGCAGACGCCCTGGCGCGATGAGCGCGCCGTCGCGGCGCAGGTACGCCGCGAACCTCTCGCACGCCTCTCACACCAACGATCATGAGCTGTGGTACGAGGCGGTCAAGATCCGGCAGGAGTGGCTCGACCACGGCCTGTCCACGCGGCCGGCGGACCGGGCAACCGCCGAACGCAGCCTGACCGCCATCTACGCAAGGCTCTCCCGGCCACGTCCCCGGTTCCACTGGGTCGATTCGCCGCAGCAGGCGTTGCCGCTGACCGGTGGGCTGCCCACCCTCGATGTGCTCTACCGGTGGATCCGCGACCCGAAGCCACCAGGATCCCCGCCACTGGCCAGCGATCTGGCGACCCTGGTCTCCCGGCTACGCGGCGACCTGAGCCACGCCGTGACGCACCCGGACCCTGAACAGTCCCCGCCACGGCAGAACAAGAACAAGGACCCCGGGCCCGACCTGCCGCCGATGCAGGCCCTCACCGCAGGAGTCCCCTTCAGCGTCGTGGTCCACCGAGGAGTACGTCTCGCGCTGCACCGCAGCCTCGCCCACGGGTACTACCTGCCGGTACGCGCCGCGCTGGCCGCGGATGGTCCCGTAGCCGTGTGCTGGTACGGCCAGCAGGACGCCTCATGGGTGGCCTACTACGACGCGCTGCACCGGCTCGGGCTCGCCCGCTACCGGCCGCACCAGACCGAACACCTCGCCGACTGGGCCGCCCTGGTGCGTTCCTGCGGCTGGTGGTGGCCCGGCGACGAGGTCTGCGTCGTGGCAGAACGACCCGAAACCGTACACACCGCACCGGTCCCCGGCGCCTGGCACGACGAGGTACGACTCCGCGCCGGTGGAGTGAGCTACCGCGACGGCTGGCGCCCGCCACTGCATTGACCCACAGCCGGCCGGGACGCGACCGACACCGCGTCCCGGCCGGCCCACACTGCACGCCCGAGCTGTCACCGCCGCACGGATCTGCCGCCAGTGCGCTGTTCTGCCGATGAGCGTGCATTCCGTGCAGGGGTGAGTTCAGAGGGCGAAGAACTCCGGAGACCACCGCGGTGTACGCGCGAGTCCCGGACGGGGCGCTCCTGACCGCTGTGCGGGCCACGAGCGGGTGGCGACCATGACGCGATGACGCCGTAGTTCATCCGGTTGAGTGTCGGGCCTGCTCCAGATTCGACTGGTGAGGGCCGGAGAGCCAGTCTTGACCCAGACGCGCGTCGACCGGTTCCTCTCCTCGCCGCAGCGCGTCGATGTAGGCATGATCGGCGGCCAGGCGGGCCGCCACCTCGGGACCCTCGGCAACGGCGCCGTGGCCGGGGACCAGGACATCGACGTGCCTGGCGGCCTCATCCAGCCGGTCGAGTGCCGTCTCGTAGGCGCCCACCTGATCGGGGCGGCGAGGGTCGAGGAGCGGGATCAGGACGTCGGAGAGCATGTCGCCGGCGAGCAGGACGCCACGGTCCGCGAGGAGGACCGCGGCGTGGCCGATGG
>DASYTV010000054.1:0-5772 GCA_036001885.1 Actinomycetes bacterium
GCGACCATGTCCTCGGCCAGCGGGCCGGCGTCAGCGAGCGCACTCGCCTCGGTCGTGCCCACCCCTTCAACGGTGACCACCCATCCCTCATCAGTACGGGCCGCGGTCGCGTCGTAGGTGGCCATGTCGTCAGCGTTACCCAGATAGCCCGGCTGGTCACCATCTGTGATGTCACAATCTCGGACTGTAACGAGCCCGCAATGATCCGTGCGCTAGCCGCGGACGTGGCCGGATGTACCCTGCCGTGCCCACCGAGCTGCCTGGCATCAGCTGGTCTGGTGAGCGGTGGCGAGCCGTACGGCTAGGCCGACGAGCAGCAGTCCGGTGACCCGTTCGATGGTGGTCTTTACCTGGGGCCGCTGCAGCAGTCGGCCGAGGTGCTCGACGATCAGGACATAGAGGGTGAACCAGCTCAGATAGAGGACGGCGAAGATCATCGAGAGGAGGAGGGCCTGGGCCCACAGCGCCGAGCCATCGGTCGCCAGGAACTGCGGCAGGAAGGTGACGAAGAACAGCGCGACCTTCGGGTTGAGCGCGTTAGAGAGGAATCCTTGCCGCAAGTAGGCCCGCCGCCGTCTTGGTGCGGCCATCGTCGGAGAGCCGGACGCCTCGCGGCGGGAGTGGACGGCTGTGCGCAGCGTCTGGATGCCCAGCCACAGCAGATAGACGGCCCCCACCACTTTCATGACGGTGAATGCGGTGGCGGAGGCGAGCAGCAAGGCGGACAGGCCGAGTGCTGCGGCGCTGGCGTGGACGGCAAGTCCTAGCACGCCGCCCACCATGGTGAGCAGGCCACCCGCCCGGCCTCCGGTCAGCGCGCTGCGCGTGATGAGCGCCTGATCCGGTCCTGGAATCATGATGAGGACGAGTGCCGCCAGCGCGAAGGTCATCATGCCCTATTGACTACGTGCGCAATGAAGACTCATCGGTCCCGCGACGATGACCCGGCCGCGGTCGTCTGGACGTGGTCGATGGCTTGTCTGGCGAGATAGGAAGAGATCATGACCTACGCGAAAACAGCCGCAGACCTGACCGTCGACCTGACCAGTTCCGGTACGAAGATGCCGCTGCTCGGGCTCGGCACCTGGCAGCTACGCGGCTCAGCATGCCGCCAGGCAGTCGGCTGGGCGCTCGAGGTCGGCTACCGGCACATCGACACCGCCACGATGTACGGAAACGAGTCCGAAGTCGGTGCAGCGATGGCCGCCAGCGGGCTAGATCGCGCTGATGTCGTCGTCAGCACGAAGATGCCGCCGGATCGCGCCGGCGGGCGTGAGTTGCGGACGCTGCAGGACAGCTTGCGGGCACTTGGGACGGATTATGTCGACCTGTGGCTCGTGCACTGGCCGCCGCGTGGCGGTACGGGGGTGAGCGCTTGGCGAGCGTTCATCCAAGCGCAACGGGAAGGTCTGGCACGCGCCATCGGTGTGAGCAACTACTCCATCAGTCAGATCGATCAGCTGACCGAGGAGACAGGAGTTACACCGGCGGTCAATCAGATCAGGTGGAGTCCGTTCCTCTACGACCCGCAGGTCGCCGAGGCCAGCCGCCGGCGCCGTGTCGTCCTCGAGGGCTATAGCCCGTTCAAAGCAGGTCGCCTCGAACATCCGGTCATCGTGGAGATCGCACGGCGGTACGGCAAGACACCCGCCCAAATAGTCGTCCGATGGCACCTGCAGCACGAGTTCGTGGTGATCCCGAAGTCGGCTCGGCGGGAGCGCATCGTGGAAAACGCGGACGTCTTCGACTTCCAGCTCACTGCGGCCGATCTCGAGGCACTCGACGGGCTTTCGCGCTCCCGCTGACCATCCGGGATTACCCGACCACCTCGGTCACACGAGCAGCTGAGTGACGGCCGCCGCGGCCACAACGCCGACGGCAAGCACGCGGAGCGCTCTGGCTCCCGGCTTGAGCACCGGCCAGGACAGCAGCGCCAGCCAGCCGAGGAAGATGGCGACCACGGCGAGCGCTGCAAAGCCGATCGGCCCTTGCACGAGCAGGCCTGTCACCGCCAGCGCAAGCATGATCAACGGGACTAGCCACGGTGGGAGACTCTGCAACCGGAGGAGCAGAGGGGTGCTCGCCCGTTCGAGCGCCCGGCGCGCCGCAGAGGGCTTCGGCTCAGCGACGAGCCCGGCACCAGTACTCGCAGGTGCTCGCCGCGACTGGCTCCGGTCCGTTCTCGCACCGGCGCTCGATCCGGCCGTTCGAGCGCGGGCGTCCCGTCCAGCCGTGCTTGCAGGCCGCGAGCCGGATGGGCGGCGCTTCCTCTGCGACATCGATGCGGCTCTCCTCCGGTCGGGCCTTCTGTTGCCACTCTCGCACTTCATAGTTGCTGCTGAATAATTCCGCGCTGCCTGGTGAACCCGTCGCTCGACCACGTCCGCCTTACCGCTACGGCGCGGTGGTCAGGTCACAGCGGGGCGGACATGCTGGCCCTGCGATCATCGAGGCGGGGCAGGACTGCGGGCATCGGCGGGACTGGGGCATGATCGGACGGTGCTGGTCGTCACCCGCTATACGGTCCCTGAGCAGGCAGGCCGGGAGTTCTATGTCAAGGCGAAATCCGCGATCAAGGTCCTGGCCGTGCAGCGGGGCTACGTACGTGGGCGCATCGGGCGGGCGACGGACGAGCCATTGCAATGGGTGATCGTGACCGAGTGGCAGAACGTCGGCGCGTACCGCCGAGCAATCGGGACGTACACGGTCAGGGTCGAAGCGGTGCCGTTGCTCGCGCTGGCTCGAGACGAGCCTACGGCGTACGAAATCCTCTATGCCGACAGGCTCGATCCGGAAGGCGGTACGGCGGAATGGGGGAGTGACCGCGCCGCCGATGCCGACAGCGTCGGCCTGGGCGAGGCGGCCGGTCCGGAGATCGAGACCGATCTCTGACACCGAGTCGGCCTACCGTTTGATATCGGCGAGAAAACTGCGTGGCAACACCGGTAGTCTGGGCGGACCGCCCGTGGTAAGCCACCGACCAGGGCGTCCTCTCGCGAAGGTGATCTTCGCTGACCAAATGTTCCTCGCCGACACCCAGCCGGATGGAGAGTTCAAGTGCCCGCCGATCGTTTCGACACCATTGTCAGTCTCAGCAAGCGCCGTGGCTTCGTTTACCCATCGAGCGAGATCTACGGCGGGCAGCGCTCCTCCTGGGATTACGGTCCGCTCGGCGTCGAGGTCAAGGAGAACATCCGTCAGCAGTGGTGGCGGTCGATGGTCCAGACGCGGGACGACATCGTGGGCATCGACTCGTCGGTGATCCTCGCTCCTGAGGTGTGGGTCGCCTCGGGTCACGTCGAGGTGTTCGTCGACCCGCTCACCGAGTGCCTAAACTGCCACCGCCGCTGGCGGGCGGACCAACTCGTCGAGGCGTACGAGGAGAAGCACGGCCACAAGCCTGAGAACGACCTCGCGGACATCAACTGCCCGCATTGCGGCACCAAGGGCCGGTTCACCGAGCCGAAGATGTTCAACGGCCTGGTACGCACGCACCTCGGCCCGGTCGAGGACGACTCGTCGCTCACCTATCTGCGGCCGGAGACCGCGCAAGGCATCTTCGTCAACTTTCTGAACGTCATGCAGTCGGCGCGGAAGAAGCCGCCGTTCGGCATCGCTCAGACCGGCAAGTCGTTCAGGAACGAGATCACCCCGGGCAATTTCATCTTCCGTACGCGCGAGTTCGAGCAGATGGAGATGGAGTATTTCGTCAAGCCGGGTACGGACGAGCAATGGCACGAGTACTGGATCGCCGAACGCTGGAAGTGGTACCTCGACCTCGGCCTGCGCGAGGAGAACCTGCGCTTCTATGAGCATCCGAAGGAGAAGCTGTCGCATTACTCGAAGCGCACGGTCGACATCGAGTACCGCTATGGGATCGGCGGCTCTGAATTCGCCGAGCTCGAGGGCATCGCGAACCGTACGGACTTCGACCTGTCGACGCACGCCAAGCACTCGGGTGCGGACCTGTCGTATTTCGATCAGGAGACTGGCGAGCGCTGGACGCCGTACGTCATCGAGCCGGCCGCCGGCCTCAACCGCGCTGTGCTCGCGTTCCTCCTCGATGCATATGCCGAGGACGAAGCACCCAATGCCAAGGGCGTCATGGAGAAGCGGACCGTTCTGCGGCTGGATCGGCGGCTCGCGCCGGTGAAGGTGGCCGTCCTGCCGCTCTCCCGCAATCCCGAGCTGTCGCCTAAGGCGCGCGATCTTGCCGCCGAGCTGCGTCAGGCATGGAACGTGGAGTTCGACGACGCGGGCGCGATCGGTCGGCGTTATCGCCGGCAGGACGAGATCGGCACTCCCTTCTGTGTGACCGTCGACTTCGACACGCTCAACGACAACGCGGTGACCGTGCGGGAGCGCGACTCCATGAAGCAGGAGCGGATCGGGATCGACCAGGTACGGTCCTACCTCACCGAACGCCTCGCCTGATAGTCCGCTTCAGCCTGCGCCGAAGCAGACGAAGCCGGCGAGCTGGTCCGGCGACGACGCCGCGGCAAGTGCGGTCGCCGGCGACTGGCCCTTAGTGAGCCCTTGGTGGTACGCCGTCATAATCTGCATCGCCGTTTCGTCCGCCACCCGGCTCACGCTCGCGACCACAGTGCAGCTGCCTGTGCTGAGCAGGGAGCTCGTCATGCCGAGCATCTCGTCTCCCGGCCTGACGTCGCTGAGCCCGAGGTCGCACGAGGACAGGATGATCTGGGCCGGTGTCACGCCGAGGTGCTGAAGGTCGTAGCCCATCAGCGGGCCGTCCGCCAGCTCGAGGGACGAGAAGAGGGCGTTGTCCTGCTCGTGCCGTCCGTGGGTGGCGAGGTGTCCAATTCGCCGGCCGTCCAGGCCGGCGAGCGTTGCGCTCGCCGTCGCCTGAGCTCCGGTCAGCACGGTTGCTTGCGGATACAGCTCCGCAATGGCCCGAACCTCGGAGTCACCACGCGCGTTGCGGGGTCCGGCGACGAGCAGCGGCGGCATGGCGGCCACCTGGGTGTACGCACGGAGCCGCTGCCGGGCGGTGTGCCAGACGGTCGCCGATGGCGCCACTGTCACCGGTCGGGTGGCACAGGCCGCCAGGACGCCCCACGGCAGCGTCACGAGCGCCCCCGTCGGCACGATGACGAGGTCCCGCTCGCCGAGCAGGTGCAGCAGCGGATCGAGGACAGCGGCGGCGAGAGTTGCTGCATCCCGGCGGGCGGCCGTGGTCACCGCTTCGGCCAAGCGGCGCGGCATCGCGCGCCCGGCGCAGGCGTCGAGGTCGGCCCGCAGCCGCAGCACGCTTTCCACCGCCCGGGTATAGCTGCCGAGCTTGATCAGTTTTTCAGCTCCGTCGAGGACGACGAGCGCGTGGAGATCTGGACCGTCGCGAAGATAGGCCACCATCGCGGCAGACCCCAGCTCAGCCTTGATCTCATTGAGCGGCGTTAGTTTTGCCGAGGTTCCTGGTCCAGTAGCGGACCACGAGTGTTCACGGATCGTCCGTTGGAGTGCGTCACTGCGACTCTGCAGCCCGTCCGACCGACGACCCGCAAGCTCGGCCTCCCGCAGGGCGGCGCGAACCTGCCGTAGCTCCTCTAGGGCAGCTGCAGCTTCCTGATCTGGCGGCGGCTGCACGGGGGGCAGGAGGAGCGCCTGCGCCCGTACTCGCTCAGACCACCGATAGACGTGGGAAGGCGAGCCGGTGGCCACCGCAGCGCTCAGGCCTGAGGTCGCCAGATCCCGTCCGTGGACGGTTGCTCCGGTCTGCAGATCAAGGCAACCGAGGCGACTGCGGTAGTG
>DASYTV010000055.1:0-7164 GCA_036001885.1 Actinomycetes bacterium
CGGGCAGTCATGTCGGCTGAGGAGGAGCGATGACGATCCTCGACAAGGCAAGGGGGTCCGCCGAGCGCGGCGTGGAAATGGGTCGCGCGCGGATGGACGAGATGCGGGCCCGGTGGCAGCACCGCAGGCTGCTACAGCAACTCGGCGAGGCCTGCTACGCCGAGCACACCGGGACGGGCACACACGAGGCCGTGGACCAGCGGCTCGCCGCTGTGACCGCGCACGAGCGGACGATGTCGGACAAGCGGACGATGCGCCGCCCGGACACGGCCCGGCAGGCCCGAGACATCATGCATCCGGGAGCCGAGTGCATCGGCGAGAACGACAGCGTCGCGACCGCCGCCCAGCGGATGCGCGATCTCGGCGTCGGCTCGCTGCCGATCTGCGGCGCCGACGACCGGCTGCACGGCATTCTCACCGACCGGGACATCACGGTGAAGTGCATCGCCGAGGGCCGCGACCCGGCCCAGGTACGGGCGGGTGACCTGGTCGAGGGCACGCTGTTCTGGGTCGACGCCAACGCCGACATCGGTGAGGTGCTGAACCAGATGGAAGATCACCGGGTCAAGCGGTTGCCGGTGATCGAAAGCCACCGGCTGGTCGGCATGATCAGCGAGGCCGACCTGGCCCGCCACCTCGACGAGCACAGGCTGGCAGAGTTCGTCGAGAAGGTCTACGCGGCGTCCTGACCCGCAGTTCTGCGCATCTGGTGAGGCGCGTCGGAGCTGCTCGTCTCCCGGGCGTACGCATCAGATGGCCGGTGCGGCACTCGCCGCACCGGCCATCTATGCGGTCACGGTGGCTGCGTCAAGGCAGCGGGGCATCCGGCGACGAGTAGGTGTCGCGGTAGTAGCCAGCGAGCTTGTCGCGGTACGTCGGGTCGGTGTAGGTGGCCGGGTCGAACTCAGGAGCTGCCTTGATCTGCTCCTTCGTGCGGTCCACGTACACCTTCCGTTCCTGCCGGTCGACGTGGTTGATCGTGCCGGCCGGAATGAGCACCTTCTTGTGGAAGATCCACGGGCCGGTTTCCACCACCACCCACGCTGCGTTCACCTCGTAGCTGGCTTCGTCGACCTTGCCGATGTGGCCGTCAGTCGTCTCGACCTTGTAGCCGGCCAGGTCAGCGCCGGCCAACTCGACGTCGTCCCGGTAATGCCACGCGTCGAACGGACGGCTCGGCTCGCCACGGCCTGTCGGGTCCGGTGTCTGGTTTCGGCTCTCCTGAGGGTCAAGCGCGTCCATCAGGACCAGCCTCCTCGTTCGAATCAACGGGTGTTGTCACCTTCTGTGTACCCACCGCCATACCGATCCACACGCGTTGATCTCGCACCTTTTGGGCGGGCCGGCCCGCCGCGTCATAGGCTGGGCGGTATGGCGCGGCCAAACGAGGAGGTCGCGGCCCTGTTGCAGGAGTACGCCGACCTCATCGCCATCACCGGTGGCGAGCAGTTCAAGGCCCGGGTGTACGAGAGGGCCGCCCGCTCGCTCGGCGGCTACCCGCACGACATCTCCGAGCTCGACGTCGCGGGCTTGCGACGGATCCCCAACGTCGGCTCGTCGATCGCGGAGAAGATCGTCGAGTACCTCCGTAGCGGTCGCATCGACGCGCTGGAGGAGCTGCACGCGAGGATCCCGGCCGGCGTCCGGCAGCTCATGCGGATCCCCACGCTGGGACCCAAACGGGCAATGATCCTGTATGAGGAGCTGCACGTCGCTTCGGTTCCGGAACTGGCCGACGCGCTCGCGGCCGGCAAGTTGCGCGAGCTCAAAGGGTTCGGCCCGAAGTCTGAGGACAACCTGCTGCACGGCATCGAGCTGATGCGGCATGCGGGGGACAGGCTGCTGATCAACGCAGCGCTGGAGGTGGCTACGGAGATCGTTGCCGCGCTGTCCGCGGTCACCGGGTGTACCCGTTGCACGTACGCCGGTTCGCTCCGCCGGATGCGCGAGACGATCGGCGATGTCGACATCCTCGCGGCGGCCGAACGGCCCGGCCCGCTGATGGACGCGTTCGTTCACCTGCCGCAGGTCGGCGAGGTGATCGCGCATGGTGAGGCGAAGACCTCCATCCGTACCACGAGTGGGCTGCAGGTCGACCTGCGGGTCGTACCGCTGGCGGCGTGGGGTGCGGCGTTGCAGTACTTCACCGGGTCGAAGGCGCACAACATCCGTACCCGCGAGATCGCCGTGCACCGCAAGCTCAAACTGTCCGAATACGGGCTGTTCGACACCGCGAGCGGCGAGCTGATCGTCTCGGAAACCGAGGAGGCGGTGTACGCCATGCTCGGCCTGCCGTGGATCCCACCGCCCCTGCGGGAGGACCGCGGGGAGATCGAGGCCGGGCAGCGTGGCGAGCTACCCGACCTGGTATTCGAGTCGGACATCCGCGGTGACCTGCACACCCACACCGACCTCACCGACGGCGTCGCCACGCTGGAGGAGATGGTGGAGGCGGCGGCGCAGCGTGGGTACGCCTACTACGCGGTCACCGACCACGCCCCCAATCTCTTCATGCAACGCATGTCCGACGACAAGATGCGCGCCCAGCGCGCCGAGCTGCGCGCCATGGCCGGCCGGTACCCAAACATGCGGCTGTTGCACGGCACCGAGCTGAACATCGACCCCGACGGCGGGGTGGACTGGCCTGCGGAGTTCCTCACCGGCTTCGACCTCTGCGTGGCCTCGGTGCACTCCCACTTCACCCAGCCCCGCGGGGAGATGACCCGCCGGCTCGTCCGGGCCTGCGAGAACCCATATGTCAACATCATCGGCCACCCCACCGGCCGGCTGATCGGCCGACGGCCCGCGGTTGACGTCGATGTCGATGAGCTGTTCCAAGCCGCGGCGCGCACCGGCACCGCGATCGAGGTCAACGCCGCCCCCGACCGGCTCGACCTCGCCGACGAACATATCTACCGGGCCCGCCGGTACGGGGTGAGGTTCGCGATTGACAGCGACGCCCATGCCACCACCCACCTGGCCTTCATGCGCTACGGCGTCGGCACGGCGCAGCGGGGCTGGCTGACCGCCGACGACGTGATCAACACGTGGCCGCTGCGGCGGCTACTAACCTTCCTTCGCAAGGGACGCTGACGCCGCCCCGCCGACACGGCCCGTCTGGCCTCCGCGCTCGTGCGAGTCTTCCTCGACCGGCACGCGGGCGCCGTGCCGCGGACACAACGACATGACGGCGCGGTCTGGTATTTGTGGTTGGTGACGGAAGAGTCGAACCTCGAGCAAGCTGCGACGAGCGCGGACGCGGGGACCGCGACGCCGCGACGCCCTGATCACCCCGCTGGCCATGGGGCTGCCGGACTGGCGTTAATTCTCGGCGCGCTCGGGATCGTGTTCGGCGACATCGGTACCAGCCCGTTGTACGCGATGCAGACCGTCTTCTCCATCGACGGTGGTCTGGTGCGCCCGACACCGGGTGACGTCTTCGGCGTGGTCTCGATGGTGTTCTGGTCGATCCTGCTGATCGTGTCGGTCAAATACGTGCTGTTCATCCTGCGCGCCGACAATGACGGCGAGGGCGGCGTCATGGCCCTGGGTGCATTGGCCCAGCGCGTACTTGGCAACGTCAAGCCGCGGCGCCTGGCCGTGGTCATGGCGCTCGGGGTGCTCGGCGCGGCACTGTTCTACGGCGACAGCGTCATCACGCCCGCGATCTCGGTGCTGTCGGCGGTCGAGGGACTCGAGGTCACCTCCCCCGGCCTGGCCACGTTCGTCGTGCCGATCTCGGCGATCATCCTCACCGCCCTGTTCGCCATCCAGCGTTGGGGTACCCAACGGGTCGGCAACCTGTTCGGCCCGGTCATGGTGCTGTGGTTCGGGTCTCTAGGCGTCGCCGGCCTGGCCGAGGTGGCGCACAGCCCGGGCATCCTCCGTGGCCTGTCCCCTACCTACGCGCTGGAGTTCGTGGCTGACCACCCGTACATGGCGTTCATCGCGATGGGCGCGGTCGTGCTGGCCATCACCGGCGCCGAGGCGCTCTACGCCGACATGGGCCACTTCGGGCGTACCCCAATCCGCCGCGCGTGGTTCGTCATCGTCTTCCCCGCGCTGACCATCAACTACCTGGCCCAAGGCGCCCTCATCCTCCGCGACCCCACCAGCCGGGCCAATCCGTTCTTCCTGCTTTTCCCACACTGGGCACGCATGCCGATGGTCGTTCTCGCCACCGCCGCCACCGTCATCGCGTCGCAGGCGGTCATCTCCGGAGCCTTCTCCGTATCGCGGCAGGCCGTTCGGCTCGGCTATCTGCCAAACCTGCACATCCGGCAAACGTCCCGACGGGAGTACGGCCAGATTTACATCGCCGGGGTCAACTGGGCACTGTTTGCCGCCGTCCTGCTCGTCGTGTTCACGTTCCGCTCCTCCACGCGGCTGGCCACCGCCTACGGTGTCGCCGTCACCGGTACGTTCCTCATCACGACCACGCTGTTCCTCGTGGTGGCCCGGGCCCGGTGGCGCTGGGCCACCTGGCAACTCGTGCTCTTCGGCGTGGTCTTCGGTGGCATCGAGCTGACCTACTTCGCCGCCAACTTGACCAAGATCACCCACGGAGGCTGGCTGACGCTGCTCATCGCAGCCATCGTGTTCACCGTCATGCTCACCTGGCAACGCGGACGCGAGATCGTCACCGCCCGGCGCGCGGAGATGGAGGGACCCCTCCTCGACTTCATCGACGACGTTCACGCGAACAACGTCCTGCGGGTGCCGGGCACCGCCGTGTTCCCGCATCCGACCAAGGACACCACCCCGTTGGCTCTGCGCGCCAATGTGGCCTACAACCACGTCCTACACCAACGTGTCGTGATCATCTCGGGCCGTACCGAGAACGTTCCACACATCCCCTGGGATCAACGCATCACCGTCGACCAGCTCGGTGACCCCGATGACGGCATCATCTACATCGCCGCCACGTTCGGATTTCAGGATCTGACGGACTTCCCGGAAGTGCTGCGCCGCGTCACCGGCCGACACCCCGAGACCGACCTCGATCTAGACGGCGCGTCGTATTTCGTATCCCGGATCACGCTCCGGCACACCGATCGCCCCGGCATGTCCGCCTGGCGCAAACGACTGTTCCTCGCACTCGCCCGCAACGCCCCGAGCCACGTGTACCTCCTCTGTCTCCCGGAGGACCGCACCATCATGATGAGCGGGGAAGTCGGCGTCTGACCATCCCGGGACGAGCTATCGCACAGTGTCGCCTTCGGGATACCGGGCAAACGCTCCCGGGTAGCCCTCATCCGGGGCGGGTGCCGACCGCGTCGCGGACCTCGGCGGCGGCCTTCGCGCCGCTGGAGCGGGCGCAGTGGGCACAGCAGAAGAACCGCCCGTCGACCTCCACGCCGTGACCGATGATGCGGCAGGAGCAGTGTTCGCACACCGGCGCCAGCCGGGCGATGGCGCACTCGAACGAGTCGAACGTGTGGACCCGGCCGGCGGCGTGGACCTCAAACGACATCCAGTAGTCGTTCCCGCAAACCTCGCACGTCGCCATACCAGCAGCCTGCGCCTCCCCGGCGAGGGCGGCAACCCCGACGGCGAACCCTACCGGCCGCAACCTTGAGAGGCGGCGCGGGCGGGCGGAGAGCTGGCCGCGCACCGTTGACGGTCAAGGGGATCAGGCCGGCGCCAGCGCTGACCTCATCGAGCCAGGCCTAGTCGGAGAACCGTGGACCTTCCGCCCGCCTCGATCGCTGCAGTGATCATGCCGGCGGCATCTCAAACGGGGGCTGCCGTAGTAGCAGGGCCGCCACCTCACCGGGCCGGCTTGGCCTGCCGCCGAGACGCCCGCTCCGATCGAGAAAAAGCGAATTCGGCTGTGCTGCGCTCGCCGCGGAGAAAATCCGAAACCGCCAGCTTGGTCTAGGTCATCGAGGCCGAATCACACAATCATCAATGGACTTCGATCACAGTCCGCATAACCTGTTGTCGCTTTGAGTTCCCGTTCAGTTGTTGACAGGCAAGTATTTGTGGTCCTACCGTGGGATGGTCCGAGCATAGATCCAAACGAAGCGCCGACAATGATCGTGGACTACGCCGGCGGAGATGCATCAGACGAATCGATGCGGTAGTGGCACAGCTCTGCCGCCGACCTAAGAAGAAGCACGCGCGAGTCGATTAGTTTGATCAAACATTGTTGATCAAGTTGTCGAACAGACCCTTGGTTATGTAGGACCGCGGGGTTGTCACGCCCAAAATGCGCTGTCAGCCTCGGGCAAGCTCGACCCTTCTCGACCTCCCTTGCCGGCGTAACTGTCAAAGGATTCGCGGCTCGCCCGCGCCCTTGTTGTCCTTAGCGTTGTCGCGTTCTATGCCGGGTGCAACAAGGGACGACCACGCACAAGAAGTGGCGACATGCCCGACGATTCTTGAAGCGGGCTTCACGCTTCGGTAGCAGGCCGTATCGCAGCGCACGCTAAGCTGTCAGCAACGCGACACCCAGCAGATCGCCGCAGGTATGGCGTCGTCAGTGCCGACTCTCGCAATCATGACGGTAGAGCATCAACGTTCTTGAAATAATCATGATCCGAGTGAACCTCCATGGGGGGAGGTGGATCGGTAGAGCCCTGTTGGTCGGGATTAACGCGTGTCCACACCAACCCTCAGGGGCTGTCTGAATGATGTGGAAGACACGGCGGACATCCTCAAGTTTGCTGGCAGACCAAGCCGAGCGGATCTCAGCGGTTCACGTCCGGAGACTAGGCCTCAACCTCTCATCAGTGTGGCCCAGCGTCACGTTACCGTTCGGCCGAGCGTCAGGTCACTCCGCGATTGACAGAACCATTCTTCCGAGTCGAGGGCATTTGGCCGGCATGGCCACGGTCGTAGTGTCTCCGACATCAGCTGCTTGGTGAGGAGGTACTTCGATGCCTTTTGATCATCACGTCCCGACCATCCCACGAGGGCCGCCCGTCGCCCAATGAGCTGATCTCAGCAACGCAAAGGTGTTGATTGGTGCGACACGGGCGAAGGCGTTGAGATCGGACGGTGCTGGAAACGGGCGTGGGGCCCTCGGTAGGTAGTTCTCACCACAAGATCACCCACATGGTGAGGACCCCACGTGATCACGTATCGTGCCACGCTCGACGTCCCGAGGGAACTCGTGCAGTACCTCGGCCGGTTGCTGGCCGCCGAACGCCGCGCGCGAGG
>DASYTV010000056.1:0-13935 GCA_036001885.1 Actinomycetes bacterium
GCCTGGAAGAAGGCGTCCCTTCCGGAGTCGGTAAGGGCGAAGACCTTCGCCGGGCGCCCGCGCCCGCGGGGCCCGTAGAAGCGCTGGTCGCGTGCCTCGATGACTCCATCGGCGAGCAATGCGTCGAGGTGCCGCCGGATCGCGGCAGGCGTCAGGCCGAGCCGCTCGGCCAGGGCGGTTGCGGTCGACGGACCGTGGGCGAGGATGGACCGGGCGACCCGCTCTCTCGTCGGGCCGTCGTCGGCGACCTCAACATCAGCTGCCGACGCCCGCACCTCACTCGTGGTCGCCAGCTCGGGAGCCAGTTCGGCGAATCCGGTGAGGATTTCGGCGGGCACCGTGCCTCGAGCGTCGAGGGGCGCACCACTCCGCACCTCGGCCACGGGGGTGGCAGAGGTGATGCTGGAAGTGCGCGGGGTTTTCACAACGCCATTGTTGCCTAATTCGCCTCCTGAGCGCCACTCGACCCGCCGATCTTTCGGGTGAGTTGGATCACGCAGGCAAGCCTTCCCTAAGAAGAGCACCACCGCGCGAGGTGGATGTTGATGTTGGCGACTCGGGAAAGTTCCTCGAACGCTCGCTCCAGCGCCCCAAATCGAGAGTGCGGAATGCGGTGAATGCGCCTCCTCCCAGTCCGGTATGCAGCGGCCAGCTCACTCGAACGGAACCCCAAGGGTGAAGGCCGGCCGGAGCACGTTGCATGAGGCTTCGGTGCCTGGCTGCTTCGCTCTTATGGAGCACCAAGCCTGTTGACCAAGGGCAGAAGTCATGGCGCTGTCGAGTCGATCGGCAGCTGTTTGGCGAGTTCGGACAACGGATCAGGTGCTGTGCAGAGAACCGGACTCTGCGGCGACCCCGGATCAGCCAATGTGCGCGGAGCCTGACGAAAACGGCCTCAGCCTCACGCTCCCCGCACAACGGTTGATCGCGAACCGTCAAAAACTCAGGTTCGACGCACAATGCTTGATCGTTCCCCGGATGATCCGCACGGGAGACCTCAGGCCGTTGCGAGGAGTTCACCGGGCTTGCCGTAATCGTGGCAATGGCTGGCAAGATCAGTGGTAGCGCCACGCGAAGCGCCGGCCGGCGGCGACCGCAGTGAGGGCACTCGCGGGAGCCCGCTCGTACACTCGCGGCATGTCCGCACGGCCAGCCGTCGAGGTGCGAAACCTCGTGAAGCGGTATGGCCCGACCACCGCGGCGGCCCGGCTGTCTTTTGCGGTGGAGCGCGGGTCCGTGACGGGAATCCTCGGCCCAAACGGTGCCGGCAAGACCACCGCTATCGAGATCTGCGAGGGCTTTCGGCGGCCCGACTCAGGAATGGTGCGGGTGCTCGGGTCCGATCCCATTGCCGACCGACGCCGGCTGCGCCCGCGGGTCGGGGTGATGCTGCAAGGCGGCGGTGGTTACCCGGGTGCCCGGGCCGGAGAGCTCCTCGCGCACGCCGCGCGGCTGTACGCCCATCCGCTGTCCACGGCCGACCTGGCAGATCGGCTAGGCATCGATCGGCGCAGCCGGACCCCCTACCGCAGGCTGTCCGGTGGTGAGCGGCAGCGGCTCCACCTCGCGCTCGCCCTGGTCGGGAGACCCGAGCTGGTGTTCCTGGACGAGCCAACAGCTGGCATGGACGCCCATGCGCGGCGCGTCGCCTGGGATCTGATTAATGAACTCCGCGACAGCGGGGTCACCGTCGTCCTCACTACGCATCTGATCGAGGAGGCCGAACGGCTGTCGGACCACATCGTGATCATCGACAGAGGGCGGGCCGTGGCCGCCGGAGCCCCGGAGGAGCTGACCGGCACCACCGCCGACCGGGTGCTGACCTTCCGTGGTCCGGCCGGTCTCGACGTGACGGCGCTAGCCGCCGCTCTCGAGCCGGGGACGATTGTGGATGAGCCGGTTCGTGGCACGTACCGGGTGCAGGGCGACATCGAGCCGGCACTGCTCGCAACCGTTACCGCGTGGTGCGCCTCGAACGGTGTCCTCGCCGACCGGATCACGACCGGTCGCCGGTCGCTCGAGGATGTCTTTCTCGATCTCACCGGCCGGGAGCTCGCCAGCCCGCCGAGCCGGGCCGGGTGAGCGAGCGGTGTACGAGCCTCGACCAGGCGCGGCGCCTCGCCCCCGGATGCTGATCGGTCAGGCCACCCTCGAGACGCGACTGCTCCTGCGCAACGGCGAGCAACTGCTGCTCACCATCATCATCCCGACATTCCTGCTCGTCGTGTTGACCGCGGTACCGATTGTGGATATCGACAGCGGTCGGCGCATCGACTTCCTCACGCCGGGTGTGCTCGCCCTTGCCGTGATGTCGACGGCCTTCACCGGCCAGGCGATCGCGACCGGCTACGAGCGACGCTATGGCGTCCTCAAGTGGCTTGGCTCGACGCCACTCCCCCGGTGGACACTGCTCGGCGGCAAGATCGCGAGCGTGCTCCTCGTGGAGGCGCTTCAAGTGACGGTGTTGTGCGCCGTCGCGTACGCGCTGGGCTGGCACCCACACGGCTCGCCACTGGCAGTGGCGGTCCTGCTCGTCGTCGGCACCGGCGCCTTCGCTGGACTCGGACTCCTCATGGCGGGCACCCTGCGCGCCGAAACCACTCTGGCGGCGGCCAACCTGGTGTGGGTACTGCTGCTGATCGGCGGCGGCGTCATCGTGCCGATCGACCGCTTCCCCGAGGCTGTCCAGCCTGTCCTCGAGGCGCTGCCGATCACTGCGCTCTCGGACGGGCTGCGTGACGTGCTCCAGCACGGCGAGACATTCCCCCGGGCATCCGTCGGAATCCTCGCGGCCTGGGCAGCCGCGGCGTGTACTGCCGCTACCCTCACCTTCCGTTGGGAGTAGCGCGTGCGCAGCCTGCGCCTCCGCCGCTCGAGCCGCGCACACGATGATCTCGTTAGTGGATCATCGGTCGAATGCCTAGCCGGTTGCGGTGCTACCCAGCTCGCGCGCGAGCTTGGTAGTCCTTCTGCGTCGAGGTAGGTGATCGAATAGCCGAGCCCAAGGCGTACAGCGGTGACCTTCGACGGGTGGCGGTCCTGAGCTTGGCGGCGGCAATGTCCACGTGCTCACATCGTGGCTCCCCTTGCCTTCTACGCTGGTGCCGTGCCAACCGCCGCACCTGAGCCGACCGCCGCCGTGACCGCCTCGGCCGGACCTGCGTCCGTGCCCACAGCGCCGACGGCTTCGTCGCGTACGACGGTGGAACGAGGGCCTCAACAGACGGCCCGACCCGCCTAGCCGACAGGTACCGCATTGCACACGTCAGTGCCGACCGAGTCTGTGTCGCAGCCGCCGAGCCCACCGAAGCCTGCGGCCGTCGGGCAGTCGGTGTCTCCCTGGACCAGGCGGGTGTTCCTCGCCGGGATCGTGGCCCAGATCGGGATCGTGGTCACCGGCGGGCTGGTCAGGCTGACATCTTCCGGCCTCGGCTGCCCGAGCTGGCCCCGCTGCTCGGACGATTCGCTAGTGCCGCGAGAAGCGACCGGCTATCACCGGTACGTCGAGTTCGGCAACCGCACGCTCACCAGCGTGGTCGGCATCGTTGCTCTTGCGTGCGTTATTGCCGCCTGGCGGCACCGGCCATTTCGTCGGTCGCTGGTTTTGCTGGCTTCCGTCCAGCTGGCCGGGGTGGCGGCACAGGCAGTGCTCGGCGGCATCACAGTCCTCACCGGGTTGCACCCGGCGACTGTTGCCGCGCACTTCCTGGTCTCCATGACGTTGGTCGGCTTCGCGGTGGCGTTGTACGAGCGCTCCGCCGAAGGCGACGGGCCACCGGTGCCACTGGTCCGCGGAGAGGCACGGGTGCTCGGTTACGTGCTCCTCGCCAACCTGACGGCGGTTCTGATCGTCGGAACGATCGTGACCGGAAGCGGACCGCACTCGGGCGACTCCGATGAGGTCGCCCGCTTCGGTCTCGACCCACGAACCGTCAGCTGGGTTCACGCCGACCTGGTGTGGCTGTTCGTGGGCCTTGTCGTCGGCATGGTGGTGCTCTTGCAGGCAACCGACGCGCCGAGCGCTGCCAGGCACCGCGCGCTCGTGGTGCTCGGGGTGGGTCTCGCCCAGGGCGGGATCGGCTACTTCCAGTACTGGACCGGCCTGCCTGTCCCGGCCGTTGCCCTCCACATGCTTGGCGCGTCCCTCCTGCTCGTCAGCGTCGTCCGGCTGATCTACTCTCTGCGTACCCGCCCTGTTGCCGACATCGAAGATGGGCGCTCAACGACTAAGCCCGCCGAGTATCAGCCCCGGTGAAACGAACCGTGGCCGCCTTCTCACCGGCTCCAGCCGTCGCCTTGCCCGGACAACCAGAGGCGCTCAGCCGGTCGGCGTCGGCAGCGCACCGGTGATCACGACCGGGTCCCCTGGCTTCACCCCGGCAGAAGTGAACGTCCCGGCCGGCGCCTCGACTGCAATGTCGAAGGGTTGCGGTGCGGGATACGTCGGGCAGCTCGCCGAGTCGGCCGAGCGGCACGGTTCCATCTCGGCGATGCCGACGACACGGCCGCCGGCCGCCCACGCGATCGACAACGGCACTCGGGTCCGGTACATCCAGAAGGAGCCATGCTCAGCCCGGGGAAAGACGAAGATCATGCCAGTGCCTTCGGGGACGCTGTCACGGTCCATCAGGCCTAGCTCTCGCTGCTCCTCGGTGGCCGCAACCTCGACACGAAGAGGATCGGCAGCCCCGATCCTGACAATCACCGTCGGTGCCCCGCTGCCGCTCTCCGAGCCCGTCGTCACGGGAGGCACGCCAGGCTTCGCCGCGTCCTTCGTGCTCTCACAGCCCGCACATGCGACGAGTACCGCGGCCACCATCGCAATACCGAGCCGGAGCATCCGCCCATGATGCCGCAGGCGGCGGGAACCCTCTCGCGAAACGACAGCCGGCTCATCGGGATGCCGGAGGCGGTCTATCTCAGCACGGCGTCGAGCGCGACGGCGACGAAGAGGAGGGCAAGGTAGGTGTTCGACCAGTGGAAGAGCCGCATGGGACGCAGGGCCACACCGCTCACACCACGGCGGGCCAGCCCGTACAGCCGATACGCCTCGACCAGGAATGCGCTGCCGAGCACAGCCGCCGCGGCCGGATAGACCCAGCCGGTTCCGGCCACCGGCCACAGCAGCAGGGACAGTGCAACCATCACCCAGCTGTACGCGACGATCTGCACGGTGACGGCCCGCTCGGTCGCAACCACGGGGAGCATGGGAACCTTCGCCGCGGCGTAGTCGTCGCGATAGCGCAGGGCGAGCGCCCAGAAATGGGGCGGAGTCCAGAAGAAGACCATGAGGAAGAGCACGACCGGCGTCCAGGCAAGAGAGCCGGTGACAGCGGTCCAGCCGATCAGGGCGGGAAAGCACCCCGCCGCCCCTCCCCAGACGATGTTCTGTGCCGTCCGTCGCTTCAGAACCAGCGAATAGACGACGACATAGAACAGGTTCGCAGCCAGCGCGAGCCACGCGGACAGCCAGTTCACGGTCACGCCCAGCCACACGGTGGCAACCGTCCCAAGCACGAGCCCGAACACCAACGCTGCAGCCGGCGCTACCGAGTGGGCGGGCAGCGGGCGCCGGCGGGTACGCCGCATCGCCTCGTCGATGTCCCGGTCGATGACACAGTTGAGTGTGTTCGCGCTGCCCGCTGCCAGAGTGCCACCGACGAGGGTGGCCACGACCGGCCACAGCGGGGGTGCGCCTCCGGCGGCGAGAAACATCACCGGCACTGTCGTCACGAGCAACAGTTCGATGATCCGCGGTTTCGTCAAGGCAACGTACGCACGGAGGACAGTGGCCGGGGATTGGCGGCTGCCGGCCAACCGGGCCCCCGCCGCGCGGCGAGCCGCGGGCACGACTGCGGCATCAGACCGAACCGGGGAAGGGTGGCCCCGGCGCGAGGTCGACACAACAGACACGGGCACCCCGAAGGCGGAAATCGGACGTCGGCGGACACCAACTGTAGTCCCGCTGGGGGACCCCTCAGGGTGCAGGGCGCCCGGCGGCGTCCTGCCGCCGATTCGCAGACCAGGCCGCGAGTAGGCTCAGGGCTGTCGGCGCGGATCGGACGATGCTCGCAAGCACTCGGGGTTCGGCGTGCCGTGTGCCCACCACGTGACGAGGGAGCTCAGACACGTGACTGACAAGTCGACCGCCGCCCCCGAAAGTGAGAACTCCAGGCAGAGCTCGCCGAACGCCCGCCGGGCAGGGCGCGAGTCACGGACAGTTCACGGCGCGCTCGAGTGGACCGACCTCGACAGGCGAGCTGTCGACACCGTCAGGACACTGGCCATGGACGCGGTCGAGAAGGCCGGATCCGGTCATCCGGGAACCGCGATGAGCCTGGCGCCCGCCGCCACCCTGCTCTTTCAGCGTGTGCTCAGGCATGACCCGACCGACCCCGGCTGGCTGGGACGTGACCGCTTCGTGCTCTCGTGCGGGCACACCAGTCTGACCCTCTACATCCAGCTCTACTTCTCCGGCTACGGCCTCACCCTCGACGACCTCAAGGCCCTGCGGCAGTGGGGCAGCCTCACCCCAGGGCACCCCGAGTACCGGCACACGCTGGGAGTCGAGACCACGACCGGCCCGCTCGGCCAGGGCTTCGGCAACGCGGTGGGCATGGCGATGGCCGCCCGCCGGATGCGGGGGCTCTTCGACCCGGACACCGAGCCCGGGCAGAGTCCCTTTGACCACACGATCTGGGCTTTCGCGAGCGACGGCGACATCGAGGAGGGCCTTTCTGCGGAGTCCGCTTCCCTCGCCGGCCATCAGCGGCTGTCCAACCTTGTCGTGCTCTACGACGACAACCACATCTCCATCGACGGCAACACCAACGTGGCCCTGTCCGAGGATGTTCTCGCTCGATTCGCCGCCTACGGCTGGCATACGCAGCGGGTCGAGGATGCCGAGGACGTCGAGGCGCTCGACGCGGCATTCACCACCGCCAGGGATGTGACGGACCGGCCGGCGATCATCGCGGTCCGCTCGATCATCGGGTGGCCGGCGCCACACGCGCAGAACACCGGCAAAGCGCATGGGGCGGCGCTCGGCGCCGAAGAGGTCGCGGCAACCAAGCGGGTCCTCGGGCTGGATCCGGACAAGACGTTCGACGTGCCCGACGAGGTCCTCGCCCACATGCGGGGCGTCGTGCAGCGGGGACGGGCGTTGCATGCGGAATGGGATAGGGCCTACAGCGACTGGCGGGCCGCCAACCCGGAGCGGGCGAGCGAGCTCGACCGAATCCTCGCTCGGAAGCTTCCCGAGGGATGGGCGGCGAAGCTCCCCGAGTTCGAGGCCGGGGCCGCCATCGCAACGCGCAAGGCATCAGGAAAGGTGCTCAACGCCGTCGCGCCGGTGCTTCCCGAGCTCTTCGGTGGCTCGGCCGACCTGCACGAGTCGAACAACACATTGATCGAGGGCGAGCCGTCCTTCCTGCCGCCAGAGGCCGGCGCTGCAGCGTCCGACCCGTACGGCAGGAACATCCACTTCGGTATACGCGAGCATGCGATGGGCGCCACGATGAACGGCATGGCGCTGGAGAGCCTCAGGCCGTACGGCGGTACCTTCCTCATCTTCAGCGATTACATGCGCCCCCCGGTTCGGCTGGCGGCGCTCATGAAGCTGCCCACGATCTACGTCTGGACGCATGACTCGATCGGCCTCGGCGAGGACGGGCCGACGCACCAACCGATCGAGCAGCTCTGGGCGCTCCGTGCCGTTCCGGGTCTGGACGTCGTACGGCCCGGCGACGCCAACGAGACCGTGGTGGCCTGGCGCACCGTCCTCGAGCACCCTGACCGGCCGGCCGGCATTTGCTTGACGAGGCAGAACCTGCCGACCTTCGACCGGTCGCCCGGCGCCGGCTTCGCTTCCGCCGACGGAACGGCTCGCGGCGGTTATGTCCTCGTCGAGGCGAGCACCGGGCGGCCGGAGGCGATCCTTATCGCAACCGGCAGCGAGGTCGCCATCGCCGTGGCGGCCAGGGAGCAGCTCGAGGCCGAGGGCATGCCTACCCGGGTGGTGTCGATGCCATGCGTCGAGTGGTTCGACGCCCAGGAGCCGGCGTATCGACAGTCCGTCCTCCCGCGCGACGTGCGAGTTCGCGTCTCGGTGGAGGCCGGCGTGGCGCAGGGATGGCCGAAGTATGTCGGCGAAGCGGGCGAGTCGGTCAGCATCGAGCACTACGGTGCCTCCGCCCCCTACGCCGTGCTCTACGAGCAGTTCGGGATCACGCCGGACCGGGTGGTCGCCGCCGTCCGGGCCAGTCTCTCCAACATCGGCGCAACGAAGGGTTCAACCACGGGGAACTAGCCGGGCCTTTCCGACCAGCCCTCGCCTTACGAAAGGGGTCACGTGTGGGCCTCGCAGAATCCGCCGCGGCATGGCCAGACGGCGAGCCTTGGCGAGCCGGCCGTGGATGAGGTCAGGGTGTCCTCGCATCCTGCGGGCATGCCTGGGGTGCCGGTCATGTTGGACAGATAAAGGGAAAGGATGAGCCGAGATGAGTGACGCGCTGAAACAACTGTCCGAGGAGGGCGTGGCAATCTGGCTGGACGACCTGTCCAGGCATCGCCTGGTGAGCGGAAGCCTTGACAGGTTGATTCGCGAAAAGTCAGTCGTCGGGGTGACGAGCAACCCGACCATTTTCCAGAAGGCGCTTGCCGACAGTGATGTTTACGACGAGCAGTTCGCAGGGTTCGCAAAACTCGGCCTGACCGTCCCCGAGGCCGTGCGCCTGCTGACCACCTATGACGTCCGCTGGGCGGCTGACGTGCTGCGGCGGGTCTACGACGCCACCAACGGCGTGGACGGTCGCGTGTCGATCGAGGTGGATCCGCGGCTCGCCCATGAGACGCAGCAGACCATCGTCGAGGCGCGAACGCTCTGGTGGCTGGTGGATCGGCCAAACGTGTTCATCAAGATCCCCGCGACCAGAGCCGGCCTGCCGGCGATCAGCCAGTGCCTGGCCGAAGGGATCTCGATCAACGTGACGTTGATCTTCTCACTGCAGCGATACGCCGAGGTGATGGACGCGTTCATCGAAGGAATGGAACGAGCCCAGGAAGCCGGCAAGGATCTGTCCCGGATCCACTCGGTGGCATCGTTCTTCGTCAGCCGGGTCGACACCGAGGTGGACAACCGGCTGGACAAGATTGGAACCGAGGAAGCGCGCGCGCTGCGCGGTCAGGCCGCCATTGCGAACGCCCGTCTGGCGTTCGGTAAGTACGAGGAGGTCTTGGCGAGCGACCGCTGGCGCAGGCTCGAGTCAGCAGGGGCTCACCCACAGCGACCGCTGTGGGCTTCGACCGGCGTCAAGGATCCGGCCTACGACGACACGCGTTACGTCGTCGACCTCGCGACGAGGGGGGTCGTGAACACCATGCCGGAGGCAACGCTGGACGCGGTCGCCGATCATGGTGTGATCCGCGGTGACACGATCCGGGGCTATTACGCCGACGCACAGGAGACTCTCGACGCGCTCGAGCGGATCGGCATCTCCTACGACGATGTTGTCCAGGTTCTCGAGGATGAGGGAGTCGAGAAGTTCGCGGCATCGTGGAACGAGCTGTTCAAGTCCGTCGACAGCGAGAGGCGCCGGCTCGCCGACGCGTAGAGGGACGTACCGATACGCGCACAGCACGGCGGGCAAGCCCGCAGGAAGGGCGGTTAGTGTCATGGTCGATCAGACCGCTGGGGACGGAGCACGACCGACCGGCGGCCCACCCGCAGGTGTCGCACTGGAGATGGGCGACGGCGAGTTGTCCACCGCGGTTCTCCGTACTCTGACGGAGCTGACCGAGGCTGAAGTCGCGGAGCGGCTGGCCGCCTCCGATCCCACGATCTGGGGACCGGAGGCCGAGGCGGAGGCGGCCCAACGCCTTGGCTGGCTCGCGTTGCCCGAGACCTCCCGTGCGCTGCTGCCTGAGCTCGACATCCTTCGATCGGCCGTCCGCGATGCCGGCATGGATCATGATGTGCTCGCCGGCATGGGTGGGTCGTCTCTCGCACCTGAGGTCATCGCCAGGACAGCGGGCGTCGATCTGACGGTCCTCGACACGACGGATCCGGGTCAGATCAAGCGAGCAATCGACGACCGGTTGCGCCGGACCGCCGTCGTGGTGGCGAGCAAGAGCGGGTCGACGATCGAGACCGAGAGCCACCGCCGCTTCTACGAAGAGGCATTGCGTCAAGCCGGAGTCAGCCAGGACGACCTGCCGCACCACTTCGTCGTGGTGACCGATCCGGGCACGTCCCTCGAAAAGTATGCCCGGGACGCCGGATACGTGGTCATCGCCGCGGACCCGACCGTCGGAGGCCGCTACTCCGCACTCTCCGCCTTCGGATTGGTGCCCAGTGCACTCGCCGGAGCCGAGGTGGCCGAGTTGCTCGACACGGCAGCCGAGCTCCAGCCGTATCTCGCAAAGCCGCAGGACAACCCTGGCCTGCTGCTCGGCGCGGTCCTGGGCGCTGCCGCACAGCTCGGCAAGGACAAGGTCGTGATCGCGGACGCGGGCTCGGGACTCGACGGGTTCGGCGACTGGGCTGAGCAGCTCATCGCCGAGTCGACCGGCAAGCACGGGCGGGGGCTGCTGCCGGTCGTCGTCGAGGCGCCCGACGCGCCTGGATGGGCCGACGCCGGCGACGACGCGCTCCTCGTGCTCCTGGGGCGGGCCGAAGGCCGATCGCCTACGCCGCGCCGCCCTCCCCACCTGCGGGTGTACGGAAGCCTCGGCGCGCAGTTCCTCCTCTGGGAGTACGCCACGGCCGTTGCCGGTCGAGTCATCGGCATCAACCCGTTCGACCAGCCGAACGTGGCGGAGTCGAAGGAGAACACGGCGGCGATCCTCAGCGAAGCCGGGGATCGTCCGTTGCCTGAACGCGAGCCGGTCTACGAGGACGACACCGTAGCGGTCTATGCGCCGGGCACCTGGCTAGCCGCCCTCAGCACCCAGGACGGCGAGCGATCGAGCGAAGCGTCGGACGGCCACGGCGCCGCGGAGAGCCCAGGGCTGCGCCGGCTCATCGAGGCTTTGCTCGATACGATCCCAGACCGCGGTTATCTCGCCGTGATGGCATACCTCGACCGGATCGGCGATGCGGCGGCGGCCCGACTGCGGCCGGCATTGGCCGAGCGTTCTGCCGGGAGGCAGGTCACGTTCGGGTGGGGGCCGCGATTCCTGCACTCGACCGGCCAGTTCCACAAGGGCGGCCCACAGGTCGGTACCTTCCTCCAGATCACCGGCGCGGTGACCGAGGACCTCCCGGTGCCTGGGCGGCCATTCTCCTTTGGCAAGCTGCAGCTTGCTCAAGCGCTCGGTGACCTGCGCGCCCTGGCCGGCCGCGGCCGCCCCGTGCTGCGCGTACATCTCAAAGATCGGCAGGCCGGCTTGAGTGCATTGTTCGAGGCGGTCGGCGCCGAGTCGCCGTGACCATGGGACGGGCGATGACCACCTTGCTGACGCACAACCCGCTGCGAGACCCAGAGGATCGGCGGCTGCCGCGCATCGCTGGGCCGTGTGGCCTGGTCATCTTCGGGGTCACCGGGGACCTGGCGCGGAAAAAGCTGATGCCGGCGGTCTATGACCTCGCCAACCGGGGCCTGCTGCCGCCGAGCTTCGCGCTTGTCGGCTTCGCCCGCCGGGACTGGGCAAACCAGGACTTCGCTCAGGTCGTCTACGAAGCGGTCAAGGAGCACGCCCGGACGCCGTTCCGTGATGAGGTGTGGAAACAGCTCGCCGAGGGATTCCGCTTCGTGCCGGGCGACTTCGACGACGACGCCGCGTTCGAGGCGCTCGGCAAGACCATCGAGGACCTGGACAGGGAACGGGGCACCGGCGGGAACCATGCCTTCTACCTGGCCGTACCGCCCAAGTTCTTCCCTGAGGTCATCCAGCAGCTCAAGAAGCACGGACTAGCGCACCCGGTCGATGCGGCGCACGACCTGGATGACCTCGCCCCCTGGCGCCGGGTGGTGATCGAGAAACCGTTCGGGCACGACCTTGCAAGCGCGAGGGAGCTCAACCGGATCGTCGGCGAGGTCTTCCCGTCCTCGTCGGTGTTTCGGATCGACCACTACCTCGGCAAGGAGACCGTCCAGAACATCCTCGCGCTTCGCTTCGCGAACGAGACGTTCGAGCCGATCTGGAATCGCGGCTACGTCGACCACGTGCAGATCACGATGGCGGAGGACATCGGCATCGGTGGACGGGCCGGCTACTACGACGGGATCGGCGCGGCTCGTGACGTCATCCAGAACCACCTCATCCAGCTGCTGGCCCTGACCACAATGGAAGAGCCGCTCTCCTTCGATGCGCGAGACCTACGGCTGGAGAAGCTGAAGGTCCTCTCGGCCGTCAGATTGCCAAGCGACCTCGGAACCGGGACGGCACGCGGCCAGTACACCGCCGGTTGGCAGGGCGGCGCCTATGTCGGCGGCTACCTGGAGGAAGAGGGGACACCGCCCACATCAACGACCGAGACGTTCGCCGCCGTCAAGCTCGAGGTTGATACCCGGCGGTGGGCAGGCGTCCCGTTCTATCTCCGGACGGGAAAGCGGCTCGGGCGGCGGGTCACCGAGGTCGCCGTCGTCTTCCAGCGGGCACCTCACCTGCCCTTCGCCGCCACTGCGACGGAGGAGCTCGGCCAGAACGCGCTGGTCATCCGGATCCAGCCCGACGAAGGCGTGACCGTCCGCTTCGGCTCCAAGGTGCCTGGCTCGGCCTTGGAGGTGCGCGACGTCACCATGGACTTCGCCTACGGCAAGGCGTTCACCGAGTCGTCGCCCGAGGCCTATGAGCGTCTGATCCTGGACGTCCTGCTCGGCGATCCGCCGCTCTTCCCCCACCACGAGGAGGTGGAGCGGTCCTGGGAGATCCTCGATCCCATCGAGGAGTTCTGGGCGAGCGGCGGGGCACCCGACCCGTATCCTGCCGGCAGCTGGGGTCCGCCGTCCGCGGACGCCATGCTCGCGCTGGACGGCAGATCGTGGAGACGTCCATGATCATCACACTGACCAACACCACCGCCGGAAAGGTGCTCGCTGCGCTGATGGAAGCGCGGCGCCGAGCGGGCAACCCGGCGATGGGCATGGTGCTCACGCTGGTCGTGGTGACAGACGAGGTCGGGTATGAGTCCGCGCTCGTCGCAGCCGGCGAGGCTGCCAGGGAACATCCCTGCCGAATTCTGGTGCTGATCGCGTCGCCCCACGGCGAGACCCCGCGACTGGACGCCGACGTCAGCATAGGCGCAGACGAGGGGCCGGCAGAGACGATCGTGCTGCGCCTGGCCGGGCAGCTGGCCGGGCATGCGGACTCGGTCGTCGTGCCGTTGCTGGTATCGGACGCTCCGGTGGTCGTGTGGTGGCCGGGCGAGGCGCCGATGAACCCTCATGCCGACGCGGTAGGGGTGATGGCCCAGCGCAGGATCACCGATACGGCCGGGCAGGCGGTGGGCTACCAGCCGAACCAGCCGGCTGGTGCGCCGATCGAGCCGCGGTCGGTCCTTGCAGCTCGGGCGGACGCCTACGCGCCTGGCGACACGGATCTGGCCTGGACCCGGCTGACCCCGTGGCGCAGCTTGCTGGCCGCAGCCCTCGACTCGCCCCATGCACCGATCGTGAGCGCTGCGGTCGAGGCCGAGCCAGGCAACCCGTCTGCGGCGCTGCTGGCAGCATGGCTGTCGTCGCGTTTACGCGTCCCAGTACAACAAGGGGAGTCGGCCGGGCCGGGCATAACCGGCGCGAGCCTACAGACAGAAGATGGCGAAATCGCCATCAGCAGACCGGACGGCGTCCTGGCCAAGCTATCGGTCCCCGGGCGGCCCGAGCGGTCGGTAGCGCTCAAACGGCGCGAGCTCGCCGAGCTCGTCGCCGAAGAGCTGCGTCGGCTCGATCCCGACGAGATCTATGCCGCGACGCTCGAGGAGCTTGCCGCGGGGCC
>DASYTV010000057.1:0-29379 GCA_036001885.1 Actinomycetes bacterium
GGTGGTGAGACCACCATCCGCCTTGTGCGGGTTGTAGAGCACGCAGTCGTCGAGATCGAAGCCCATCTCCCTCACGGCGGTGTTGCGGCCGAGGTGTTGGTCGGGCAGGAACAGGACCTTGTCGCCATGTTCGTAAGCCCACTCGAGGGCACGCTTCGCGTTCGACGAGGTGCAGATCGTGCCGCCGTGCTGTCCAGTGAATGACTTGATGTCCGCCGATGAGTTCATGTACGAGACCGGGACGGTTCCTTCGGCGACTCCGGCGTCAGCAAGGACGTCCCACGCGTCCTCGACCTGGTCGTAGCGCGCCATGTCCGCCATCGAGCAACCGGCTGCGAGGTCAGGCAAGATCACTTGCTGATGGTCTGCCGTAAGGATGTCTGCGGACTCGGCCATGAAGTGGACACCGCAGAAGACGATGTACGGCGACTCCGCCCTGGCCGCGGCCTGCTGCGCCAGCTTGAAGGAGTCGCCCGTGACATCGGCGAACTGGATTACTTCGTCGCGCTGGTAATGGTGGCCGAGGACGAGAGCCTGATCGCCGAGCTTGGCCCTGGCCACGGCCGCCCGTTCGACGAGATCGGGATCGCTCGCGGCAGGAAGATCGCCGGGGCACTCAACGCCCCGCTCGGTCGCAGGATCGCTGCCCCGCCCGAGCAACAGCAGGGCAACAGCGCTCGAATCCGGCTCGGCGAACCCGCTCGCCGGCGTCTGCACACTGGTGGTCACGAGGTGAGCCTCCCTTTGGGTCTCCCAGGTACAGCGTCCCACGAGGCCCGGCTATGCCCACTCCGAGCGCGGCGAGCGAAGGCGCGCCTAGGCCGGGCCGCCGAGCTGCGCGGCGAGCTGGCCGAGCTGCTCGAGGCGGCGCTCCAGCGGCGGGTGCGTTGCGAACAGCGAGGAGAGGCTGAAGCCGCGGGCGAGGGCCGGCACGAAGAAGAAAGCGTTGAAGGCCTCGGCCTGTCGCAGATCTCTGGTCGGGATGCGCCCCATCTCTCCGCTGACCTTGACCAGCGCCGAGGCGAGCGCGGACGGTCGTCCGGTCACGATGGCACCGGCGTGATCGGCGGCGAGCTCGCGATAGCGAGACAGCGCGCGGATCAACAGAAAGCTGAGCGCGTAGACGATGGCACTCGCCACGACCACCCCGAGAACGACCACCGCCGCATTGTTGTCCCGGCCACGACCGCCCATACGGACATATAGCGCCATTCGTGTGATCATCCCGGCGAGCACACCGAGGAATGAGGCGATCGTCATGACCGCGACATCGCGGTGAGCCACATGGGCAAGCTCGTGTGACAGGACGCCCTCCAACTCCTCGGGCTCGAGCCGCCGGAGGAGCCCGGTCGTCACGCAGAGCACTGCCCGCTTGGGCGTGCGACCGGTCGCGAACGCGTTGGGCATGTCCGCCTCAGCGATTGCCACCTGCGGCTTCGGTGCGTCCGTGAGCGCGCAAAGCCGGTCGACCACAGCGTGAAGCTCCGGCGCCTCCGCCGGGCTGACGATCCGGCCGTGCATGGAGTACAGCGCGATCTTGTCGGAGTAGAAGTACTGAAAGAGGAATCCGCCGACGGCGACGACCAGCACGATGGCCCAGTTGACGCCGATGCCGATGAGCACGCCGACGAACACGACGTAGAGGAGACCGAGCAGGAACATCGTCAGCACCATGCGCCGGACGAGCCCACCGTCAGCCCTTATGCGTACTACTGCCACGACATTTCCTAACGCGCCGCGGGGCCAGTTCGTGCCTCACGACGGCGCAGGTCGACGGACCACTCGGAGCATGCCCGCGACAGGAGGACCAACCCTTGCGACGAGACGATCACGATCGCCGGGGCAGGGGACATGTGCGCCTCATGCCGCGCGACAACCGTTCGAGCACGCACCGGCACGCCGCAGATGCGACTCATCCGAGCAGGCGCTTCCGATCGATTCAGCCCGGAACCAAGCCCTCGTCGCCGAGCATCTCGCGTACGTCGTCGACGTGGGCGTCAGGGTCGGGCAGGACGAAGTCGCTGGGCTGCAACGAGTCGACGGGCAGCGGCTTGCCGGCCTCACGCACCTTGGCGAGCAGGGAGGAGAGTGCGGCCCTGAACGCGCCGTCATCGCCGGCGTCGATCGAGCGGGTCAGCTCGTCGTCAAGGGTATTGAGCTCGGCGACGGCTTCGTCGTCCAGCTCATACTGGCCTTCGGAGAGGATACGGACGATCACTTGCCCTCCCCCTCGAGCTCCTTACGTGGCTCGGCCGCACCCAGCTCCTGCTTCATTTTCGCCAGCTGAAGGTCGACCTCGCTCTGGCTGGACATCCGCTCCAGCTCGGCGGTGATGTCGTCCTTGCCGAGACCGGATGGGTCCTCGAGAGCCCCAGATGCGATGAGCTCATCAATCGCGCCCGCTCTCGCCTGCATCTGCGCGGTCTTGTCCTCGGCCCGCTGGATCGCGAGACCAACATCGCTCATCTCCTCCGAGACACCGGAGAATGCCTCGTTGATCTTGGTCTGCGCCTCGGCCGCGGTGTAGGTGGCCTTGAGGGTCTCTTTCCTGGTACGGAAGGCGTCGACCTTGGCCTGGAGCCGCTGTGAGGCAAGCGTGAGGCGCTCCTCCTCGCCCTGCAGATTGGCGTGCTGCGTTTGAAGATCGCTGATCTGCTGCTGCAGCCCAGACCGCCGAGTCAACGCCTCCCTTGCCAGGTCCTCGCGACCAGCCGCGAGTGCCTGACGCCCCTGGCCTTCCAGCTTGTCGCCCTGCTGGGTGAGCTGGGTGATCTGCAGCTCGATGCGCTTACGTGAGGTGGCGACGTCGGCGACACCTCGCCGGACGTTCTGCAGCAGCTCGAGCTGACGCTGGTAGGAATAATCGAGAGTCTCGCGCGGGTCTTCCATCCGATCGATCGCCTTGTTCGCCTTGGATCGGAAGATCAGCGCCATCCGCTTCATCAAGCTCATCGCCGGCGTACGCCCCTTCTCAAGCAGGCTTCATGAGTGATGTCACCCTATGCCGGGCACCAGGGATTCGGCAGTCATCCCCGGTGTTGGCCGGTGAGAGACTCGCTCGGACACCCGTATCCTTGTCCACGTGTTCCGACGTCAATCGCGGGCCGAGCCGGCCACCACCGAAACCGCGGACGCGGAGGTGATCAAGGAAGCTGGCAAGGGGCGGCCGACGCCCAGGCGCCGGGATTCCCAGCGCCCACGGCGGCAGCTTGGCGTTGCTCCCAAGGACCGCAAGGAAGCCGCCCGTCAGCAGCGCGAGGCAAACCGAGCCCAACGGGCCAAGGTCCGCGAGGCGATGCAGACCGGCGACGACCGTTACCTGCCCGCACGGGACAAGGGGCCGGTGCGCAGGTTCGCCCGCGACTTCATCGACTCCCGTCGATCCGCCGCCGAGTTCTTTCTCTTCGGCGCCCTGCTCATTCTGGCCCTCAGCATTCTTCCCAGCGCACCGATCAGCTTCGCCGTCGGCCTCGCCTGGGTCGGCATGTGTATCGTGATCATCGTGGACTCGATCCTCATCACCCGCAGGCTCAAGCGGGAGATTCGCGCTCGCTTCCCTAACGAGGACAGCAAGGGAGTCGTCCCGTACACGCTGCTGCGCAGCATGCAGTTCCGCGGCCTGCGGATGCCGAAGCCTCGGGTGCGTCCGGGTACTCCGGTCTAGTCCGCGTCCTGTCCAGGGGCGCCGCGGCCGATCACCGCAAGCCAGCCGCCGCCTAGGCTGATCGCATGGAGTACAGACACCTCGGCCGCAGCGGTCTGGTGATCAGTGAGATCGCGTACGGCAACTGGATCACGCATGCGTCCCAGATAACCGAGGAAGCCGCCCACGCATGTGTCAGGGCCGCGCTCGACGCCGGAATCACGACCTTCGACACCGCGGACGTCTACGCCGAGACCCGGGCGGAGGAGGTCCTCGGTCGGGTGTTGGCCGGCGAGCGCCGCGAGGGCCTCGAGATCTTCACGAAGGTGTTCTGGGACGTCGGTCCGGGTCAAAACGATCGCAGCCTCTCCCGTAAGCACATCATGGAAGGCATCGATGGCTCGCTGCGCCGTCTGCAAACCGACTACGTGGACCTCTATCAGGCGCACCGTTACGACCATTCGACCCCGCTGGAAGAGACGGTGATTGCGTTCGCGGACGTCGTACGCGCGGGCAAGGCCCTCTATATCGGCGTCTCGGAATGGACGGCGGATCAGATCAGGGCCGGCGCAGAGCTGGCGCGCGAGCTGAACGTCCACCTCGTCTCAAACCAGCCGCAGTACTCGATGCTGTGGCGGGTGATCGAGGCGCAGGTCATTCCTGCGTGCGAGGAGCTCGGCATCGGTCAGATCGTCTGGTCTCCGATGGCACAAGGCGTCCTGACCGGGAAGTACCTGCCTGGGCAGCCGCCGCCCACCGGCTCGCGGGCGACCACAGAGGACGGGTCCTTCATGGAGAGATTCCTGTCCGACGACCTGCTGACGCGGGTGCAGCAGCTCAGCCCGCTGGCCGAGTCCGCGGGACTCTCACTAGCGCAGCTAGCGATCGCCTGGGTGCTCCAGAACTCGAACGTCTCCGCTGCGATCATCGGGGCCACTCGTCCCGAGCAGGTCACGGAGAACGTGAAGGCTAGCGGGGTCAGGCTCGACGCCGAGCTGATGAAGCGCATCGACGAGATCCTCGAGCCGGTCATCCTCCGCGATCCCGCACTGACCAGGAGCCCTCGGCACCGCCCGTAGGTCCGCTCAGTCTGCCGGCCGCAGGCCCATCGGTCCGTACACGACGGACTCGCCCTCTAAGAGGCTGACCTGGTCGACGCCGCCGTCGAGCAGGTCCCGCCAGTTCTCCCCGAGCCAGCTCTCCGCGTCGGCCTGGGTCGGAAACTCATGCCTCGGCAGCGCGGGCTTCGCAACGAGGTTCCCGTTGCCGTCCTCGTACCTCCACGACCAGGACATCGCCGCTCCCTCCTGAGCGTGGGTGGTCGGCCTCCTGCCACCGCAGGCGGGTGTCGCGACACTAGTCTCCTGAACTTCCCGCGCTTGGCTCGGGTCGAACTCGCCGCTGCGGTGGGGCAGGGAGGTCGGTTGCTGTGAGAACGCTGATCCTCGGCGGCGCGCGGTCGGGGAAGTCCGCTGAGGCCGAGCGACGTCTGGCCGCGGTGCCCGACGTCTTGTACGTCGCGACCGGGGGTGACCGGCCGAATGACCCGGAGTGGGCAGATCGCATCGCCGCGCATCGTGCCCGCCGACCCGCTGGTTGGCGAACGCTGGAGACCGAGGACCTGCCGACGGTCCTGACTCAGGCAAGGGGGTCCGTGCTCGTCGACTGCCTCACGCTGTGGTTGACCGGGGTCATGGACTGGTGTGGTGCCTGGGACGACGATCGGTGGCGAGCCGGCCCGGCCCGACGGGAGCTCGCGAGCGAGATTGACCGGCTCGCCGCCGCCTGGGCGGACACCACGGCTGACGTCGTGGCGGTGACCAACGAAGTGGGCTGGGGTGTCGTCCCGGCGACCGTCTCCGGCCGGCGCTTCCAGGACGAACTCGGCCGCCTCAACCAGCGAATCGCCGCTCTCGCCGATGAGGTGGTCCTCGTCGTCGCCGGCCGCGTCCTCCCGCTCTAATAGGCTCGCTGGCGCGATGACGCGACCGGACATAGCAGGCTACGCCGCGAAGATCGAGCTTCCAGACCAGGCGGCCAGGGCGGCTGCAGCGGAGCAGCTCGGCCGGCGCGGTCGCGCCCTTGGGCGCCTCGGCGATCTTGGCGTCTGGCTGGCCGGTTGCCAAGGATCGTTCCCACCCAAGCCCATCACCCACCCGCGTCTCCTCATCTTCGCAGCCGATCATGGCATTGCGGCAGCGGGCGTGTCCGCTCAGCCGGCCGGTGCGACCGCGGCGCGGGCCAGGCTCATCGCAGGCGGTGGTGACGCCGCGGGCGTCCTCGCAGCCGAGCTCGGCGTGCCCGTCGAGGTCGTGGACGTCGGCATTGACGGGGAACCAGGCGGCCACGTCGCCGGTGCCTACAAGGTGCGCTGCGGGTCGGGAAGGATCGACCGCGAAGACGCGCTTACCGACGATGAAGCCGTGGCTGCCTTCGAGGCAGGCGCGCGAATCGCCGACGCTGCCGTCGACTCGGGCGCCGACCTGCTGCTGACCGGCACGATCGGGGTCGCCGCGACGACTGCGGCTGCGGCCCTGACCGGGGTGCTGACCGCGTCAGACGCAGCAGCCGTGACCGGGCGTGGCTCCGGGGTCGACGACCGGGCGTGGATGCGGAAGTGCGCGGCGGTCAGGGATGCCATGCGGCGGGCGAGACCGGTGGTCAGCGATCGGCTGCGCCTGCTGGCGGTCGCCGGGGGTGCCGATCTCGCGGCCATGACGGGCTTCTTGCTCCAGGCGGCGGTCAGGCGTACGCCCGTGGTACTGGACGACGTCACCGTCTCGGCCAGCGCACTCGTGGCGCAACGTATCGCCTATCGCGCGCCCGAATGGTGGATCGCCGGCCAGTCAACGGCCGAGCCTGCGCACCAGCGCGCGCTCGAGCGGCTCGCGCTCACCACGGCGACGGACCTCGGCACGAACCTCGGCGCGGGGGTCGGTGCGCTGCTGTGTCTGCCCGCGCTGCGGGCCGCAGCCGTCCTCCTTGCCGTGATCTCCGAGGACGCTCCGTACGGCGAGGTCTCTGGCGTAGCTCGCGGGCCGGACGCGGGATCAGCATCCCTGACGCACGCCGCCAATGGCGGCAACCCGCCGGATGCCGACACGAAGGGACACCGGGAACCGTGACCGACGCGGAGGGAGAGGCGCCCGAACGGAACGTCCGCCGCAGGCGAGCAGCCGCCCGCTGGGCCGACGTAGAGCATGCCTTCAGGTTGGCAGTAGGGCTGCTGACCGTCGTGTCAGCTGGGGTTACCCGAGCCGACCGCAGGACGGCAGGCCTGGCGATGGCATTCGCTCCGTTCGTCGGCGCCTGCCTCGGTCTGGTCGCCGGCCTCGTCGCTGAGGTGGCCGGCTGGCTTGGCTTGACGGACTTCATCGCGGCGACCCTGGGGATCGGCGCCCTCGCGGTGATGACCGGGTTGCTGCATCTCGACGGGCTCGCCGACACGGCCGACGCCGTCGGCTCGAGAAAGCCGGCGGCCGAGGCCCTCGCCGTGATGAAGCGGTCAGAGGTCGGCCCTTTCGGCGTGGCGACCGTGCTCTTCGTCGTACTCCTCCAGATCGGCGCGCTCACCTCGGCCATCGCCAGCGGGCGCGGGACCGCCGCGCTCCTGCTCGCGGGCGCGGCAGGGCGGCTCGTCTTGCCAATCGCCTGCCGCCGAGGAGTCCCGGCGGCTCGGCCAAGCGGCCTCGGCGCGCTCGTCGCAGGTTCCGTGTCGCCCCTCGGGCTAGTCCTGGCAGCAGCCACCGCGGTGGCCGCCGGGCTCGCTGCCGTGCCCTTGTCGGATCTGGAGCTGTGGCGGGCGTTGGTAGCCGTCGCGCTCGCCGCTGGTGTGGGTTGGCTCTTGCTGTCCTGGCTCGTCCGCCGGTTCACCGGAATCACCGGGGATATCCTCGGCGCTCTGGTCGAGGCAAGCACGACGGTGGCCCTGCTCACCGTCGGCTAGCGGCGCGACCGCTAGGGGTCCGGGTGGCCGTCGAGCGGAACGGCGGACGCGAGCTGGTCGAGGACCGCGCCGGCGGTCTCGGCGGGCGTACGGTCCGCGACGTCCACGACGATCGACGCGACCTCGCCAAACAGGGGCTCTCGGTCGGCGTAGAGCCTGCGCAGCGCGGCCTCCGGATCCGGCTGCAGCCAGGGACGGTCCGCGCCGGTGCCGACCCGCGCAGCGAGGACCACGATCGGGGCGCGTAGCCATACCACGAAGCCGCCGCTGCGGATTCGGTGCCGATCCGTCGGGTCCTCGACGACACCGCCGGCAACGCTGACGATGACGGGAGGCTCCTCACGCAGACCCTCGGCGAGGGCGGCGGACTCGGCGCGGCGCAGGGCTGCGGTGCCCTTTGTGTCGAGCACCCTGCGCGCGCTCTCGCCGACCGCCCGCTCGAGCAGCTCGTCATTGTCCAGATAGCGCCATCTGGTGAGCTTCGCGAGCTCGCGGCCGACCGTACTCTTGCCTGCTCCCATCATGCCGACCAGCAGGACCCGTACGGGCGGGATCTCTCGGGACATCGCAGTCATCGACGCGCGGCTACCCCGGCCGCCGCAATCCGGACCGAACGCACCCCAGTCGTGATCATTTCGTCGAGGACTCCACGAACGGCGGGTGCACGACGCGGCAGCGCGACATCCGGCCCCGAACGTCGACCTGGACCTCGGCGGCCTCCTCAACAGCTTGGTCCAGCAGCGCAAGACCGATCCCCACCCGCTTCGTGGGTGAGTAGGTGCCGCTGGTGACCTCGCCAACCGCCGTGCCGTCCGAGCCCATAACCCGCATGCCTCGGCGTGGGATGCCGCGATCGAGCGCCTCAAGTCCCCAGAGCAGCCGGGCGGCGCCTTGCTCGCGTTGGGCGACGAGCGCGTCGCGTCCCCAGAAGACGGGTTTTTTCCAGCCGATCGCCCAGGTCAGCCGCGCCTGCACGGGACTGATCGCCATTGACAGGTCTTGGCCATGCAGCGGATAGCCCATCTCAAGGCGCAGGGTATCCCGCGCGCCCAGTCCACAGGGGAGCGCACCGAACTCGCGACCCGCCTCGGTCAAGGCATCCCATAGCGACCCGGCGTCCGGCCACAAGGGCACCAACTCATAGCCCCGCTCGCCGGTGTATCCCGTTCGGCATACCGTCATCGCATGCCCTTGCCACTCGGCCTCGGCGAAGGACATGTACTGATGGCCGGACGGCAGGCCGACGGCGCCGAGCAGCTCGTCGCTGCGTGGACCTTGGACGGCGACGATCCCGTACGCCTCGTGCAGGTTCTCAACCTCGATGCCCACAGGCGCTGCCTCGGCCAGCCGGTGGACGACCTCGCCCGTGTTGGCGGCATTGGGCACGAGGAAGACCTCGTCGTCACTGCGCAGATAGGCGATCAGGTCGTCGACCGCGCCACCCGAGGGGTCGCAGCAGATGGAGTACTGGGCTCGGCCAGGCTCGATCCTGCCAAGATCGTTCGTCAGCGCCGTGTTGACGAAATCGCGGGCGCCGCTTCCACGAACCACCGCCTTGCCCAGGTGGGAGACATCGAAGATGCCAACTGCCTCACGGACCGCCGTGTGCTCCTTGATCACGCCCCCCTCGGGATACTCGATAGGCATCTCCCAGCCGCTGAAATTGGCCATCTTTGCGCCCAGTGCCACGTGCCGGTTGTAGAGCGGGGAACGATGCAGGCCAGACCTGATCAACGGCTCGGTCATGGGCGCGAGGTTACCCCCCGAGCCGGTGGCCGATAACCGGCAGTCCGGGCGGTCACAGCCCAGGGCAGCCGCGATCACGGCGCCCGGTGCCGTTCGTGATGATTCGAGCACATACCATCGATCGGCTGGCCGGACGAGTCCCTGGAGTGAGCGCCTTGACGACGATTGAACTCAGCAGCGCACGGGTGGCCGATCTAGCGGCGGACGCCACGGTCGTCGGGGTTGCGAAAGGCTCCGACGGGCCGGTAGCGACGCAGGAGGCGCGGGCCGTGCTTGGCGATGCGCTGACCGACGGTCTGCGCGACCTCGGGGTGACCGGAAATGCTGGGGACGCGACCAGGATCCCGACGCCCGGCGGTCCAACCCCCCAAGCCGTGGCGGTCGGGCTTGGCGAAGAGACGGCCGGTGGCGAGTACGACCACGAGCGGCTCCGGCGCGCGACAGGCGCCGGTATCCGCGCGCTTGCCGGCATCAACCGGGTCGCGGTCGTGCTGCCCGCGAGCACCGTGCCGGCCGTCGCAGCGGTCGCCGAAGGCGCGCTGTTCGGCGCCTATGCCTTCACCCGCTACCGCAGCCGGCTCGACGGGCAGAAGCCGCCGGTGTCCGCGGTCGTCGTGGCGACGCCGCTCGCCGGCGATGACGCCGCCCGCACGGCGGTCGCGCGTGCCGAGGTCCTTGCTGCGGCGACTCACTTCTCCCGCGACTTGATCAACACACCACCCTCCGACCTCTACCCGTCGGCCTTCGCCGATGCCGCTGTTGCCGCGGCGGAGGAGCATGGGATCGCAGTCGAGGTTCTCGACGAGATCGCCTTGAAGGAAGCCGGCTACGGCGGGATCATCGGCGTCGGTCAGGGATCGGTGCATCCGCCGCGACTCGTGCGCCTCAGCTACAGCCATCCAGAAGCGATCAAAACGCTGGTGCTGGTCGGTAAGGGGATCACTTTCGATTCCGGAGGGCTGTCGATCAAGGCCGCGCAGGGCATGGAATGGATGAAGTCCGACATGAGTGGGGCGGCCGTCGTTGTCGCCACGGTTATCGCTGTGGCGCGGCTGCGGATCCCCCTCAACCTCATCGTGTATGCGGCGCTGGCCGAGAATATGCCGTCCGGGACGGCGCAGCGGCCCTCTGATGTGCTCAAGATCTACGGCGGCAAGACCGTGGAAGTGCTGAACACTGACGCCGAGGGCCGGTTGGTCCTTGCCGATGCGCTCGCGCGGTCGGGCGCTGACGAGCCCGATGTCCTTGTCGACGTTGCCACGCTAACCGGCAGCCAGCTGATCGCCCTCGGTGCCCGGGTCGGCGCGATCATGTCCAACGACGAAGCGCTGCGTGCACACATCCACGACGCGGCCAATCGGTCAGGTGAGCAGCTGTGGCCGATGCCGCTCCCCGATGAGTTGCGGAAGTCGCTGGATTCCGACATCGCGGACATCGCGAACATGGGAGAGCGGTACGGCGGCATGTTGGTGGCCGGGCTCTTCCTGCGCGACTTCGTCCCGGCGGACGTGCGCTGGGCACACCTGGACATCGCCGGACCCGCCTTCAACCAGGGTGAGGCGTACGGCTATACCCCGAAGGGCGGCACCGGTGTCCCGCTGCGCACCCTGCTCACCCTGGCCGAGGACATCGCCGCTGGACGCTTCGCCTAGTGATCCGGCTCCGCGCAGTGCTTGATCACTCAGGGTCGGCTATCGTCCGCGCGCTTGCGCTCCTCCGACTGCCTTCGGTTCCACTCCCGCATTCGCTGTGGATAGCCCACCAAGCCGGCGTCGTATGCCGGAATGCCAAGTCGTCCGGCCAGGGAGTGGGCTGCCTGAGGGCCGGCCACTCGACGCCTGGTCCACTCCCCCGTATCGGCGACGAGCAGCATGGTCGTCTCTGTCACCGCCGTGCGCGGCTCGATGAAAGCTTCAACTCCACGCCGAGTTCTGACGAACTCTTGCAGATGCCGCTCGTCGTCGGACGTCGCCGTTCGAAGCTGCCCCGACCGTCGCTTGCCGAACAGCGCCACCCTGCCTCCCTCGTACATCCTCACCTAAGCGAGACGTATCTGATCATCCAACAGTGCCCAGGACCGCGCTCCAGTGGGGACACGGTATGCCATAACGCCCACCTCGACAGGGTTTGAGGCGAGCGTCGGCTTCCGAGATCTTCGGCGGCCGTGGGTTGTCCCGGAGTGGGAGGATGGCTGTCGGAAACCGAAAGTGATAGCTGAGGAGCGTTCGCCGTGGCCGAGACCACCGGGACCGTGTTCGACGTCGTGATTCTGGGAGGCGGCAGTGGTGGCTACGCCTGTGCGCTGCGAGCCGCTCATATCCCGCTGAACGTGGCGCTCATCGAGCGGGACAAGGTCGGCGGCACCTGCCTGCATCGAGGGTGCATTCCGACCAAGGCGCTGTTGCACGCTGCGGAGGTCGCCGATCAGACGCGGGAGAGTGAGCAGTTCGGGATCAAGGCCAGTCTGGACGGTATCGACGCGGCCGGTCTCGGCGCCTACAAGGACGGCGTCGTCACGAAGATGTACAAGGGCCTGCAGGGCCTGATCAGGGCAGCCAAGATCACTTATGTCGAGGGGACCGGGCGGCTGGTTTCGCCGACCGCCGTGGAGGTCGACACCCCGAGTGGCACTCAGCGGTTCGAAGGGCGGCACGTCGTGCTCGCCACCGGCTCAGCGCCGAAGTCGCTGCCGGGCCTCGAGATCGACGGGGATCGGGTGATCAGCAGCGAGCACGCTCTCAAACTTGACCACGTGCCGGCCTCGGCGATCGTTCTCGGTGGCGGAGTCATCGGCGCGGAGTTCGCATCGGCCTGGCGGTCCTTCGGCTCCGAGATCACCGTGATCGAGGCGCTTCCGCATCTGCTGCCCACCGAGGACGAGGAGAACTCCAAGCGGCTCGAGCGGGCGTTCCGGCGCCGCGGCATCGCCTTCGAGGTCGGCGCACGTTTCTCCGGCATGGAGCGGACTGAGACCGGCGTTGTCGTCTCGACCGAGAACGGCAAGACCTTCGAGGCGGAGCTCCTTCTCGTCGCCGTCGGCCGCGGCCCGGTGTCAGAGGGTCTCGGCTATGCCGAGGTCGGGGTGGAGCTGGAGGGGGGCTACGTCAAGGTGGACGCGCTCTGCCAGACGAACATCCCGACCATCTCGGCCGTCGGTGACCTGATCCCCACGCCGCAGCTCGCCCATGTCGGGTTCGGCGAGGGCATCCTGGTCGCCGAGCGGATCGCCGGGTTGAACCCTGTGCCCATCGACTACGACGGGGTGCCCAGGGTCACCTATAGCGAGCCCGAGGTCGCCTCCATGGGCCTGACCGAGCCCGCGGCTCGCGAGCGCTACGGGAAGGACAACATCGAGACGTTCGTGTACGACCTCGCCGGGAACGGCAGGAGCCAGATCCTCAGGACGTCAGGTGCGGTGAAGCTGGTACGGCAGAAGGACGGTCCTGTCGTCGGCATCCACATGGTGGGGAGCCGGATGGGCGAGCTTGTCTCAGAGGCACAGCTGATCTACAACTGGGAGGCCTACCCAAGCGACGTCGCTCAGCTTGTCCACATGCATCCGACGCAGTCCGAGGCGCTGGGCGAGGCGCACATGGCACTCGCCGGGAAGCCGTTGCACGTCCACGGTTGACACCCCGTCAGTGCACGGCATTGGCTGCTCGCGCGGGCTGATCGCACATCATCTGGCGGCCTCAGCAGTACCACGCCGCCGCCACCGCAGGGGGTTGATCGCACACCACCCGGCGGACGTGGTACGACTGGACAGCGCGAGGCGAGAAGCATCGCAACAAGCGGGCGCTCGAGCACAGGAATGAGGAGTCCGCGGGTTAGCGCTGTGACACCTCGATGAAGCACTACCAGATGACCTAAGGAGTCACGAGGTATGCCGGTTTCCGTCACCCTCCCGGCGCTCGGCGAGAGCGTGACCGAGGGCACCGTTACCCGCTGGCTCAAGCAGGAGGGCGACACCGTCCAGGCAGACGAGCCGCTGCTCGAGATATCCACGGACAAGGTCGACACCGAAATCCCGGCGCCGGCTTCTGGTGTACTCCTGTCGATCAAGGTCCGTGAGGACGAGACCGTCGACGTGGGCGCCGAACTCGCCGTGATCGGCGAGCAGGCTGAAGCCACCTCGGCCGCAGAGACCGCAGGACCTGAGGCAAGCACATCAGAGCCCGCCGCCCAGGCCGCACCGGCGCCGCCGGCCGGAGAGGCCAGTGAACAAGCCGCGGACGCCGATGTTGCTCGCTCGGCGAGCAGCAGCGAGGCGGGCGGTGGCTACGGCGACTGGAACGCACCGACGGCCGGATCTGACGTAGGAGCCGCGACCGATAGACAGGAAGACACCGACGCGGGCACGGGCCGCCATGCTGCGCCGAACGGCAATCAAGCCGCGAGCGCCGAGGTCGGTGCAGCCGCAGCCGTGTCCAGCCGGCCCGACCAGTCGGCGGCATCGCCCGGGACCGGTGGCGCCGCGGGCGGTGGTAGGACCTTCCCCGTCACTTTGCCTGCGCTCGGTGAGAGCGTGGCGGAGGGTACCGTCACCCGCTGGCTCAAGCAGGAGGGCGACACCGTCCAGGCCGACGAGCCGCTGCTCGAGGTATCGACCGACAAGGTGGACACGGAAATCCCCGCGCCGGCCTCTGGCGTACTTCTGTCGATCAAGGTCCGTGAGGACGAGACCGTCGACGTCGGCACCGAACTTGCGGTGATCGGCGAGCCGGGTGCGGCGGGCCAGGAACCGACCGAGCAGCCCGCGGCCCCGCAGGCGCAGCCGGCCGCGCCGGTGCCAGCCGAACCGGCAGCTGCCGCAGCACCGCCACCCCCGCCGGCGCCGCCAGCACCAGCGGAGCCGCCAGCTTCACCGGCTCCACCCGCGCAGGCGGCATCCCTGCCGTCGCAGTCCCAGGCGCCCGCGGTCGACGGTTCGGCTGCCGCTGCCGCTTACGTCACCCCGCTCGTCCGCAAGCTCGCGGCCGAGCACGGTGTCGACCTCGGATCACTGACCGGCACGGGTGTCGGCGGCCGCATTCGCAAACAGGACGTGATCGAGGCGGCAAAGGCCGCCGAGGCGGCCCAGGCCGAACCCGCCGCACCGGAAGCAGGCGCACCCGTATCCCCCCAGCCGGCTGGCGCCGCCACCCGTGGCGCTCCGTCGCCGCTGCGCGGTCGTACCGAGAAGCTGTCCCGGCCACGCCAGCTCATCGCGAAGCGCATGGTCGAGTCGCTGCGGATCTCCGCCCAGCTCACCACGGTCGTGGAGGCAGACATTACGAAGATCGCCCGACTACGCGAGCGGGCAAAGCGGAGCTTCGAGGCACGCGAGGGCGCCAAGCTGTCGTTCCTGCCGTTCTTCGTCGTGGCAACAGTCGAGGCGCTCAAGCAGTACCCGATGGTGAACGCGGTCATCGACACCGACAAGGGCGAAGTTACCTACCACGACTCCGAGCACCTGGGTATCGCGGTAGACACGGAGCGCGGCCTGATGGTGCCGGTCATCAAGAACGCCGGCGACCTCAACCTTGCCGGCATCGCACGCAAGATCGCCGACCTGGCGGATCGCACCCGCAACAGCAAGATCACTCCAGACGAGCTTGGCGGCGGCACATTCACGCTGACCAACACGGGCAGCCGTGGTGCGCTCTTCGACACGCCGATCATCAACCAGCCGCAGGTCGGCATCCTCGGAACCGGCGCGGTCGTCAAGCGACCGGTTGTCGTTGACGATGCAGACTTCGGCGAGACGATCGCGATCAGGTCGATGGTCTACCTCGCGCTCACCTACGATCATCGCCTCGTTGACGGTGCGGACGCCGCGCGGTTCCTCGGGGCGGTGAAGCAGCGTCTCGAGGAGGGTGCGTTCGAGGCGGAACTCGGGCTGTAGCAGCCGGCTGACGCGTCGACGGCAAGACCAGGAGGCGGGCGATGAAGGTCGCCGTGAGCGGTGCCTCGGGACTCATTGGCTCAGCCCTCATTCCCGCACTCCGTGAAGGCGGTCACGACATCGTCCGGTTGGTTCGCCGGGCAGCGCGTACTCCGGACGAGGTGAGCTGGGACCCAGCCGCAGGTACCATCGACGCTGATCTCTTGCAGGGGGTCGAGGCCGCCGTACACCTGTCTGGCGCCAGCATCGGCGGGCGGCCATGGACGGCGTCGTACAAGCGGGTGATCTGGGACAGCCGCGTGCTCAGCACCCGGACCGTCAGCGACGCCCTGGCTCGGCTCGAGCCGAAGCCACGCGTCCTCGTCTGCGCGTCAGGCGTCGACTACTACCGTGACTCAAACGAGGCGCAGGACGAATCATCGGCCGGCGGTACCGGATTCCTTGCTGACCTCGCGAAGGCCTGGGAAGACGCCGCCGATCCGGCCAGGCAGGCCGGCATCCGCGTGGTGCACAGCCGCAACGGCCTTGTGGTCGCGAGCAAGGGCGGCGCCTTCGGGCCGCTGTTCAGGATCTTCCGGCTCGGGCTCGGCGGCCGGTTGGGCAGTGGCCAGCAGTACTGGAGCTTCATCTCACTCGAGGACGAGGTGCGAGCGATGGTGTACCTCCTCGAGCATGACGAGATGTCAGGACCGGTCAACGCGACCGCGCCGAATGCGGTGACCAATGCAGAACTGACCAGTGCCCTCGCGCATGCTGTGCGGCGCCCCGCCCTCGTGACTGTCCCCGCACCCTTGCTGAGAGCAGCGCTCGGTGGTCTCGCCGAAGCCCTTCTCAGCAGCCACCGGATCGTGCCGGCGAAGCTCGGCAACACCGGCTTCGAGTTCCACAATCCGACCATCGATCAAGCTCTGCGTGCCGCCCTCACCCCCTGACCGGTCAGTCGGCTAGCCGGATCGAGCTGATGCGCCACTGCCCCGGCGACGCAGCAGCGGGAACGATGGTGACCTGCCACGTCTCCTCAGCGCGTCCTGGCCGCTGTTCGACCACACCGCCGTTGTGATCAACAATGGTGTACGGCGGCAGGCGATCGCGCACCTCGAGGACGACAGCGCCGGGCTCGGCCCGGATCGGCCGGACCGCTACAAGCGACGGTCGGAGTCCTCGGGCGAACAGGCCGGCCGGCCGCAAGTCGCCGAGGCGGCGGCGATCCTCGCTGAGAGCGGCGCTTCCGCGTGCGTAGACCTGGTCAAGTGAGGGGACATCGCCGGTCGCGAAGGCTCTCGAACGGCGAGTGTCCAAAGCCGACAGCACTGGGAGCCAATCCGCGCGACCTTGCACGGCCCCGGGACCGCCAGCGACCGACGCATGACCGCCAGGCAGCAGCGGAACACCAGGCGATGGTCTCAGCGCAACGGGCGGTGTCGGGGATGCCGTCGGGGCAGCGCTGGTGGCAGCAGCGGGCCCTGGCGCAGGTGCGAGCTCGGCCGGCGTACTGGAGCTAGTCAACGCCGCCCAGGCAAGGCCACCACCGATGCCGGCGCCTAATGCGACACCGAGCGGCACGAGAATCCTCCGCCTGCCAGCCGGTCGAGCGGTCCTGGCTGCTGCGCGGAGGGCTGCGACGTCTAGCCGGTCTCGACCGTGAGGCTCGTCCGGCGGGAACTGCACGACTCAAGCACAGCGCATTCCTGACACCGGCGGACTGCCTGTGGATACGGGCCCGTCCTGCAGCTGGAGCCACATCGGCAGGAGTGTTTCCCAGCCGACGCGAGGCTCGGCGTGCCCGATGTCACGTCGCGCGAGCGGTTGTTGGTCCGGCGTAGGCTCGGGAAGCGTGAGCGTGGTTTTTGAGCACCTCGGGATGGCGGGATACGAGGAGGCCTGGGATCTGCAGCGTCGTCTGCACACCGAGCGGGCCGCCGACCGGATCCCCGATACCGTGCTTCTGCTCGAACACCCACCCGTGTACACCGCGGGCAAACGTACGCAGGCGTGGGAGCGTCCGATCGACGGCACGCCCGTGATCGACGTCGATCGGGGCGGGAAGATCACCTGGCATGGACCGGGCCAGCTCGTCGGCTACCCGATCGTGAAGCTGCCCGACTCGATCCTCGTCGTCGACTACGTCCGCCGGCTCGAGGAAGTTCTCATCCAGCTCTGCGCTGATCTGGGCTTGGAGGCTACCCGCATCCACGGACGCAGCGGTGTCTGGGTGCCGGCCGATACTGAGAGCGGGTCGACCGGCACCGACGGCCGAGGCATCGTCAACACCGCCGACCGTCCGGTCAGTCGGAGCGTGGATCGCAAGGTGGCAGCGATCGGGATCCGAGTCGCGTCCGGGGTGACCATGCATGGCTTCGCCCTGAACTGTGACGCAGACCTCTCCTGGTTCGACCGAATCGTGCCGTGCGGGATCAGTGACGCCGCAGTGACGTCCCTCACGGCCGAGCTTGGTCGGCAGGTAACGGTCGCAGACGTCATCACGTACGCCGAAAAGCACCTCTCCGCCATCTGGGACGCGCAGCCCGGTCCACGGCCCGACAGCATTGCGGCGTCCCCCCGCGACGTAGGCTGAGAAGCACTGCCTACCGAGCAAGATTCGTGTCCCGGCTCTCCAGCGGGCCGGATGACGCCAAGGAGCCCGATGAGCGCGCCCATCGTGAGATCGGCCGAGCAGGTGGGCCCTGGTCGGCCGATCGGCGAGCCCAGCGAGGAGGTCGAGTGACGGCGGCGCTGCCGGCGGATGTCCGCGCGAATTCGGACGCACCGGCGCCTGCAGGCCGGCGGATGCTGCGGCTCGAGGTCCGCAACAGCCGGACACCGATCGAGAAGAAGCCGCCGTGGATCAAGACGCGGGCCCGGATGGGGCCGGCGTACTCGGAACTGAAGTCGCTGGTCCGGAGCGAGGGATTGCACACGGTCTGCGAGGAGGCCGGCTGCCCCAACATCTATGAGTGCTGGGAAGACCGCGAGGCGACCTTCCTGATCGGCGGGGACCAGTGCACGAGGCGATGCGACTTCTGCCAGATCGACACGGGTAAGCCTGCAGCGCTGGACCGGGACGAGCCTCGTCGGGTCGCTGAGTCGGTCGCCGCGATGGGCTTGCGCTACGCGACCGTGACCGGGGTCGCGCGCGACGATCTCGCCGACGGCGGCGCCTGGCTCTATGCGGAGACGGTCCGGCAGATCCACTCCGCCGTACCGGGCTGCGGGGTCGAGTTGCTGATACCGGACTTCAACGCGAGGCCGGAGCTGCTCGCGGAGGTCTTCGACTCACGCCCTGAAGTGCTTGCGCACAACATCGAGACCGTTCCGCGGATCTTCAAGCAGATCCGACCGGCATTCCGATACGACCGGTCGCTCGACGTGCTCCGCCAGGCGCGGTCGGCGGGTTTGGTAACGAAGTCCAACCTCATCCTCGGCCTGGGCGAGGAGCGCGCCGAGATCAGCACCGCGCTGCGTGACTTGTACGACGCTGGGTGCGAGCTTGTCACGATCACGCAGTACCTGCGGCCAAGCATCAGGCACCACCCAGTCGCCCGCTGGGTGAAGCCCGACGAGTTCGTCGAGCTCCGCGAGGAAGCCGAGCGGATCGGCTTCGCCGGTGTGATGTCCGGGCCGCTGGTCCGGTCGTCCTACCGAGCCGGCCGCCTCTATCGCCAAGCCGTCGACCGCCGCACCCTGAGTCGGTCCGCCTGACTCAAAGCGGCCGAGCGACCCACTCCGGCTAGCCGTTGATCGGACCTCGTTTTCTTTCGTGGCGTCGGTTCGCCGTATCCTGCGGCGCATGGCAAACGACGAGTCGAAACGTTCAGGACGTATTGCGCAGATCCGTTCGGTCTACCGGATGGCGAAAAAGTCCGATCCGAAGATCGGCCTGATCGTCCTCGGCGTTCTGCTCGCCGTCTTCGCGCTGTTCCTCGTCATCGGATTTGTCATCGGCCACCCGATCCTGCTTGGCATCTTCGGCTTTCTCCTCGGCTTCCTCCTGGCGACCATCGTGTTCGGCCGGCGGGCCGAGCGGGCCGCCTTCTCGCAGGTGGAGGGCCAGGCCGGAGCGGCGATAGCGGTGCTCAACGCGTTGAAGCGGGGGTGGACGGTTACCCCTGTCGTCGCTGCCGCTCCACGTACCCAAGATGTCGTGCACCGGGCGGTAGGCCGACCCGGCGTCGTTCTTGTCGCTGAGGGCAACCCCAACCGTGTCACGCAGCTCGTCGCCGGAGAGAAGCGGCGCCTCGGCCGCCTCCTTGGAGATGTGCCGGTCTATGACTTCGTCGTGGGCGACGGCCCCGGACAGGTCCCGTTGCGGCGGCTCCAGTCCACGATGGTCAAGCTGCCGAGGAACCTGCGCAAGGACCAGGTGGTCGAGGTCAACAACCGGCTGCGTGCGCTGGGCGACGTACAGCAGAAGATGATGCCCAAGGGCCCGATCCCCAAGAACATCAAGCTCCCGCGCGGCCCAAAGCTGAAGTAGAGCGGCTGAGCTAGAGCCCCAGGTCAGCGGGTGCGGCGCCGGCTGAACAGCACGTAGACCAAGATGACCGCCAACACCGCGCCCAAAAGCTCGGCCAAGACGAAGCCCGGCACGGACGCGGGGTCGATTCCTGCCGGGGCCTCAGTAAACATCCGGCCGATCGCGACTGCCGGGTTGGCAAAGGCTCCAGAAGGGGTGAATGCGCCGGCCGCGAGCACCCAGGCGAAGAGTCCAATCGGGATGGTGGCGGCCCTTCCGGTCCGCAACAGGGAAAGGACGACGAAGACCAGGCCTAGGGTCGCGATGATCTCGGAGAAGATGAACCGGCCGTCGTCGCGGGCGATATCGCTGGTGGTGAAGACGGTCAGATCGAACAGAGCATTGGCGACGAACGCGCCGATGATCGCACCGACCACCTGAGCAGCGGCGTAGACGCCGAACTCCTTGTTGTCCAGCCCGTCCTCGCCTCGGTTGCGCAACAACCAGCTCGCCGCGGAGACGGCCGGATTGAGATGGCCTCCTGACACTGGCGCTGTCAGATGAACCATCAGGCCGAGGGTCAACGCACCTGCCAGACCGCCAACGAGCCCCTGGACGCCTGGGTCTGCGTTCACATTGGCCACCGCGACCGATGACCCGATGATGGCAAGCAGGAGGATGGCATCGCCGAGGGCCTCGGCGGCGGCGCGCTGCAGGAGGGACGGCCCGGCGACCTCGACGTCGACGGCATCTTCACCCGTGGTCCGAGGCGCAGGCCCGTCCTCACGTGAGACAGATTCGGTCATTGCTGCCCTCCCGAGTGACCGAGCGTCGTTGCGGACGATCAGTACGATACGCGAGCACCCGGTCAGGACAGATCATGTTGCGGCCATTTCTCCGCGATTCTCGAAGTCGCCTCAATGCACGCTGGTGAGCCGCGACTGACGAGCTGCTCAGCTGCCGGCTCCGGCCCGACCAGATTTTGCCGTCTCTGCGCGCGGGCCACGACCAAGGAGCTGTGCAGCGACCGTCTCGGGCCCCGACCTCGACCGTCGCCACGCTGGACGGCGACCAGCGAGCTGCTCAGCTGCCGGCTCCGGCCCGGACCACGACCGTACCGGCCGCCCGGTCATGCAGCCCGCGGCCATCCCTGTCGTACACGACCGCGGGCAGCACGAGAAGCAGCAAACCCGTCCGCACCACGATGGCCGGCCATCGAGGAAGGCCGCTGAACAAGCCCAGAACTCTGATACCGACGAGCCGCATCCCTAGCGTGGTGCCGATGGTCGGAACGAGGAGGATGTACTCCGCCGCCAGAACGGCGAAGGCCCACCCTGAGTCGAGCCGCAGCAACCCCCTAGCGATCAGTAGAGACGACCACCAGTCGATGGCGAGGGCGGCGAGCCGGCGACCGAAGCCTGCGACCGAACCGGGGCCAGTCGCGGGCAGTCCGAGCTCCTTGCCGCGATAACCGGCGTCGGATGGGCCTGGCGTCCCCGGGTTGTCACCCGACGGCATCGGAGAGGTAGGGTGCCGGTCCACTTGGCTACCGTACCGTCGGCGATCGGGACGGCCGGCAACCCGGATGGCTGACTGCACCGGCCGACCTGCGAGCTACGCCGTCGGACCCCGACGCGGCGGGTCGGGAGTGCGTAACACCACAGAAACACTCGAGACACCGCCGGGAAACCGCTCCGTCTTACGTTCTGGGAAAACCAAGGCGACCACTGGCTGCCCGTACCCGGGGGCCAAGGGGCTGCCGGACCGCCCGAGCCGCGTGACAGGCTGAGGGCGTCCGGCAGGCCAAGAGGAGGACGGATGTTCCAGAGCGCAGACGAGGTCTTGACCTACATCAAGGACGAGGACGTCGAGTTTGTCGACGTCCGTTTCTGTGACCTCCCAGGCGTGATGCAGCACTTCACGGTGCCGGTCGAGAGCTTCGCCGCCGAGGTGTTCAGCGAAGGACTGATGTTCGACGGTTCGTCGATCCGCGGTTTCCAAGCGATCCACGAGTCGGACATGCTCCTGCTACCTGACCCGACCACGGCATTGATCGACCCGTTCCGCACGCACAAGACGCTGAACATCACGTTCTTCGTCCATGATCCGCTGACCGGGGAGGCCTACAGCCGCGACCCCCGCAACATCGCCCGCAAGGCCGAGGAATACTTGCGCGGTTCCGGCATCGGCGACACCGCCTACTTCGGCCCGGAGGCCGAGTTCTACATCTTCGACGACGTCCGGTTCGAGACCAAGCAGAACTCCGGCTACTACTTCGTCGACTCGGTCGAGGCGGCGTGGAACACCGGACGCGAGGAGGAAGGCGGGAACAAGGGGTACAAGCCTCGATACAAGGGTGGCTACTTCCCAGTCTCGCCGACCGACCACCTGACCGACCTCCGGTCGGAGATTGTCAAGAAGCTCATCGCCGCGGGCATCAAGGTCGAGATGCAGCACCACGAGGTCGGCACGGCAGGCCAGGCCGAGATCGACTTCCGGTTCGACACCCTGCTCAAGACCGCCGACAACCTGATGACCTTCAAGTACATCGTCAAGAACACAGCGCGTGCCGCGGGCCGCACGGTGACTTTCATGCCCAAACCGATCTTCGGCGACAACGGATCGGGCATGCACTGCCACCAGTCGCTGTGGAAGGACGGGTCGCCGATCTTCTATGACGAGATCGGCTATGCCGGGCTCTCCGACATCGCCCGTTACTACATCGGCGGGCTGCTCAGGCACGCACCGTCGCTCCTGGCGTTCACCAACCCGACGGTCAACTCCTACCACCGCCTGGTGCCCGGCTTCGAGGCACCGGTGAATCTCGTCTATTCGCAGCGCAACCGGTCGGCCTGCGTCCGGATCCCGATCACCGGAACCAATCCCAAGGCCAAGCGGCTTGAGTTCCGTGTCCCCGACCCGTCCTGCAACCCTTATCTCGCCTTTGCAGCCATGCTGATGGCCGGCCTGGATGGGATCAAGAACAAGATCGAGCCACCGGAGCCGGTGGACAAGGATCTGTACGAGCTCCCGCCAGAGGAGCATGCCGCCGTGGCGCAGGTTCCGGGTTCGCTGGAGAAGGTCCTGGACTCCCTCGAGGCCGACCACGAGTATCTGCTCGACGGCGGTGTCTTCACTCCGGACCTCATCGAGACCTGGGTGACCTGGAAGCGCGAGAACGAGGTCGATCCGATCCGGCTGCGCCCGCACCCGCACGAGTTCGAGCTCTACTACGATATTTAAGCCCGACACCCGCTCTGACCTGGGTAAACGCTAGATCACACCACCTCCATTCGACAGAGATTCGACAGGACGAGCCGCCCACGCCGCCTCCACCGCGGCCTTGGTCGACTCGTCCCGGTCGGGCCATAGATGCCCGTACGTATCGAGGGTGGTCTTCGCCGAGGCATGCCGTAGCCGCGCCTGGACGGTCTTCACATCGGCGCCGGAGGCGATCAGCAGCGAGGCGAAGTAGTGCCGTAGGTCGTGGTACCGGAAATCCTCGGTCAGGCCGTCCACGGCGGCCCGGGCGGCCCGGAAGACGCGTTCCAGTGCCCACGGCCCGAGCTGGTCGCCTACCTCGTTGGTGAGCAGGGTCTCCGCCGGGAATTGCCGCACGTGGCCGGCCAGATCGAGAGCGAAGGCCGGCGGGATCGGAATGGCGGTTCGGCTCGTGTCGGTCTTCAGCGCCTCGGCCGGGTACTGCACAGCGGGGTTGACGCTCCCCCGCATGAAGTCGACGTCGCCAACCCGCAGGCCGCAAGCCTCGGCAGTGCGCAGGCCGGCGAACGCGCCGAGCAGGATCGCGGCCCGGTAGCGGTCGGGCATCGCGTCGTGTAGCGCCCAGACCTGCTCCGTGGTGGCGACGTACGGTCGCTGCTTCCCCTGCCCTGGCGAGGTGCGCCGCGAGCAGGGAGACCGGGGCACGATCCCGTCGTGTACGGCGTCGGAGAAGACCTGAGCGAGCCTCCCGTGCAACGCGTAGACGTAGCTCGGCTCGTACCCTTCGGCGCGCAACCTCGCCGTCCACGCCTTCACATGTGACGGACGGACAGCCGACAGCTGCATCGGCCCAAACGTCTCGACGATCTTCGTGAGATGCACTCGTGCCTGTCGCACGGTCGACGCGCGGCGGGTGCCGTAGCCGCGCAGCCAATCGGCGCACCACTGCTCGACGGTTGTCCGTGCGGTCTTGGGACCGACATGAGTACCGGCGACTAGGGCGGCCGTCTGCTGGTCGAGCCAGTGCACCGCATCGACCTTGCGGCGGGTGGTCTTCGTGTGCACCTTGCCACCGGCGTGGCTCGGTACTGCGCCTGCCAGCGGCCATCCGAGAGCTTGCGAACGCTCGCCACGGCTCAGTCTCCCTCGGCGTGCGGACCGGGCAGCTCATACAGCTCGCGGGCCTTACGAATCCACCGGTTCGCCGTCGACCGCGGCACATGGAAGCCGCGCATGACGGCCTGCCGGGGGGCCCCCCAGGAGACGTACTCGTACCAGTACATGCGTGCTAGCAGCCGTAGCTCCTCGTCGCTCGGACTGTCGGTGCGCTCGGGTCCGATGATCTCCATGCGTCTGAACACGCCGGAACCTCGTTCCGTCGCCTCCTCGACGACGGAGCGGACGACCTGGGCGAGTTGCAACGCGGTCATGTCCTCCGGGGTGACCGACTGCCCGTCGGTGCGCTTCACCATCACCGCGTCGACCTTGACCCGGTCGGTCCCGTCGAAGGACATGTCGAGCAGCACCCGTAGGGGTCGCTCGGTGTAGTCGGCGGCCGCGGCGAATCGTGCCGGCAGCCGGTCGCCGGACGGGCCGAACGGCACGAGCCGAGCCCGGCCTACTCGCTTAGCCAACACTGTCCAACGGTCTCCCACGCCACGGACAGTACGGGTTTGTGGCACCCCCGTCAAGTGTGGTACCACTGCTTCAACGGTGGAACCTACATTGAAAGGGGTACCAGTGAACGAGATGTACCTGACCACCGCTCAGGTCGCCGAGACCTTCGGCGTCCCCGAGGAGACCGTCCGCTACTGGCGGCACATCCATTACGGACCCGCCCCGCTCAAGCTCGGCCGGCACATCCGCTACCTCGCCTCCGACTGGGCCGCGTTCGCCAAGGAGCTGCAGAAGGCCGAGCAGGCGAAGGCGGCCGTCTGACATGGCTACACGAGAAAGCCGGCTCCCGAAGGAACCGGCTCCCGAGCCGACGACCCAGACGACCGCCAGCAGCATATCGCCCGACATCCCCGCGCAGGTCCGCCGCCGCCGTACGGCGTCTCTTCGGCTGCCGCCCATGCCGGACGGCCAGCGTGACCCGGCCGACCCGCCGCGATGAGCGACATTGCCGCGGCTGTTGCCGCCCTTCGCCACAGCGGCGATGTCCTCGCCGACCTCGAAACCCAAGAGGCCGCCCTTCTCCTTGACGAGGTGCGCGGGTTCATCGGCCGGCACGTCGTCTTCCCCTCGTCGCATGCGCTGACCGCGGTCACGTTGTGGGCGGTCCACACTCACTTCGTCGGCCAGTTCGACTCGACACCGCGGCTGGCGATCCTGTCCCCGGAGAAGCAGTCTGGGAAGTCCCGCACCCTCGAGATCCTCGAGCTGCTGTGCCCAGGCTCGGAGCGGCTGGCCGGCACGTCGGCCTCGTACATGTTCCGCCGCATCGCGCAAGGCGATGTGACCGTCCTCCTCGACGAGTGCGACGCGACCTGGAAACGTCGCAACGGCGACGAGTCCGCCGAAGCGCTCCGGTCGATCGTCAACGCCGGGCACCGCAAAGGCGCCACCGTCGGCCGGGTCGAAATGCAGGGCAAGAAAGCCGAGCTCGCCCGGTTCCCGGTGTACGCGCCAGTAGCACTCGCCGGCATCGGCGACCTGCCCGACACGATCCTCGACCGGGCCGTCATCGTCCGCATGCGCCGCCGGGCACCCGACGAGAAGGTCAGCGAGTATCGGGAACGCGTCACCCGGCCCGAGGGCGAGAAGCTACGCGACCGGCTCACCGAATGGGTACAGAAGTTCGGCGACGTTGTCGGCGACGAATGGCCGGACATGCCCGACGGCGTGACCGACCGGGCCGCCGACGTGTGGGAACCGTTGCTCATGGTCGCCGATCTCGTCGGCGACGAATGGGCGAAGCGGGCACGCGAGGCATGCGTGGCGTTCGTCACCGGATCCCGCGACGACTCGGCCAGCGTCGGCGTGCGGCTGCTCGGCGATCTGCGGGGCGTCTTCGACAACGCCGACGCGATGTGGACCGACACGATCCTGCAGAAGCTCTGGCCACTGGAGGAATCGCCGTGGGGTGACTGGTACGGACGGCAACTCAATGCTCGCGACCTCACGAAGCTGCTCAAGCCGTACGGCGTCAGACCGCGCGACGTGAAGCTCGACGACACCAACCGCAAGGGTTACCGCCGCGAAGACCTCTCAGATCCCTGGCGTCGCTACTTGCCCACCCCTAGCGCTACTAGCGCTATTAGCGCTACCGCCCTGGCCAGCACGGTAGCGGACGTAGCGCACGTAGCGGATACCCCGGCCAAGTGCCGCCGATGTGGTCAGACGCTTCTACTCGTCCGCGAAGGTCGCGACCTCTGCGCCCGGTGCGAACACGAAACCACCCCGCCCGGAGAGGCCGGACGGGGCGCAACGAAAGGAACACCGCAATGGTAACCACCACCACGACCGAGAAGTACCGCGTCGTCTTGACCGTGCCGCCATACCTCACCCGCCGCGATTGCCGGATCTGCGGGTACGGCGTTGTCGGAAAGGACGACGTCATCGCGGTCATCGAACCCCGCGTCGACATGGATGCCATCTACGCCGTCTGCCATGAGTGCCTAGAGGCCGGCCCGGAGAAGATCGCCGAACGGCTCACCGAGCATGCTGAAAACCTCGAGCACCGCGCCGGCATCCTGCGCCTGATGGCACAAGGCGAATGGGTTATGCCGACGCTGGCCGACCTCTGCTCGTTCGACTAACCCACCCACGGCCGGGCGTCCCCGCGGCGCCCGGCCACACACCAGGAGACACCGTGATCGGCAAGACCTACCTCGAGCGCGGTCGCCCCGTCGTGGTCCTCATCCGCTGGGGACCAGGCGGCGGACCAAAGAACGTCCTCGTCCGACGAGAGAACGGCGAGCTGGTCGTGCGTCCGTTCCGTGGGCTGCGGGTGCCGAAGTGACCGAGTTCACCTGCGCTCGCTGCGACCGCGACTTGCGTCTCGTCCCGCACAAGGTCGACGCCGACGGCAAGCGCTGGTGTCTGAGCTGCTCGCCGTAGGATGATCGTTTTTCCCCACGATCCAACCGCGGACTCCCCGACCAGTCTTTGTCTATATCGGCGCCGAAAAGTAGATGGATCAAGGAAAGGGCGCGTGATGCGAGTGATAGAGCGGGCGATCCGCGGAGAGCTCCGCAAGATGCCCGATGACGTTCGGGGGTCGGCGCTGGCGAAGGCTGCGATCGACCTGGCGAAGCGGCCGGACGCCGGCCCGGCGGACACGGCCGCGGTGCTGCTGGTGCGGGAGCTGCGGCTGACCATGACTGACCTGTACCGGCGAGTTCCGGAGGACCTGACCAATGATGTCGACCGTTTCTTGGCACGAATCGCCGCCCCCGACGTCGGCCACGCCACGCACTGACCGGGCCACCTACGGCGGGGATGTCGCGGAGACGGCGCGGATGCTGGGGACGCCGTTCATGGGCTGGCAGTCGCTGGCCGCTGACCGTGGGATGGAACACGAGGACGGCCGGCTGGTGTACCGCGAGGTCGACCTGTCGATCGATCGGCAGGCGGGGAAGTCGACGCTGATCCTGGCGGTGGCGGTGCGGCGGATGTTGGCGGCGCCGAACCGCTGGCTGACCTACACCTCGGCGTCGCGGCTGGCGGCTCGCCGGAAGCTGCTGAAGGTGTGGTGGCCGCTCATCCAGCGTTCCCCGCTGCGGGACATGTTCACCGTGTCGAAGGGCACCGGCAGCGAGTCTCTCGAGTGCTCTAACGGGTCGGTGCTGCTGCTGCTGTCGGGGGATGAGGCGTCCGGACACGGCGACTCGATCGACACGTCGTTCCTAGACGAGGCGTGGTCGCTGACGGAGGCGAGCGAGCAGGCGGTGCGCCCGGCGATGGCGGCCCGGCCGAACGGTCAGCTGTGGGTCGTGAGCACGGCGGGCACCCGCAAGTCGGCGTACTGGCGCAGCAAGGTCGACGGCGGGCGCACAGCTGCGGCGTTGGGTGTCACCGAGGGGACGTGCTTCATCGAGTGGGCCGCGCCCACCGACGTGGACGTGACGGACCCGGCGACGTGGCCGGCGTTCATGCCGGCGCTGGGCCGCACCATCTCACCCGAGACGGTGGCGGCGGATCTGGCGTCGATGCCGCTCGGGCAGTGGAAGCGGGCGTACGCGAACCAGTGGCCGGACGAGAGCGACGAGGGCTGGTCGGTGATCAGCCGGGACGCGTGGATGGCGGCGCGGCTGTGAATGACCGATACCCGGGCGACCATCAGGCGGTGCGCCGCGCGTTGGCGCCGCAGGTGGCCGGGTCGCCGTGCGTTCGGTGTGGCCGGCCGATTCTGCCCGGCCAGCCGTGGGATCTCGACCACGCCGACGACCGGGTCGGGTATCTCGGTGCGGCGCATCGGCGGTGTAACCGGTCGGCGGGTGGCCGGGTGGGTGTGGAACGGCAACGGCTACGGCGACGGGAGAGGATCACGCGGATGCTGGCTGAGTGCGCGTTGGGGATCGAGATCAGTGAGGCTCGGGATCACCTGTCGATCGCCGCGGCCGCGCCCATCGACGGCGATTTCATCCTCGTCGAGCTCGCCGCGTACATCACCGGCACGGACCCGGTCGCGGAGGTGCGGCGGTTGCGTGCCGAGCGGAGGGTGCGCTCTGTCGCGCTCGACCCGCGGTCCCCGGCGGCGACCGCGGTGAAGCCGTTGAAGGATGCGGGGGTCGTCGTGACCGAGCTGTCGACACACGATGTTGCGCTCGCCCACGGCGAGTTCATCGACCTGGTCGCCGCTGGCCGGTTGCGGCATTCGGGGCAGGCCGAGTTGACCGCGGCGATTCGGCACGGCCAGCAGCGCCGGTTGGGCGGTGCGACGGCGTGGGAGCGCCGCGGTCACAATGTGGATGCGTCCCCGGCGGTGGCCGCAGAGGTCGCGGTGTGGCCTGGAGGCATCGCCCGCCCAAACCGATGATTGTGGTTTCGGGGCAGGCCAGGTGATCATTGGCCGCTCCTGGCCGCTCTTTGGATCTTGTTCGTTCACGGTGACGAAGGGCACCGGCAGCGAGACCCTCGAGTGTTCCGAACGGGCCTTGCGGAAATCGCGTGATCGTCGCCGCGAGTGCTCTAGTTCGGACACAAGCACCGTCTGAACGCCCGGCTTGCCCCTTGATGGAACCGACCGGGGTAGGCGCAAGCGGACCGAACGTACGCCCTCAGCTAGCCGATGACAGCGCGACGAACCGATGCACGAGAATGCGCGACGCCGTATCTGTTTGCGGTCCGGCTCCTCTCACAGCGGCTCGCGAGGCCGAGGCTCGGAGGCCGACGGGTCGCGCGCTTTTGAGCGCCGCTCCGGCGAGATCGAGGCACGGTTACGTTCAATGACAAGATCCACGGCCGGCGGGGGTGCCCTGCGCGACGCTCCAGGCGGGGAGCCCGCCTCGCGACCCAGCACTGTCAGGTAGACCGTTTGC
>DASYTV010000058.1:0-19300 GCA_036001885.1 Actinomycetes bacterium
GGTCCCGCGGGTGCGCACACCACGGAAACGCTCCGCGCTGCTCCACGCTTCCGCGGGAACCCGCAAGGACACACTGGCCGCGTTCTCGCTCGTTCACCGAGCTTCGGTACGAGGGCTCGCTGCGGCCTTGCCACGCATCCAGCGGTCCTCCGGGCATCCGTCACAGGACCTCGTTAGCAGGACACTACTGTTCGCACCCGTTAGTGGCGATCCGACGCCTATCGACGCGGCTTTCGCGGCCGAGGGAGGCCCGACGCTAGGCGCGGCCCGGTGCCGCTGCGATGGCGTTTCGTGGGCCCGCCGGGCGAGTGCCCGGTAGCCCCGGCCCGCACCATCTCGGTCCGTACGCCTCTAGCGAACGCGGCATACGGTGGGCTCAGGGCGCGTTGGACTGGTCGTCCCGGGCCCCTGAGGCGTGCGCCTATGGGCTGCACGGGAAGAGAATGTCGACCGTGACTCGTCAGGGGCCGGAGGCGTCGGTGCGGAAGTAGAGGTGGGCGCAGCGTGGCGCACATGATGTATGGCCGCGGCGGCATGGCGCGCTCCTACCGGCAGGACGAATCGGTGGTCAGCCACAAGCTGGCGCCAGGGACGTTCCGCCGCATTGTCGGTTTCGCCAAGCCCTATCGACGGCAGATCGCGCTCTTCCTGCTTCTGGTGATCTTCGACGCGATCCTCGTCATCGTCACACCACTCTTGCTTCGGAAGATCATCGACGACGGTGTGATTCCGAAGGACCAGAGCGTCGTGATCACTTATGCGGGCATCGCGGCCGTCGTCGCGGTGGTCGATGCTGGCCTGTCACTGCTCCAGCGATGGTATTCCGCGCAGGTCGGAGAGGGACTGATCTACGACCTGCGGACGCGGGTCTTCGCGCATGTCCAGCGGATGCCGATCGCGTTCTTCACCCGAACCCAGACCGGCGCTCTCATCTCCCGGTTGAACACCGACGTGATCGGCGCCCAGCAGGCGTTGACGTCCACCCTGTCGGGTGTCGTGTCCAACGTGATCAGCCTCCTCCTTGTCGCCGGGGCGATGTTCGTGCTTTCCTGGCAGGTCACCGCGCTCGCCCTGGCGATGCTGCCGCTCTTTCTCTTCCCGGCGAAGTACGTCGGCCGCCGGCTGTCCACACTCACCCGCGAGCAGATGCAGCTCAACGCGGCGATGAGTACGACGATGACGGAGCGGTTCAACGTCGCCGGTGCCCTGCTGGTCAAGCTCTTCGGACGCCCGAAGGACGAGGACAGCCAGTTCGCCGAGCGTGCCGGGCAGGTGCGCAACATTGGCATCAGGATCGCGATGATCGGCCGGGTCTTCTTCACCGCGCTCCTGCTGGTGGCGTCTCTGGCTACCGCACTCGTCTATGGCGTGGGCGGTTACCTGGCCGTCTCCGGGCAGTTGACCGTGGGCACCCTGCTCGCCCTCGCAGCGTTGCTGGGGCGCCTCTACGGACCGTTGACCTCGCTGTCCAACGTCCGTGTCGACGTGATGACGGCTCTGGTTTCCTTCGAGCGCGTCTTCGAGGTGCTCGACCTGCCGTCGATGGTCGCCGAGGCCGAGCGTCCGCGACAGCTGCCCGGCGGGCCGCAATCCGTGGAATTCGACCACGTGAGCTTCCGCTACCCGGCAGCGAACGAGGTCTCACTCGCGTCGCTCGAGGTCGTCGCACGGCTTGAGACGACCACGCCGCAAACGGTGTTGCATGACGTGTCGTTCAGGGTCGACCCAGGCCAGCTCGTTGCCTTGGTCGGGCCATCGGGTGCGGGTAAGACGACGACCTCGTCCCTGGTGGCGCGGCTGTACGACGTGACAGGCGGTGCTGTCCGTATCGGCGATGTGGACGCACGGGACCTGTCGTTCGAGTCGCTCTACGACACGGTCGGGGTCGTCACGCAGGACTCGCACATGTTCCACGACACGATCCGGGCGAACCTGCTCTATGCGAAACCGACGGCAACCGAGGCCGAGCTCGTCCAGGCGTGTAAGTCGGCGCAGATCTGGGATCTCATGGAATCCCTGTCGGACGGGCTCGACACGGTGGTCGGTGACCGCGGCTATCGGCTCTCCGGTGGAGAGAAGCAGCGGCTCGCGATCGCCCGCATCCTGCTCAAAGCGCCCGGCGTCATCGTGCTCGATGAGGCGACCGCTCATCTTGACTCAGAGTCAGAGGCGGCGGTCCAGATGGCGCTGGCGACCGCGCTGTCAGGGCGTACCTCGATCGTCATCGCGCACCGGCTGTCCACCATCAGGGACGCGGACCTCATCCTCGTCCTGGACGAGGGCCGGATCGTACAGCGTGGCAGCCACGAGGAGCTGCTGGCCGCGGGCGGGCTCTACGCAGAGCTCTACCGGACTCAGTTCGCGGTATCTCCCGTATCTGATGGCGAGCTCGAGCCGCGCGCTGATGCGCCTTCCCTGGATGGCGAGATGGAGCCCGTAGATGACCAGGTCGCGCTGTTCAGTCCTGAGGTCACCAGCCCGCCGTGATTGCGGGACCAGACGCGGGAAGGCTTCAGATGGTCCGGAGTGCACCGCCGTCCACCGGGATCATGCAGCCGGTGAGGTACGACGCCGCGGGGGAGAGCACGAACGCGGCAGCAATCCCGAACTCCTCGGGAGTGCCGTAGCGGCGCAGCGGGATCGGCGCGGACTGGCGGGCCTGCGCGAGCTCTGGGTCACCTGCCGCCTGGTCGAGTTCGCGGATCCGGTCGGTGGCGATCCTGCCGGGCAGCAGCCCGTTGACCCGCACGCCACGCGGTCCCAACTCGTCAGCCAGTGTCTTTGCCGCCATTGCCAGGCCAGGCCGCATACCGTTCGAGATTGCGAGCCCGGGGATCGGCGACCGGACTGACGACGACAGGACGAACGCGATGGATCCCCCCTCGCCGACCGCGCTTGCGACTGCGCGTGCGATCCGCAAGCCGCCGAGGAAGATGCTCTCGAAGGCATGCTGCCAATCCGTGTCGCTGGTGTCCATGACGGTGCCCGGGGGAGGCCCACCTACCGATATCAGGGCACCATCGAGCCGGCCGAAGCGGGCAACACCGGCCGCGACCAAGCGCTCGGCGGCACTCGGTTCCGCATTGTCGGCGGTGATGCCGACCACCTTGGAGCTGCCACCGAGATCGGCCACGGCCTTCTGTACGGCATCCTCATGGCGGCTGGAGACCACGACCCGGGCGCCCTCGTTGACAAGCACTTCGGCCGCGGCACGACCAAGTCCACGGGTGCCACCGGTCACGAGGTACACGCGATCCTGCAGGCCGAGATCCATGCGGACCATCCTGCCCCGGTCGGCCCGGCATGGCACGTTACGGTCGGTCGTATGAGCCACCCGTTCGAACAGTCTCCCCGGTCCAAGGATCGCCCTGCACGATCTGCCGTATCGGCGCCGGAGACCGGAATCGCTCATTTCACCTGGGTGACAGACGCGCCCCGCGATCCCTGGTCCGCCGTCGGAATCTGAGGGATGGACATGAGCGAGCACCCGAACCGCGAGTACCCGAATCCAGGCGAGCCCACGAGCCGAGAGGAGGCCGCCGCGCGGTGGCTGCCAGCCGCGGCGTCGATCACAGTCCTGACCGGAGCGGGGATCTCCACCGAGTCGGGCATTCCTGACTTCCGCGGGCCACAGGGAGTCTGGACGAAGAACCCTGGCGCACAGGCACTGTCCACCATCGACACTTACCTTGCTGATCCTGAGGTCCGCCGCCGCGCTTGGCAGGCGCGCCTCGACCATCCCGCCTGGTCGGCCCGGCCAAACGCGGGCCACCGGGCACTCGTGGATCTCGAGCGTGCAGGACGCCTTCGCGCGCTCGTGACACAGAATATCGACGGCCTGCATCAGGCCGCCGGCTCCAACCCGGACCTGGTCATCGAGATCCACGGCACGATTCGCCAGGTCGGCTGCCTCAGCTGCGGCGACCGCACACCGATGGCCGAGGTGCTGAAGCGGGTCGCCGCCGGCGAGGACGATCCACCGTGTAGAAGGTGTGGCGGGATTCTCAAGTCGGCCACGATCTCATTCGGCCAGGCACTCGAACCGGCGGTGCTCAATGCGGCTATCTCCGCCGCCCAGGCCTGTGACGTGCTGCTCGCCGTGGGGACGTCGCTGTCGGTCCATCCGGCCGCGGGCTTGTGCGACTTCGCTCTCGGTTCCGGCGCCAGCCTTGTGATCATCAACGCCGAGCCGACGCCGTACGACGAGGTCGCCCACGCGGTTCTGCGTGAGCCAATCGGAGAGGTACTGCCTCGGCTGGTCCAGGCTGCGATCGCCAACGGCGAGGGCGCCGCGTGATGGCAGACCCGTTGAGGCGGCCGGCGCCGTTGCGACCGGGTGACACTGTCGCGGTGATCGCTCCGAGTGGGCAGGTGGACTCCGACCGCCTCCGGCTCGGCGGAAAGGTGCTGGAAAGCTTCGGACTGACGGTGGCGTTCGGTGAGCACGTGCTCGACCGGACGGGAGGTTACCTTGCGGGTACCGATGCCGCCCGCGCTGGTGACTTCACCCGCGCCTGGCGAGACACGGAAGTCTCGGCGGTGATCTGTGCGCGCGGCGGCTACGGCGCCATGCGGATGCTCGATCTGGTCGACTGGGATGGGCTCGGGGGGATGCCACCCAAGCTGTTCGTGGGTGCGAGCGACGTGACCGCCCTGCACGAGGCGATCGGATCCCGGCTCTCGGTGGCGACGCTCTTCGGGCCGATGGTGGCGACCGCTGCCGTCGCGCATGCAGAGGAGTGGAGCATGGCGGCGTACAAAGCGGCGCTGTTCGGTGAATGGTCAGGGATGTGGGTGTACGCGGAGGAGCCGGCGGTGCTCAATCCCGGCTCGACCAGCGGCATCACAGCCGGAGGCAACCTCAGCCTGCTTGCTGCGACCGTCGGGTCCGGCACATCCCGCCCAGCGGCCGAAGCGATCCTCCTGCTGGAGGACGTGAGAGAAGAGCCGTACCGGATCGACCGCCTGCTAACCCAGCTGCACCGCAGCGATTGGTTCGACCAGGTCGCCGCGGTGGCGCTTGGCACTTGGACCGAGTGCGGGGATCCGGCTGCGGTCGAGGACGTCCTCAGAGACCGGCTTTGCCCCCTCGGCGTTCCTGTGCTCGGTGGATTTCCATTTGGACACGGCAGCCGCCAGGCAAGCATCCCGCTCGGTGTCGAGGCCGTGCTCGACACCGGGGCCGCTGCCTTGCGTATCCGTTGAGGCTCGTGCAGGGACGCAGAGGGAGGCTCGCCGAACCCGTCCTGCGGTTACGGGAGGTCTCGCCTCACCTAGCGTGCGGCTGGGCGACGGCCGGCCGTCGGCTGTTCAGGGATCTTCGTCGAGGCCATGTGCACGCCCTCATCCTCGCGTGCCTCCTTGAAGAGCAGGTAACAGAAGCCGCCGACGGCGATGCTCGCGAAGAGGTACCACTGGACCGCGTAGGCGAGATGAGGGCCCTCGCTGAGTCCAGGAGTATCCAGCAGGGCCGGGCTCGGCGTCGTGTCCGGACTCTGGGAGACCAGCTCAACGTAGCCGTCATACAGCGAGTACGGCAGGGTCGTGCCGATTCGCGGGACGTCGATGCGGACGACCTGCCCGGTGGGAACGCCGGCGCCGTCGCGCGGGCCGCGAGACGGCTGGCGCTCGGATGGTCGCAGATGACCGACGACGGCGATCTCGCCGGCAGGCGGTGCGGGCGCCTTTGGCGTGTCCCGTGCTGTCTCCCCGAACGGGATCCAGCCTCGATCGACGAGCAGCGCAACGCCGCCTCTCGTGATCAGCGGAGTGAGGACGTGGAAGCCTGGCTGGCCGTCGGCGGTCGCGGTCCGGTTGCGGACGAGCAGCTCATGCGCTGGGTCGTATCGCCCTGAGGCGGTCACCGGACGCCACTCGTCGCCCTTCGTCGCCGGTCGGTCCGGCCCGGTAAGCGTCGCCACCGGCACCGGTGACGCGTGGATGTTGCGTGAGACGACCGCGTTCTTGGCGCGACGCTGGTCGAGCCGGTCGAGCTGCCAGAAGCCGAGCCTGATGAAGGTTGGCACCAGGATGACAACCAACCCGAGCAGGGCGAGCCAGCGCCGGGTCAACAGCAGCCTGAGCACAGCACCGACGGTACCCGCCGACCTGCACGTCCTCGGGCCTGCCCGGGCAATCGGCGATCGGCATTCGTACACGCGCTAAAAGGTTGCAGCCGCGGCCACCATGGCTGACGTGAGGGTGTCCGTGTCGGACTCGTCCAGGACGTACGCCGGCATCGTGTAGAGCAACCGCCCGAACGGGCGCAGCCAGACGCGGCGCTCGATGAGAAACTCCTGCACCGGACCCACATCGATCGGGTCCCGCGCTTCGATGACGCCTATCGCGCCGAGCACCCGCACATCCGCTACTCCGGGAAGCTGACGTGCCGGTGCAAGTCCTTCGGCAAGGCGTCGTTCGAGGGCGTTGACCCAGTCCCGCCATGGGGATTCGAGAAGCAGGTCGATCGACGCCAGCGAGATACCTGCGGCGAGCGGATTCCCCATGAACGTCGGGCCGTGCATGAACACACCGGCCTGACCGGAGCAGATGCCATCGGCGACGGTCTCGGTGCAGAGCGTCGCCGCCATGCTCAGGTAGCCTCCAGTCATCGCCTTGCCGAGGCAAAGGATGTCCGGTGAGATTCCCGCGTGATGCGCGGCGAACAGCTCGCCGCTGCGGCCGAATCCGGTGGCGATCTCGTCGAGGATGAGCAGGACGTCGTACGTATCGGCGAGCCGCCGCGCCTCGGCGACGTACTCCGGCGCGTAGAACCACATGCCACCAGCGCCTTGGACGACCGGCTCGAGAATGACGGCCGCTATCTCGTCGTGGTGGCGATCGAGCAAGGCGGCGAGCTCGTCGCTGTCACTTGGGTCGTATGGGTCGCCGAAGCGGGTCCTTGGGCGTGGCGCGAAAAGCTGCGGTACGAGTACGGAACGGCCGGGGTCGCCGGCTTGCGGCGATTTGGTGGGCGTACTGCCGAAGATGTGGTGCATCCCGGTCACCGGATCGCACACGCTCATAGCGGCAAAGGTGTCGCCGTGGTAGCCGCCGCGAATTGTCAACAGCCGCTGCTTACGGGGGTGGCCGGTCTCGTGCCAGTACTGGATCGCCATCTTGATGGCGACCTCGACCGCCACCGACCCCGAGTCGCTGAGGAAGACCCGGCTCAACGCACCGGGAGTGATGTCAGCGAGTCGCTGCGCGAGGGCCACGGCAGGCTCGTGTGTAAGACCGCCGAACATGACGTGCGGCATCCTCGCCAGCTGGGCGGTTGCGGCCGCGTTGAGTACGGGGTTGTTGTAGCCATGGATCGCGGACCACCATGACGCCATTCCGTCGATGACCTCGCGTCCGTCACCGAGGAACAGGCGCACCCCCTCGGTGGCCGTCACTAGATAGGGAGCGACCGCCGCCTTCTTCGCCGCGTACGGATGCCATACGTGAGCGCCGTCACGTGCGATCAGGTCGTCCACGAGCACGCACCTTAACGGCCGCACACGTCGAGGAGGCGTTATCGGCTGCTCGGCGTAGGCTGATGGGGCACGGTAGTGGATCTTTGGGAGGCGTGCCGTTGCTCGTCGACAGCTTTGGCCGGGTGGCAACCGATCTTCGGGTCTCGCTCACCGATCGGTGCAATCTTCGTTGCACCTACTGCATGCCGGCAGACGGTCTTGACTGGTTGCCGTCGCCGACACTGCTCACCGACGACGAGATCGTCCGCCTGGTGCGGATCGCGGTCGAGCGGCTCGGCGTTACCGAGGTCAGGTTCACCGGCGGAGAGCCGTTGATCAGGCGTGGCCTCATCGGCATCGTCGAGCAGGCGGCCGCACTGTCCCCGCGGCCCCGGCTGTCTGTCACCACCAACGCTCTCGGGCTGGCGCGGCTCGCGGCGCCGCTGCGGGCGGCCGGTCTCGACCGGGTCAACGTATCCCTGGACACGCTGCAAGCTGATCGGTTCGTGGCGCTCGCTCGTCGCGACCGACTCGCCGATGTCATCGAGGGCCTGGCCGCTGCCGAGGCGGCTGGAATGCGCCCGGTGAAGGTCAACGCCGTGCTGATGCGCGGGGTCAACGACGACGAGGCACCGCAGCTGCTGCGTTGGTGCCTAGACCGCGGCTACGAGCTGCGGTTCATCGAGCAGATGCCGCTCGACGCACAGCACGGCTGGCGCCGGGACACCATGGTCACTGCCGCCGAGATACTCCAGGAGCTGCGGGAACACTTCGACCTGGAACCCGAGGACGGAGATGTCCGAGGGAGCGCCCCGGCCGAGACCTGGCTCGTGAATGGCGGTCCCGAGCGGGTGGGCGTAATCGCATCTGTTACCCGGCCGTTCTGCGGTGCGTGCGACCGGGTCCGGCTGACGGCCGACGGCCAGGTCCGCACCTGCCTCTTCGCGCGTGAGGAGTCCGATCTGCGCTCGCCATTGCGGTCCGGAGCAAGCGATGCGGAGATCGCGCAGCGCTGGGAGGCCGCGATGTGGGGGAAGAAGCCGGGCCACGGTATCGACGATCCGGGCTTCCTCCAGCCTGCCCGTCCTATGTCCGCTATCGGCGGCTAGTGGTCGCGCCCGCAAGTCCCGCAACCACTAGTCTCGCGGCGGCCGCCTAGATCACGAGCAGGCGGCACGCCGGCCAGGCTGGCCGCGGGGAACCACGGTCGTGACAAAGCGATGCCGGGCAGCCACGGGGGGAGCCGCCCGGCATCGCGTCCTAGTCGCTCCGACGGGGGATACGGAGCGCAGAGGAAGTATTACACGCTGCCGTGATTCTGTGCACGGACTCTGTAGGTTATTCGGCGGTGCACGTTTCGCGAAGAAGAAACCTCGGTACTCGCATTAGCCGAAAACGGCAGCACATGGGGCAAAACCACCCCGACACGTCGCATTCTTGTGCATCGTTATACGTCTGCTCGATCGGGCAACCAGAGCCCATGTGACGGCTAGCCTGCGGCGGCCCCAGGCTCGGATGAGTTACCGGAAGTGGACTCTGGTCCAGGCGCCGGCGTCCCCCCTGAGCCGGGCGAGTCCGTTCCCGCCTGGTCAGGGGTCTCCGCTCGGGGCAACTCCGTCCGCACTGGATCGATCGCTGCCGGACCGTCGGGCTGATAGCCGGGCGGTCCCGCGCGGATGCGCTCGCGGCCGCTGTTGGCATAGACCACGGAGAGGTACGGCAGGACGAGCGCCCCGACCAGAAAGACCGCGCGCAGCCAACCATGAGTAACAATCGCAAGCACAAAGCACACGGTGCGGACGCCCATGGAGATCGCGTAGCGGATCTGGCGCCGGGTGACATCTTCGGTGAGTCCGCGGCGCGCCCCGGTGATCTCGTACACCGGCTTGCTCTGCCTGTCCCGCTGCACTGTCCGCCTCACGTCCGGCGGCCTCACGTGGTCGGTCCGGCAGGCTGATCTGCGCCCGGTACCGCCGTGAGGTCCTTTCCACACTACGCCCGTGTCGTGCGCCCGGCCCCGATCCAGTGTCGCGGCATCCATCTCGCGGTCGGTTCCCCCGCGTCGCAGTGGTTACGTCTCGTCAGGACGCCTGGCTGACCGTGCTCATGTTGAAGTCACCCACTCGAATCGGTGGCATCGCCGCCCGCGTGAACCAGTCGCTCCACTCCCTGGGCAGCGCGATCTCGGTTCGTCCGACTTCGCCGAGCCGGCCGAGCAGGTCGACCGGGCTCTCGTTGAACCGAAAGTTGTTCACGGCGCCGGTGACCTCGCCCCCCTCGACCAGGTAGACACCGTCTCTGGTCAACCCGGTGAGTAGGAGAGTCTGCGGATCGACCTCCCGGATGTACCACAGGCAGGTGACCAAGAGTCCACGCCGGGTGCCGGCCACCATCTCACCGAGCGAGCCTGCATCCCCGGGTGGTCCCTCCATGATCAGGTTGTCGATGGGTGGTGCGACGGCGTCGCCGGTCTCGGTCGCGGATGCGCGGGTGTGGATGAGCGCGCTCAGCTTGCCGTCACTCACCCAGCCGGTGGGTGCAAGCGCCAGGCCGTTGTCGAAGACCGACTGGGTGCGCCCCGACGCGTGCGCGAGGACGAACGGTGCGCAGCCAAGGCCTTCGGCCGATGGATCGCTACGCAGGGTGACCGGGATGTTGGCGAGTTGCTCGCCAATCCTCGTGCCGCCGCCGGGCCGCGAGAAGACCGTATGCCCGTCGTGCGCGTCGCGGCCACCAGCTGACCAGTACATGTAGATCATCAGATCCGCAACCGCTGAGGGCGGCAGCAGCGTCTCGTACCTTCCTGGCTCGAGGTCGATGCGTCGCTTCGACCACTCGAGCCGGCGGTTGACATCGCCGTCGAGCGCGTCGACGTCGATGTCGGAGAAGTCTCTGGTGGAGGCGCCTACCCAGACCGACGCAGAATCGGCCTTGCCGGTGATCTCGACTGTGCCTGTCGGCTGGTCGTGCCGGAGGCGGAGGCCGGTCGTGGTCCCTAGGTAGGTCGTGGTCATGAGGTGCTGGGCGAAGCCGTAAAGGTCGCGTCGGTCCGCCTGGGCTCGGCCGAAGGCCTCGCCGAGCGCGGGCGCGAACGCGCTGAAGACGCCGATGGACGTCTCGGCCGGCTGGGCATCCCACGGTGTCGGCGCAGCAGCCTGATCCGGCGTAACCAGCGGTTGGGCGTCATCTGCCGGCGAGCCCGACCTGGCGGCCGCCTCGGCCGCACGGACCACATCCTCGATTCTGTCGACGGTCACGTTGGAGCGGGAGATAACCCCTGCCGCCACACCCGCTGAACCCTCGACGGTCGAGATCACGGTGAGCTGCCGCGACCGCGTCGTCCCGTTCGTGGTCAGCGTGTTGCCTGCCCACCGCAGGTTGGCGGTGCTCTGCTCGTCCGCGATGGCCACGCAGCCGTCCGCGGTGGACAGGTCGAGCGCCCGCTCGACGATCTCCTGTGGTGTCGTCGCTGGCGTCGTCACCGTCCCGCCTCCTGGACCGTGTTGAGTATCCGTACCCCTTGGAAGGCCGCGGCCGGGCAGCCGTGGCTCACCGCCGCGACCTGGCCTGGCTGACCCTTGCCACAGTTGAACGCGCCGCCAAGGAGGTAGGTCTGCGGACCGCCGAGGGCCACCATCGATCCCCAGAAGTCGGTGGTCGTCGCCTGGTAGGCGACGTCACGAAGCTGGCCCGCCAGCCGGCCGTTCTCGATGCGATAGAACCGCTGCCCGGTGAATTGGAAGTTGTAGCGCTGCATGTCGATGGACCAGGACTTGTCGCCGAGGATGTAGATGCCGCGCTCGACCCCACTGATCAACTCCGCCGTCGACGGTCCGGCCGGGTCCGGCTGCAATGAGACGTTGGCCATCCGCTGGATCGGCGCGTGGCTCGGCGAGTCGGCGAACGCGCATCCGTTGGAGCGCCCGAGTCGCTTCAGGCGCGCCATTCGCCGGTCGAGCTGGTAGCCGACGAGCACTCCATCGCGCACGATGTCCCACTGCTGAGTCGCAACGCCTTCGTCGTCATAGCCGATGGTGGACAGGCCATGGTCGACGGTCCGGTCACCGATGACGTTCATCAGCTCCGAGCCGTATCGCAAAGTCCCGAGCTGGTCGAAGGTGGCGAACGATGTACCCGCGTACGCTGCCTCGTAGCCAAGGGCACGATCCAGCTCGGTGGCATGGCCGATCGACTCGTGGATCGTCAGCCACAAATTTGTCGGATCGATCACTAGGTCGTAGCGCCCCGGCTCCACGCTCGGCGCCGCCATCTTCTCGGTCAGCAGTGCAGGGAGCTGTTCGAGCTCGCCGTCCCAATCCCAGAGCTGTTCGAGCTGACCCGCCTCGGTCGTCGAGCCGAGGACCCACTCCCAGCCTCGACCGGCCGGGTGAGCGAGCGTGCGCATGGTCTCGAACCGGCCGGACTCCTTGTCCACTGCGGTCGCCGTCATCTCCGGATGGATTCGCACCCGCTGTTGCGTCGTGATCGTCCCGGCAAGATCGGCGTAGAACTTGGTCTCCTTCACCGCATATACCGACGCGTCGACATGGTCGACGGCGCTGTGCGCGAGCAGCCGGGCACTGCGATCCGCGAGCAAGCCGATCTTTTCCGGGTCAGGCACGTCGAAGGGGTCGACGTCATAGGGCGAAGCCCAGGTGACGTCGGCGTAGACAGGCTCCTCGGCCAGCTCGACCGGCTCCCAGTTGATCGCAGAGCTGATCTTGGCGACCCGGATGGCAAGCTCGGCGGTCTTCGCCGCAGCCTCGGCCGTCAGATCGGCCGCAGCGGCGAATCCCCAGGTGCCTTCGTGGACGACGCGCACCGCGAACCCGCTGTCCTCGTCATCGCTAACCCCTTCGACACGTGCATCGCGCAGCCGCACGCTCTGCCCTCGGATCCGCTCGAGCCTGAAGTCCGCGTGGGCGGCGCCGAGATCCTGAGCCCGTTGCAGAGCCGCGTCGGCAAGCGATCGGGCCGGCAGAGTGAGGAAAGTCGGGTCGATCTCGTGGGGCATCTGCAGCCTCCAGCGCTTGCTGTGTATGGCGATCGGACCGAACCGATCCTGTCACGCGGCCGACGGCCGTTGCTGATCGCCGTAGAGCGTCTGGCCGAACAGACCGCTGGGATCGGGCTCAGTGAGCGGGGCCGATTCGCGGGACCGACAGGTAGCGGGTAGCGTCCCTGGCCGTGACTCGATCGGTACTCGTCACCGGCGGTAACCGCGGCATCGGCTTGGCCATCGCCCGGGCGTTCTCCGCTGCGGGGGACAAGGTCGCAATCACCTACCGCAGCGGCGAGCCGCCTGAAGGACTCTTCGGCGTCCGCTGCGACGTCACGGACCAGGCGGCGGTTGAAGCGGCGTTCGATTCCGTCGAATCGCAGCAGGGACCGGTGGAAGTGCTGGTGGCTAACGCCGGCATCACAAGGGACACGCTGCTCCTGCGGATGGCCGAGGATGACTTCACCGCGGTTCTTGACACCAACCTCAGCGGGTCCTACCGCGTCGCGAAGCGAGCCGCGAGATCGATGTTGCGGGCGAGGCGCGGCCGGCTGATCTTCATCTCGTCGGTCGTCGCACTGCTCGGCTCGGCCGGCCAGGCGAACTACGCGGCCTCCAAAGCCGGGCTGGTCGGGCTCGCCAGGTCGTTGGCGCGCGAGCTCGGTTCTCGCAACATCACCGCCAACGTCGTGGCACCCGGCTTCGTGAGTACCGAGATGACCGAGGCGTTGCCCGAGGAGCGGCGCTCGGAGATCCTCGCGCACGTACCGCTCGGCCGGTACGCCACCGCCGACGAGGTCGCCGCGGTGGTCCGGTTCCTTGCCGGAGACGACGCCGCCTACATCACCGGAGCGGTGATCCCCGTCGACGGCGGTCTCGGCATGGGTCACTGACTAGGTCCGGGCACTGACCAGATCAGAGAGGTAGGGCAAGCGTGGGCATCCTCGATGGCAAGCGGGTCCTGGTGACCGGGGTCATCACCGACGCGTCGATCGCCTTCCACATCGCCCGCGTCGCGCAACAGGAGGGAGCACGGGTCGTCCTCACCGGATACGGCCGGCTCAGCCTCGTCGAGCGGATCGCCAAGCGGTTGCCGGCCGAGGCCCCGGTCGTCGAGCTCGACGTCACTGACGCGGATCACCTGGCTAGCCTCGCCGAGCGGCTGCGACCGCATGTGGATCGGCTCGACGGCGTTGTGCATTCGATCGGCTTTGCGCCGGAGAGCGCATTGGGCGGCAACTTCCTGCAGACCGCGTGGCCTGACGTGTCGACCGCGCTACACGTATCGGCGTACTCCCTTAAGGCCCTCGCCACCGCTTGCGTGCCCCTGATGAAGGACGGCGGCTCGATTGTGGCCATGGACTTCGACGCCACAGTGGCTTGGCCGAAGTACGACTGGATGGGCGTGGCAAAGGCGGCTCTCGAGTCCTGTGGCCGCTACCTGGCTCGCGATCTCGGACCGTCAGGCATCAGAGTGAACCTCGTCGCCTCCGGTCCGCTGCGGACGATGGCGGCAAGGTCGATCCCCGGCTTCGACGAGTTCGAGAACGTGTGGTCCACGCGCGCTCCCATCGGTTGGGACCTCTCCGATCCAGAGCCCGCGGCCCGCGCGGCCGTCGCGTTGCTTTCCGACTGGTTCCCCCGTACCACCGGGGAGATCGTGCACGTCGACGGCGGCGTTCACGCGATGGGCGCGTAACAGCCGACGCTACGCTGCCTGCCGTGGCAGAGGCGGCGGAACGGTGGCGGCGGGAGCTGGCGGCGTGGGCGATCCCTGCCGACATCCTGGCGGCGGCCGAAGAGTCGCCCTGGGTGCTCCCACATGGGTTGTTCGCCCACCGGGCACGCGTCGCGGCCGATGCGCCGCAAGGACCCTCCTACGAGCGAGCGTTGGAGGCGCTCGAGCCGCTGGGGTCAGTCCTCGATGTCGGTCCTGGCGGCGGCGCGGCGTCCCTGCCGCTCGCGGAGCGCATGACGCACCTCAGCGGCGTCGATTCGGATGAACAGATGCTGCAGCAATTCGCCGCGTTGGCAGCCCGGCGCGGCCTGCCGTGCGACCCCTTTCTGGGCCGCTGGCCGGACATCGCCGACCAGGTTCCAGCGGCTGACGTCGTCGTCTGTCACCACGTCCTCTACAACGTCCCAGATCTCGCCGAGTTCGCGACCCAGCTCACCGCCCATGCCCGCCGTCGGGTTGTCGTCGAGCTGACCGTGTCCCACCCGCTCGTCCGGCTGAACGCCCTGTGGCGCCACTTCCACAACGTGGAACGGCCGGAGGGGCCGACGGCAGAGGAAGCGCTGGCCGTCCTCAGGGAGGCCGGCATCCACGCGCGCGCCGAGCGCTGGCATCGTGCGGATGCGACCACCTACGTCAGCTTCGACGAGCTTGTCGACATGACCCGGCAGCGGCTCTGCTTGCCCAGGTCTCGGGCGGGTGAGCTCGAGTCGGTCCTGCGCGCAATGGGTGCGGACGAAAGCCATCCGGAGCTCGGGTCCTCGGGTCGGGATCTGGTCACCGCCTGGTGGCCAGGTGTCGAGCCCGACATGGCCTGACGCGAGGACCCGCACCAGCTATCGGCCAATGCCGGGGGCTACCCCTACGCGGGAACCCGTGCTACCCCTACGCCGAATCCGGGCGGTCGCCGGATGGGGATGCATCCCCAAGATTTCTACTGTCGAGTACATACGCATTCACGGGCTCCGGGGGCCGTCCCCTGGGCCGACACGGCATGTCGTACTCGACTGAAGGGGGATCCATGCGGACCCGCATACCGGAGTACGCCGATCCGGACGCTCCCGGGGGCGGCCCTGGGCCAAGGCAATCCCAGAACCACAGCCGGCGTGCTCGGCCGAAGCGCAACCTTGTCGGCGGGGTCGCCCGTTGGAGCGCCAGGCACCGTAAGACGGCCATCTTCGGTTGGCTCGCGTTCGTGATCGCGGCGACGCTCATCGGCAGTTCGGTGGGCACGACCATGCTCAAGGACTCCGACTACGGCTCGGGTGACTCGAAGAAAGCCGAAAAGATCATCGAGGACGCCGGCTTCCCCGAGCGAGCCGGCGAGCTCGTCCTCGTCCAGGGCAAGGGCGGCACCACCGCGGAGGACCCGGCCTTCAAAGCCGGGGTCTCCGACGCGATGGCGGCGATCCAGAGCACTGGGCAGGTCGAGAACATCGTCTCGCCCTATGACAAGGCGGCCGGCGGCGCGATCTCCAAGGACGGGCGCTCCGGACTGGTGACCTTCGATATGAAGGGTGACCAGGACACCGCGGCCGACCGAGTGCAACCGGTTCTTGACGCCGTCGCCGGCGTCCAGGCGAAGCACAAGGACCTGCGCGTCGAGGAGACCGGTAGCGCCAGTCTCGACCATGCGATCGGCAAGAGCCTCGACGAGGACTTCAACCGGCTCGGCATGCTGTCGATCCCGTTGACCTTGGGGATCCTGCTGGTTGCCTTCGGCGCCTTCCTGGCGGCGATCCTGCCCGTCGGTTTGGCCCTGACAGCGATCTTCGCCGCGATCGGCCTGTCGGCCTTCGCCAGCCGGCTGTTCCCGATGGACGAGTCCACCTCGCACGTGATGCTGCTGGTCGGGCTTGCCGTGGGCGTGGATTACTGCATGTTCTACATCCGCCGAGAGCGTGAGGAGCGTGCCCGCGGCGCGGACCCGGAACGGGCGTTGGCGATCGCCGCGGCCACCTCGGGCCGCTCGGTGCTGATCTCGGGCCTCACCGTGATCGCAGCGATGGCCGGCATGTTCATCGCGGGCAACGGAATCTTCACCAGCTTCGCGGTCGGCACCATTCTCGTGGTCGCCGTCGCCGTGCTCGGCTCGCTGACCGTACTTCCTGCGCTGCTGTCCAAGCTCGGCGACAAGGTGGACTTCGGGAAGATCCCGCTGCTTTACCGCCGGCAGTCACGGGGTCGGTTGTGGGGCATGATCCTGGCTCCGGTCCTGCGGTTCCCGCGGGCTGCTGCAGTCCTAGCGGGCGGTGCACTGGTCGCGCTTGCCGTGCCGGCGCTGCAGCTGACCACCGCGCTGCCCGGCGCGGACGACATCAAGCACACCGAGCCGACCCTGCAGACGTATGACCGTATCCAGCGGGCCTTTCCCGGCGGTGCAGAACCCGCCGTCGTGGCGGTGAAGGCGGCCGACGTCACGGCGCCCGAGCTACGGCGGGCGATCGCGAGCTTCCGCACCGAGGCAGTGGCGACCGGGCAGATGTACGGCCCCATCACGGTCGACGTCAACCCGGATAAGACGGTGGCCGCGATCCACGTGGGACTGGTCGGCAGCGGCACGGACGAGAAGTCAGAGCGCGCGTTGTCCACGCTGCGCGAGGATGTTCTCCCGGCGACGTTCGGATCGGTGCCAGGCGCCGAGGCTCATGTCACCGGCATGACGGCGGCCTCCGTCGACGTGAACAAATCGATGACCGCGAGCCTGCCGCTCGTCCTCGGCTTCGTGCTCGGGCTGGCCTTTCTGGTGATGCTCGTGTCCTTCAGGTCGGTGGTGATCGCGACAACGACTATCGCACTGAACATGCTGTCCGTCGCCGCCGCTTATGGGCTTGTCGTGGGCATGTTCCAGCTCGGCTGGGGTGAGTCGCTGTTCAACTTCGAGTCGACCGGGGCTCTCGCCAGCTGGCTGCCGATCTTCCTCTTCGTGATGCTCTTCGGCTTGTCGATGGACTACCACGTCTTCGTCCTGAGCAGAATCAGGGAGGCGTACGACAGGGGCCTGCCGACCAAGGACGCCGTCGCGTTCGGCATCCGGTCGACCGCCGGGGTGATCACTGCTGCCGCGGTGGTGATGGTCGCGGTGTTCATGCTCTTCACGACGATCTCTCTGACATCGATGAAGGCGCTTGGCTTCGGGTTGGCCGCGGCTGTCCTGCTCGATGCGACCGTGGTTCGGGGTGTGCTGCTGCCGGCTGTGATGACGTTGCTCGGCGAGCGCAACTGGTATCTGCCCCGCTGGCTGCGTTGGCTGCCAGAGGTATCGCACGAGCACATCCCGGGCCCAGTCGAGGTGCCGCCCCGGCGGCGCGAACTGGAGGGCGTCGTCGCCCACTGACGGCGTCTCGCTTCCAGTGCCGAGTCCCCCGCTCACATGATCGGAGCGGGGGACTCGCCGCGCTGGTGTCCCTTGTCGGTGAAGGCTGCCACACTCGGTTGCGTGAGCGCGGCCCTGGACGAACTCGAGCGGGTCTATCGCAGTGAGGCCACGCGGCTGCGGGCGGCGCTCGCGAGGCGGATCGGCGATGTCGTGCTCGCCGAGGATCTGGTCCAGGACGCCTTTGCCGAGGCGGCCGCTCATTGGCCAACCGATGGGGTGCCGGCCAACCCCGGCGGCTGGCTGGCGACGACCGCCCGCCGCAAGGGCGTCGACCGCCTGCGGCATCTTCGGACCGGCGAGGAAAAGCTGCGCCTGCTGACCGTCGACGCAGCGCGGGACCGATCGGCCGGCACCGACGGCTCCGCCGCCGCGGACGCCGCCTTCACTTCAGCCGGCGGCGCAGACGATGAGCTGCTGACCCTGGTGTTCGCCTGCTGCCACCCGTCGCTGCCGCGCGAGTCACAGGTCGCGCTGACGCTGCGTACGGTATGCGGGCTGACGACGAACGAAATCGCCGCGGCGTTCCTCACATCCGACGCCACGATGGGCCAACGGCTCTCCAGAGCGCGGTCGCAGTTGCGCGGCGTCGAGGTGGCGATGCCTGACCCGGATGAGCTCAGCTCGCGCCTGGCCGAGGTGTTGACCGTCCTCTATCTGGTCTTCAACGAGGGATATCTGGCGAGCGCCGCCAGGACGCCGGCGCGGCGCGACCTTGCCGCCCAGGCGATCGCGCTGGCTCGCACCCTGCATCCGCTGATGCCGCGCGAGCCTGAGGTGCTCGGCCTGCTTGCCCTGCTCCTGTTCCATGAGGCTCGGGCGGCGACCCGCTTCGACGGGTGGGGGCGGTTGGTCCGGCTCGAAGACCAGGATCGCAGCCGCTGGGATCGCGCCCGGATCAGCGAGGCAACAGAGCTCCTCGACCGAGCGCTGGTCATGCGCCGCCCGGGCCCTTACCAGCTGCAAGCGGCGATAGCGGCCTTGCATGCCGCGGCGCCCTCCTGGGAGGCGACCGACTGGTGCCAGATCCACTTCCTCTACGGTCGTCTCGCCGCCGTGGACCCGTCGCCTGTCGTGCGGCTCAACCGAGCGGTCGCCACCCGATATGTCGCCGGTGCACAGGCAGCCCTGGACGAGCTGGACGCCCTCTCCGCCGATCTAGACGGCTATCGGCTGCTGCACGCCGTCCGCGGTGAGCTGCTGGCCGCGGTTGGCCGTAGCGACGAGGCGCGCATCGCAACCCAGCGGGCGCTTGACCTCGCCACCAACCCCGCCGAACGTGAGCTGCTTGCCCGCCGCCTCGCTCGCATCGGCTCAGCATCAACGCCGATGGGCGGGCAGCGCAAATGACTGTCGTCAGGACGACAGTCACTCGCGCATGCTCATCCGTTAGCTAGAGCGGGCCGCATCAGCGGTCGCGGCCATCGATCATGACGCCGAGGCCATCGAGGACGCGCTGGAGCCCGAATCGAAAGGCGTGGTCGGGGCTGTACGCACCCTGGTAGGCCGCGCCGGCCCCGGCCCGCTGCCGTCGGATATGCCGTCCCGTCGAACACGCGCGCGAGCAGGGCGGGTGGGCCTCAAGGGCCCACCCGCCTGCGGCGCGGCAATCCGCCGCATCGCCGCGTCGGTCAGAGGTACTTCGCAGGATCGGCGGCAAATGCTTGCCGGCACCCTGCACCGCAGAAGTGGTAAACGGTTCCTTCGTATTCATACCGCAGACTGGTCGGTGA
>DASYTV010000059.1:0-4976 GCA_036001885.1 Actinomycetes bacterium
CGCCGATTCAGCAGATCCCGCCCCGAAGGCAAACGCGAAGGATGAGGTTGTGGCTGACCGCAGCCCTGGCCCACCCGAGAACCTTCGCCGTCGAGCACGCATCCTGCGGGTGGTCAACGTTCCGATGCGACTTGTGCTCCGGCTCCCCTTCAGGACACCCCTGAATGCAAAGTTGATGTTGCTTTCATTCACGGGTCGCAAGACGGGACGGGCGTATCTCCAACCGGTGAGCTACGTCCCGGACGGTGACACGCTGCTGACTCCCGCAGGTGGCGAGTGGAAGCTGAATCTCAACGAGGGAGAACCAATCCGAGTCTGGCTGAGGGGCAGCAAGACCTGGGCACGCCCCGAGTTCGTTCGGGACCCCGAAGAGATCGATCGGCTCCTTCGGCTCATGATGACGCGTAACCCCCGTATCACCTCGTTCGTGCCCTTCATCGATCCTGACGGTCACATCGACCGAGGCAAATTGGAGAAGGCGCTCTCCTACGGGTTCGCCATCATCCGATGGCGGCTGGAGAGGGACACGCCACGATGATCACCGGTGGCCATGAATTACTGGCGATACTCAAGGGCCGATCTGGCGACGCCTGCGTTCACGGAGCCGGCGGCGCTGGGATGGGTCCAGCAGGAGATATCCGGCAGTCGGAATGCCAACGAGGGCGACGATGGCAAGGACCTTCAGCCAGCCCGGCAACAACAGGAAGAGAACAACTGCCGCAACACCGCCAATGACCCAACCAGTACCTTTCGACATGACAGCCTCCGAGACCTAGCGAACGTCATTCTTCCAGGCCCGCACCCAGGGGTGGCCATGGTGGCAAGCCTGCCAGCGTACGGCTCACAGTGGCCATGGGTGGTCCCTCGAAGCGCCGACATCGTCGCCTAACGATCAAAACGCGAGCGTGCGAGCCGACACACCGGCTCATGATGGCCACGCCGACGTGGCTCGCGCCGCCTTCCAGAAGCTGCAGACATGAGCCGACGACCCCCCTCGTCGCCCCCAACGTCGCGTCCCGGTTGTTCGGCGCGTAGTGATACCGAAACAGCTCGTACGTCCCGTCGACCAGATGCACATCGAAGACCACCGGCTCATCCTCGCAGGCAGGCATCTCCAGAGGCTGGTGGCATCGTTATCGGGCCAACAGGCCGTCAGCGCTTGCGGTACATAGCGGTGTAGGTGGTATTCACCGCGGGCGCGGTGATGGTGTGGCTCTGCGGGCCGCCGTCGGACCACGAGATGAAGTTATAGATGGACTTGTTGAACTGCTGCGGCGACGGAGCGCTTACCGAGTTCGCCGAGCCGACGACGACCGTCACCGAGAACGGCGTTGAGCGCGGTGCCTCGTTCACCACCATGTTGGTGAGGGCGAGACCGCCCGGGTTGGTCCTGAACGTGAGCACAACCGTCTTCGGGTCAAGCCGGACGCTCGTCGTCGATGACAGGCCCCCGGAGTCGGTCACGGTCAATTGCACCTCGAACCAGCACGGGTATTCGTGGTCCGGGGCGGCGACCGAACCAGTGGAGACACCGTTCAAGGTCTGAATCAGATGCGCGTGGCAGTCGGTCGGTGTGAAGCAGTGATGCATGATCAGCGACCACGTGAGCGCTGACGCCGGCAGATTCCCGTCCTGCACATCGGTGGCATGGCCGGAGAAGTTGATCGTGTCGCCGACCTTCCAGGTCAGGCTCGACGCGGGCGAGTCGATGACAGCGGTCGGCGCGGTGTTGCCGACCGTGACGGTGAGCGATGCAGCGTCGCTCGCGCCCTGGTCGTCGGTGACCCGCAGGCTCGGGTGATAAACGCTCGCCGTGGTGTAGGTGTACGACGCAGTCGAGCCTGTCGCATCGCCGAACACGCCGTCACCGTTGAGATCCCACGAGTAGCTCAGCGGCCCACCCTCCGGGTCGGACGAGCCGGTGCCGTTGAAGCCGACGGTCAGCGGGGCGTTGCCATTGGTTGGGCTGGCTGCGATGACAGCGGTCGGCGGCTGGTTGGCAGCCGTGTAGGTGATGCGGTGGACGGTGCCGTCATCCATGTCGACGTAGAACAGGTCGCCGCCGGGGCCGATCTTCAGGTCCACGGGATGCCCGGCGGCGCCGCCCGTACCGTCGACGCCGACAAACGACTGCAGTCTGGACGGGTCGGGCAACCCGTTCGTGCCCGGGAGCATCGCCCAGATCTCGTTGCGGGTGTGGTCGGCGAAGAAGAGCGCGCCGTTGTACTGGGCCGGATACGACCCGCCCTGGTAAAACGCGATGCCGGTGATGGACGAGCCGCCCGTGTGGCAGCCGGGATAGCTCACCACGCACGCGCTGTGGTTGTACGTGTAGTAGGGCGCCATGACCGAACCAGGCGTCGAATAAAGGGACGAGCACAGATTGAGGCCGGCACCCTGGTAGCCGCCCTGTGGTGACGCTCCCTCATAGCACGGCCAGCCGAAATTCGATGCGGTCGCACTCGCCGGCGTCACCACACGGTTGATCTCTTCCCAGGTATTCCAGCCGACATCGCCGATCCACAGTTCGTCGAAGCCCGGACGCTGAGTCATGCGGAACGGATTGCGCACGCCGTAGGCCACGATGCGCCGCGCGTTGGCATTCGGTGAGGAGAAGAACGGGTTGCCGGGAACACCCGCACCGGTGGCCGGATCGATCCGCAGAATCGCACCGTCGAGAGTTGCCGGGCCGTCGGTACGGCGGACGCTCTGGCTGCGCAACGCCCCACCCTCGGCGGCGGGCGGGCTCAGCGCGGTGCCGACTGCACCGGGCGGATCGCCACAGGGATTTGCCTGGTCCCCGGCATAGTTCGCTCCGTACTGCCCGTAGTCGACGTTGTTGAAGCTGGCGCCATCACCGCCACTGACGTAGAGGTATCCGTCGCGCCCGAACAGCAGGGTGCCGATCGAGTGACTGGGGTACTGCTGGCACCAGTCGTTGATGAGCACTTGCTCGCTGCCGGTCATGACGTTCCCGCTGATCTGCAGTCGCGATAGGCGCGCCGACACCAGGCAGCCGTCGGTGGTGGGGCCAGGCGGTGTCGGACAGGCGTCCATCCACCTCGGTGCCGTACCGCCGATCGCGGCGTCATACGCGTATAGCACGTAGACATAAGGGTTCGTGGGGAAGTTCGGGGCGAGCGCAAGGCCGAGCAGGCCGCGATCCCAGTAGTCGTCGACGTTTGCCGACAAGTCGGCAACGGTGACCGGGCTCGTGTCGGTCAGGCTCTGAAAAACCTTGATCACGCCGTTCTTCTGGCCGACGAAGATCCGACCGTCGGCTGCGAACTGCAGCACGGTTGGGTTGGTCATCCCACTCAGCACGACGGAATCGCGAAACCCCGTTGGTAACGTCGACGCCACTGCCTGGCCTGGTCCGACCTGTGTGACGAGCGCGGCGCCAAGCACCATCGCCGCTGCGCCGATCAGCCCGCGCCTACGCGTGGCAACCCCTACACGCCGCATGGCGCCCCCCAGTGATCCGTTCCCCATCGCGCGGCTGTCCCGCGCCTCCTGCGCTTCGTATTCTGCTCGCTCGGCATGCAGAAAGAGACAGCACTCGACGACTTATTCGCTACGACTACCGACCATCGCCGCGATCACATCGGGCATACGGCCCTAGCCTGGCTGCGCCCCGTCATGCACTCTGAGTGCAGCGGCCGCAAAAGGGGGAGGCCTCATGATCTACCGCGGCGGTGTCACGTTCTTTGCGCTCACCGCGTTGACCCTCGGCTTGGGTTTGGTGATTGCCGCTCCCGCAGCGGCGGAGCCGGCCACCACAGTCAGCTATCCGGCCGGGGCGGCCACAACGCGCTACTCCGGTCTCGCGTTCGATACCTGCACCGCGCCGTCGCTGACGCAGATGCAGGCATGGCTGGCCTCCCCTTACCGGGCCGTGGGGATCTACATCGGCGGGCCGAATCGATCCTGCAGCCAGCCGCAGCTCACCGCGAGCTGGGTGAGTGCCGTGTCCAAGCTCGGCTGGCGACTGGTTCCGATTTACATGGGTCGGCAAGCGCCGTGCACCTTCCGGGCAAACGCGGTTGAGATCACGCCGTCCGACGCGGCGGCGCAGGGTACGGCGTCGGCCGCTGATGCCGTGTCGAAGGCAAAAGCGCTCGGGATCCTGCCCGGCAGTGCGATCTATGGCGACATGGAGCACTACGACATAACGAGCACGACCTGCCGCGCCGCAGTGCTGCGCTACCTGTCGTCATGGACCAAGGAGCTGCACCGTCAGGGATATGTCTCTGGGGTCTACGCTCATCTCAACTCGGGCGCGAAGCATCTCTCACAGGCATACACCTCGACCTCGTACGCACGTCCGGACGCACTCTGGATCGCCCGGTGGGACGGCAGCTCGTCGCTGACCGGCTGGTCCGGCATTTCCAACACCCAGTGGGCCGTCCATCAACGCGGGAAGCAGTACCGCGGCGATCACGACGAGACCTATGGCGGCGTCACCCTCAACATCGACAACGACCGCTTCGACGCTCCAGTCGCGACGGTGTCCTACGCATTCCAGGTGACGAGCACCACCAGCCTTAACGCCCGCACTGGGCCGTCCAGCTCGTACCCCGTCGTGAAGTCTTACCTCCCAGGCGCGACGGTCAGGGTGGTGTGCCAGGCGCCAGGGTCCAAGGTCGGAACGACGAGCGTCTGGGACAAGCTGACGGACGGCAGCTACGTCACCGACTACTACGTGAGTACACCGTCGAACACCGGTTACAGTGCGCCGCTCCAACGGTGTCGGTATCCGTACCAAGTCAGCTCGCCCGGCGGGCTGAACAAGCGCAGCGGGCCAGGCACCTCCTACAGCGTCGTCGGCTCCGTGCCGAACGGTTCGCTCGCGTGGGTTTTCTGCCAGAAGGCCGGCACCAAGGTTGGTACTACGAGTGTGTGGGACAAGCTCGATGATGGGAATTGGGCCTCCGACTACTACGTCGCAACACCGAGCAACACGACCTACAGCAAGC
>DASYTV010000060.1:0-8783 GCA_036001885.1 Actinomycetes bacterium
GGCGTACGCGCTCGACGTGTTGCATCACATCCCGCAGCTCAGCCAGCCAGGTCTCCGTGTTCTTCGCGACGAGCTTGACGCACCAGGCGAGTGCCTCACTGCGGCTGCGCGCGACGCCGGCGTGGACGAGCGTGTCAAGGACCTGGCGCTCGGGCTGTCGCAGCCGGGTCATCACCGGCACGGACAGCGTGGTGAACAGCTGACGCTCCTCGCCGCAGCGAACTCCCCATGCCACCTTGCGGCGGGCGGCGTGCTCGAGCTCTTGGGCGATCTCGATCCGGCGGTCCCGTGTCCGCTCGCGGAACTCCTTGATCCGTGCGGCCACAGCGGCGGCCCGTTCGGCATCGGAGGCATCCCGGGCTACCGAGGGCATACCGATGGTCCCTAGGATCGTGATCTCCTCGCGATCGATGATCAGCTCGGGTGGCTCGTCGAACCAGTCCGCGGGCAGGCGCCCGGTCAGCCAGCCGCTGATCTTGGCTCGCTCGCTCATAGTCACGTAATAAAGATTACGCAAGCCTAGTCCGACGCGCAGACATGACGGTTCGCCAAACTCAGACGCAAACGACCAGGTGGCGGTATTCAGCGACCGCTTCGGCCGCGAGGCTAGAGAATTCCATGATCACTGGCGATAGCATCCGGGGTTTCAGTCCCTAACTGCCAGTGATCATGGAGTGAGGATAACGGTCCCCTAGCGGAGGGTGATCGAGTAAGGGAGCGTGAGCGGGCCCGCCAACGGGAGGCCGAGATAGGCGGCTGCGGCGCCGAAGGGTCCCCAGCCGGTCGCCCACGCCGAGGCCGCCGCGCGCGGGTCCTCCGAGGACGCCGCCGGCCGCAATCGCTCCAGCGGTGGCACATGCGGCCAGGGACGTAGCGGCGCGTCGATGGGCAGGCCGGCCCTCTTCCTGGCGAGGCCGGCGGCATCGGCCAGCCCACCGAGCTCGTCCACCAGTCCGCGCTCGGCCGCGTCCGCACCGGTCCACACGCGGCCCCGAGCCACGTCGTGAACCTGCTCGCGGGAGAGCCCGCGGTGGGCGGCGACCTTGGCGGTGAAGTCTTCGTAGACACGATCGAGCCAGAGTTGCAGCCGCTCCCACTCGCCCGGGGTGAACTCCCGCCGGCTGGAGAACATCAGGGCGTGCTCGCCGGCCGCCACTTCGCCGTGGGTGAGGCCGAGCTTGGCCACGAGGTCGCGTACAACGCCCTTGCCGGCGAGCACACCGATCGAGCCGGTGAGCGTGCCCGGCTGGGCGACGATGGCGTCAGCAGCCATGGAGACGAAGTAGCCTCCCGATGCTGCGAGCGTGCCCATTGACACGATCACCGGTTTCCCGGCGCGCCTGGCGAGCTCCACCTCACGACGGATCGTGTCGGACGCGACGTATGAGCCGCCGGGTGAGTCGACGCGGAAGACGATGGCCTTCACCGAGTCATCTCTTGTGGCCGACCTGAAAGCGGCAGCCACTGTGTCCGCGCCCATCGACGGGCCGGCCAGCGGGCCCCGGCCGCTGCGCCCGACCTTGATGGGCCCACCGCCATGGACCAACGCGACGACCGGCCGGCCGCGCTCCTTCAGCCGCCTGGCAAGCTCGGCCGGCCCCGCTTTGGCATAGCGCGAGACATAGCGCAAAACAGGCTCGGTGGTTCCCTGATCGGCTGTACGTTCGCGGGCGGCCGTGTAGACCTCGTCGCGATAGCCGACATGGTCCACCAGCCCCGCGTCCATTGCCTCGGCAGCCGTAAGCGGAGCACGGTCAATGATCCCGCGCACCTGCTCCTCGGTCAGCCCTCGGGCGGCGGCCACGCCGGAGACAACCTGGTCGGACGCTGAGTCCACGAGTCTGGTGACGGCCTCGCGGTGAGCTTCGGTGAACTCGCGTTGAGTGAGGATGTCCGCCGCATTCTTGTACTCATACCGCTGCCCGAACTGTGGTTCGATGCCGACTTTGTCAAGGGCGCCTCGCAGGAAGGTGACTTCCGCGGCTACGCCCGTGAGCCCGACATCCCCGGACTCTTGCAGCCAGATCTCGTCGAATCCGGCCGCGAGGTAGTAGGGCACGGTACCCGGTCCGAACTCGCCGAACGACTCCGCCCAGGCGATGGCCGGCTTGCCGTTCTCGCGGAACGCCTTGACGGCGCTGCGAAGCTCTTGCGCCCACGCAAGTCCGTGCCGCCACGGCCCGACCTTCGCGACCAATGCGAGCACCGCGGGATCACCGGCCGCATGACGCAGACCCTCGACGACCTCGCGAAGCACCGGGCGGCGCCGGCTCATCGCCCGGGCGAGCGGATCGTGGGCGACATTCTCGACCAGCCCCTGCGTCAGATCGAGCTCAAGGATGAGCGGCCTCTTGTCCACAAGGCTGCCGATGAACGAGTCGGCGAACTCGGTTAGCGTCGTCATGCTCGCCACCCTATGTCCGCGGCAGGTGGTGGCTCATTCAGACAGCGAGCGTGCGGGCGCCGACGGCCCGGGCCAGGGCAGCCGGGTCCGTTGTGGGCGCATCGCAGACGAACCCGCGGCATACGTACGCCGCCGGCGCTCCGTCAACCTGCCCGCGGTCGCGCAGCAGCGGAACGGCAGCTCGCTGTGACTGGTCGCCAACCGCGATCACCGCACCCGGTGCGGTGCCGAGAAATGCCGTACGCCGAAGCAGGCGGGTCCGGTCGTCGTCGGCCGGGCCGACGATCGCGATCTCGCGCGGGCCGTCGGCAAGCGCCTCGGCGACGGCGAGGCCCCAGCCGATGAACCGAGGTGCCCTGGCGGCGAGCGCGGCGGTGGGACCGAGCGCTTGGACGGCGGCCTGCTGGTGATCGGCCGAGCCCGTGTAGGCGGCATAGCTGAGCAGCGCCCCTGCGGCGGCCGACCGGCCGGATGGTGTCGCGTTGTCCGTCGGGTCCTGCGGGCGGCGGACGAGCCGCTCGGCGTTGCGCGCGGTGTCGAAGAACTCGCCGTCATCCTCCCTGAACTCGGTCAGGACGACATCCATGAGGACGCCGGCAACGGTGAGCCACGAGTCGTCGCCGGTCACCGAATACAGCGTCAGGAAGCCCTCGGCAACGTCCGCGTAATCCTCGAGGAGTCCCATCGAGCTGCCAGCGTGTCCGAGTCTCGACGTGCGCAGGAGGCGGGTCGACGCCCCCCCGCCCGCGGCGGCCCGGGTAACGCCCTGCCGCGCCAGCCCGTCGAGGTGTACGGCCAGCAGAAGACCGCCCGCGGCGGTGGCCGCGTCGACATAGTCAGACCGGCCGACCAGCTCCCCAGCCTCGGCGAGCGCGGCGATCGCGAGCCCGTTCCAGGCAGCCACCACCTTGTCGTCGCGAGCCGGCCGGGTTCTGCCGTCCCTGTCGGCCTGCAGCGCCTTCCTGATCCGCGCATACCGCGCCTGATCGGCTGGATCGGTGCCGAGCTGGAGAACCGACGTTCCGTGCTCGAAGGTCCCCGCGTCGGTGACACCGTAGATCTGGCTTGCCCAGTCACCGTCATCGTCACCCAGCGCCTCGCGCAGCTGGCCTGGGCTCCATACATAGAACTTGCCCTCCGCGCCGTCGGTGTCGGCGTCGAGTGCGGAGGCGAAGCCACCTTCTGGAGTCCGCAGTTCTCGAAGCACCCAATCGGCTGTCTCGGTGACAACGCGCCGCGCAAACTCGTCGCCCGTTGACCGCCAGAGATGCGCATAGACCCGCAGCAGCAGCGCGTTGTCGTACAGCATCTTTTCGAAATGCGGGACCGTCCAGGTCGCATCGACGCTGTAGCGAGCAAAGCCTCCGCCAAGCTGGTCGTACATGCCGCCGCGGGCCATCGCCTCGCAGGTGTGCCGGACCATCTCGAGCGCCTCGGCGTCGCCGGTGCGCGCATGGTGGCGGAGCAGAAACTCCAGCACCACGGACGGCGGGAACTTCGGCGCCGTACCGAAGCCGCCGCTGCGCGGATCAAAGTCGGATTGCAGCACACGCACAGCCGCCGCCAGCTCCTCAACACCGGCCGGCTGCGCGCCCGCAAAGGACGGCATGCGCTGGCCCACCTGGCGAACGACGTCGGCGCCGAGTTGCTCGATCTCGTCCCGCTGGGTCCGCCATGCTGCTGAAATCGCGAGCAAGAGCTGAGTGAAGCTCGGCATGCCGAACCGCGGGGTGGGCGGGAAGTAGGTGCCACAGTAGAACGGCTCGCCCGACGGCGTCATGAACACGGTCATCGGCCACCCGCCCTGACCGGTCATCGCTTGGGTGGCTTCCATGTACACGGCGTCGACGTCGGGCCGCTCTTCCCGGTCCACCTTGATGTTGACGAAGTTCTCGTTCATGAGCTGCGCCGTCTTGGGGTCCTCGAAGGACTCGTGCGCCATGACATGACACCAGTGGCAGGCGGCGTAGCCGACGGAGAGGAGCACTGGCACGTCACGGTGGCGGGCCTCCGCGAACGCCTCGTCCGACCACTGCCACCAGTGCACCGGGTTCTCTGCGTGCTGGAGCAGGTACGGGCTCGTCGCATCCTTCAACCGGTTCATCACCATCTCCTGACTCACCGCCACCCTACGTAGCCTGGTCTGGAGCCTGGTCGTCGCCACTCGTATCACGCCGGCTGCAGCACCCGGCCAGATGCAGCGATCGACGAGATATTTCGGCATAGCCTCGACGATCTTGCTCAGCCTGCCCGGGCAACGAGCCGGTCCGGGTTGTCCCGCAAGCCGCCGCTTGGAAGGGTGGGCGCGTGCGCGCACTCGGGGATGACGATCCGGACCGGATCGGGCCGTACCGATTGCGCGCGAGGCTGGGCGGGGGCGGTATGGGGACCGTCTACCTCGGCACCTCGCCCGGCGGGCGACCAGTGGCCGTCAAGGTGGTCCATCCCGAGCTAGCCGACGATCCCGGCTTCATCCAGCGTTTCCGCCTCGAGGTAGAGCTGGCCAGGCGAGTACAGGGCTTCTGTACGGCTCCGGTCCTCGACGCCGACCCAGATGGGCCGCGACCCTGGTTGGCCACGCTCTATGTCGCTGGGCCCTCCCTGCTGCAGACGGTCAAGGAATGTGGCCCGCTGCCCATCGCGACCGGACGGATTCTCGCCGCCGGGCTCGCCGAGGCGCTGGTGGCGATCCACTCGTCGGGCATCGTGCACCGCGATCTCAAGCCGGCCAACGTGCTGCTCGCAGCGGATGGTCCGCGGGTCATCGACTTCGGCATCGCCCGCGCGCTCGAGGGGACGATGCTGACGAGAACCGGTCTCGTCATCGGCTCCCCGGGATACATGGCCCCGGAGCACATCCGCGGCGGTCCCACCGGACCGGCCGCTGACGTCTTCTCGTACGGGGCCACACTTGGCTTTGCCATGATCGGCCGCAGTGTCTTCGGCAACGGCGAACCGCCCGCAATCGTCGATCGGGTGGTCGAAGGCGCTGCCGACCTCGGCGCGGTGCCCGTTGTGATCCGTGATTTGGTGGCTCGGTGCATCCAGGCCGATCCGGCGCGCCGTCCGACGGCACGCGCCCTGCTTGCGGAGCTTTCGCCGATCGCTCAGGAGAGCGGATACGGCCCAGCCGGCTGGCTACCCGAGCCCGTAACCACGCTTGCCGAACGGGCGGCTACGGCGCTGCTGACGATCGCGGCACAGCCCACCGCCGCGGTTGGCGAGGACCTGGCGTCGGTGGGACAGGAGCCCGCGGGGCTGAGGTCGGCGCGGTCTGGCAAGACAAAAGGCCGCATCGAGGGACGAGCCGGGGGCACGGCGGGTAAGGCCCAACGGATCACTCCAATCGGACTGGGGCCAGTGGATGAGGCGCGCACAGCGGCACGGCTGCGGCGGCGAGAAGCGTCGGTCAGGAGGGTCGAATACGGCTTGCATCCGTGGCCCAAGAATGGGCCGGGGACGGCGGCACTGGTCCTCGGAATCGTTGGGCTGGTGCTCTTCTTCGGACCCGGTGCGCTGCTTGGCTTGATCGGAGCCGCGCTAGCGGTGATCGGGCTGCGCCGCGCGCGCAGGGGGATCGCGTCCAATCGGGGCGTCGCCATCGCCGGTTTGATCACATCGGTGCTCGCCGTGGGACTCAGTTTGATCTTCCTCAACGGCATCGTGAAGGCCCTCGAGTGCGGCAACCACGCGAAGTACCCAACCCCGGCGTCCCGCGCGGAGTGCCGAGCCCGCTAGCGCGGCCGTGGACCGTACCCTGCGGGCCGCAAGCTGGTACCGACCCCCTGCTTCTGCCGCCAGCGCTAGCGTTCGTCGTCCGTCGTGTTACGAGCGCCGTCTCGCTCGCCGGGGACCTGCGTGTCTGACTCGTCGAAGTCGATCTTCTTGAGCTGCTTGTTCATCGACTTGATCAAGAACCAGGTGGCGACGCCAAGCGCAGCCACGACCAGGAAGCCGAGGAGACCGGGAGCGACTCGGTCCGGGTCCAACGCCAGGACCGACAGCGCCGTCTGCGACGTCATGGCGACATCGTCCACCCTCGCCGTCACAGATGCGCCGCCGGGTCTGCCATCTCAGCAGACCACGCGCTCCCTGACGCCGGCGAAGAGGTCGTCCTCGGGTAGCTCGGTGTCCACGAGCGATCGAGCGAGCTCGAAGTCCTCAGTCGGCCACACCTCGGTTTGCAGATCGAGCGGCACATGAAACCAGAACCCATCCGGATCCACCTGGGTGGCATGGGCGAGCAGCGCCTTGTCACGTACCTCGAAATAGTCGCCGCAGGGGACGCGGGTCGTGATCCCTTGTCCGTCGCCCTCCTCCCACTCGTCTAGCCACTCTGCATAGGGCGACTCGAGGCCACGGGCGAGCATCGCCTCGTGCAGGGCCACTATCCGTACTCGGGAGAAGGTCTGGTTGTAGTAGAGCTTCAGCGGTTGCCACGGCTGGCCGGTCTCGCGGTAGCGGTCCGGATCGCCTGCCGCCTCGAACGCCGCAACCGCGACCTTGTGGCACATGACATGATCAGGGTGCGGGTAGCCGCCATCCTCGTCGTAGGTCGTCATGACGTGCGGCCGGAACTCGCGGACCAGCCTGACCAGCGGCTCAGCAGCGAGCTCCACCGGCAACGAGGCGAAGCAACCGTCGGGAAGCGGTGGCAGCGGATCGCCCTCAGGCAGGCCGGAGTCGACGAACCCGAGCCAGGCCTGGTCGACGCCGAGGATCTCCCGCGCGGCCGCCATCTCACGTCGCCTGACCTCGGCCATGTTGTTGCGGACCCACTCGTCGTGCTCGAGCTTTGGATTGAGGATCGAGCCGCGCTCCCCACCAGTGCAGGTCGCGACCAGGACCTCGACACCCTCGCTCGCGTAACGAGCCATCGTCGCAGCGCCTTTGCTCGACTCGTCATCGGGATGAGCGTGCACGGCCATCAACCGCAGCGTCTCCCTCACCTGATCTCCCTCACACCCGGGTGCCTGACAACGGGTCGGCGCTGGAGCGCCGACCGACACCGCCGCGAGCACAGCGAGCACGCCTGCTCGTCTGCCGTTTCTCCCCCCGGCCGACAATAATCGCCGACACCACCAACAATTCGCAGACCAGGGTCCCAGCCGGGAGTGAGCGACATCGCAGAGCGCAAGCGCGGTCCGGCCCAAACGCCTGAAGAGCGGGCCCAAATGCTCGCGGTTGCACGGTACGGGGTGCGCATGACGCGCCGCGGCAAGATCGCCATGATCATCTGCGTCACGATCATTGCGGCCGCCGCCCTCACCGGCCTGCTGTGGATCGCGCTCTACCAGGCGAACCCTCCAGTACGGGGTACGTTGCTCGGATACGAAGTGACAAGCGACCGGGCTGTTGAGGTACGATTCGAGCTCTGGCGCAGACCGGGCATTACCGCTCAGTGTGTTGTTCGCGCCCGAAACGCCGAAGGTGTCGAAGTGGGTAGCCGACTGATCATCATCCCAGCGGGCGAGCGCCGGGTCATAAGGACCGAGGTGCTCGAGACCCGTTCACGGGCGGTCAGCGGCGAGCTGAAGGATTGCCGGCAGGCAGCCTCGGGCTGATCCCAAGACCGGACCGAATCGCCGCCTGACCGGTGAGATTCGGCCTCGGTGTTTCGCCGAAGCCCAATGTGGCGAGGAACAGATCCATCTATCCCCGTAGACCAACAAGGAGCGTCTGTGGCCACGACCAGTGACAACGTCACCTGGCTTACGCAGGAGGCCTACGACCGGCTCAAGAACGAGCTCGAATATCTATCCGGTCCTGGCCGGGTCGAGATGGCCCGGCGGATCGAGTCTGCTCGGGATGAGGGTGATCTGCGGGAAAACGGCGGCTATCACGCCGCGAAGGAGGAGCAGGGGAAGCAGGAGGCTCGGATCCGCCAGCTGCTGCTGCTGCTGGAAAAGGCTCGCGTTGGGGAGTTGGCTGCCCCGGCCGGCGTCGCCGCCCCCGGCACGGTCGTCACAGTCCGCTTCGACGACGGCGACCAGATGAGCTTCCTCCTCGGCTCGCGTGAGGTCGCGGCAAGTGAGATCGAGGTCTACTCCGAACAGTCACCGCTCGGCGCCGCCATCAACGGCCGCAAGATCGGTGAAGCTGCGTCCTACACGCTGCCCAATGGTCGAGAGATGCAGGTCGAGATCGTCGAAGCGAAGCCCTACACCGGCTGAGCGGGCGCCAAGGAGGTCGTCACCAGCCAGCACGACCTGCCGTCGCTCGCCGGCAAGCCCCGGCTAGGAGAAGAGCAGCGTGTAACCGGCGGCGCGGAGGCGGCCGAGCACCTCATCACAGTGGCGCGGACCACGAGTCTCGATCTGAATGGCTACTTCGACCTCGTCGAGGTGCAGTTTCGGATTGGTCCTGAGGTGCTCGATCT
>DASYTV010000061.1:0-2720 GCA_036001885.1 Actinomycetes bacterium
GGGCTGCCACTCCGGCGTGACCGACACCAAGAGCCGCAACAACCGCTGGGGCGTCGAGGTGACCTCAGTGCGCTGGGACAGGTTCCTCGACTCGGCGGTCTCGCCGAATCCTTGCTACAACCCTCCCGGATGCCGGCGGGAAAGCGCGCCATCGTCGTGCCACCTGACACCGAACCCGGTCGTCGGAGGTCTGCACTCGCCCTCGAACATCGGCATCAGCATCAACATCACCCAGAACGCGCCCGGCGCGCAGTACTACAACGTGTACCTGAACCCTCAGGGCTGCAACGGAGCGCAGAGCCAGTTTGGCTGGGTCGGACGCTTTGACGCACCCGGCTTCGTCAACGGCTTGCCGATCGGCATTTATCCCAACGGTGGCGCCGGCTGGACGGTCGGCGCCCTGACCCCGGCACCGACTGCCCCCGCAGGCGGTGCGACGCTGATCGACATCGACGACACGATGATCGCCAACCCGGCCACGACCTGCTACGCCCAATCCAGGACGCTCGGCTGCACGCCGACCGCCAACGAGCTGGCACCCTGGTGCTTCAGCAACTGCCCGCCCCCCGCGAACCTGCTGTCGCAGCAGAACGCCGATATGTCGCTCGAGTACCCGCCGTACAACGCGGGTGACGTGGCCAACGAGAACTACTGCCAGCCCTCGCCCAACCCGGGCAACATCAACTCGCCGTGCCTGGGCTCGGCGGTCACGCCGGGTGGAGTCCAGTTCTACTTCCCCAACGGCTCTTGCTTCAACCAGAACTCGCAGGGGGCCACGTATGTCTTCGCCGGCGTCCAGTACAACTGGATCGTGATCTACGCGCCCGCCTCCAACACATGCCCGGCCACGATGAACGGTGGGGCATCCACCCAGTACATCGGCACGATCTACACGCCCGGCATGGACTGGACCATCAGCGGTGGCGACCGCTCGCCACTCGCCGGCCAGGTGATCTGCTACACGGCCAAGGTGTCCGGCGGCGGCCAGGCCGGCATCGACTTCAACCCGAACTACTCGCCGGTGCCGCCCGCGGCGCGCCTCATCAATTAGCCGGCGTAGCTTCGTAGCCCAGCGCGCGCAGCGCCTCGTCGATCCACTGGATGGCCATCTCCTTTGTGTTCGGCCATGCGTCCGGGGAGGCTTCCGGCGTGGCGGTGTCGATCACGACGCGCCCGGCGACCCTCAGCAGGCGCCTGACCAGCGGCCCCGCCTCGGGCACGGTGAACTCGAGATCCTCCAAGGCGCGAGTCAGCAGGAAGCACGCCGCATTGATGGTTTCCGCGTCGAGCGGCGTACTATTCGCCAGCCGTTCGGCGATCTCGGCCCTGAGATCGGAGGGGTCCATACGCCCGGCTATTATTCAGACTGAGGCTGGTGTGATGGACCTAACCGAACCTGTGTTGCTGACCCCGGAGGGGCTCGAGAAGCTCAAGCGCGACCTCGAAGTCGCGCTGCAGCGGCGCGCCGAGGCCGGCGAGCGCCTCAAGGAGGCCTTCCAGCCGGGTGACATCGAGGACAACCCCGAGTACGAGCAGGCCAAGGAGGAGGTCGGACTCCTCGACGGCCGCATCTACGAGCTGCACGAGATGATCGGACGCGCCCAGATCATCAGAGACACGCATTCGAGCATCGCCGGACCGGGTTCGACGATCGAGGTCGTCGACCACGAGGGTGAGAGCGAGACCTACCACCTGGTCGGGGCGGTCGAGAGCGACCCTTCGGCGGGGCGGATCTCGGTCGATTCCCCGGTGGGGAGAGCTCTGGTCGGCCACAAAAAGGGCGACAGGGTGACGGTCAGCGTGCCTTCGGGGACCTTGACCCTCACGATCAAGGCGGTCAAATAGCCACCACCACCGGCTCACCCACCGAGATTGACCCTGGGACGATCAGCGACCGGACGACGCTCGGCGTCTTCTTCAGCCAGGCGGCCAAGTACGGCGACCGGGCGCTTCTCCACCATCTCGAGGGCGAGACGTGGAAGACCGACTCGTGGAACGATGTCAGCCGCGATGTGCTGGCAGTCGCGTCCGGGCTGATCGACGCCGGCGTCAAGCCGGCTGATTGCGTGGTCCTGATCGGCGAGAACAGGCTCGAGTGGCTGCTCTGCGACTTTGCCATCCAGGCGATCGGCGCGATCACGGTCCCGATCTACCCGAACTCGACACCCGAGATCGCGCAGAAGATTATTGCGAACTCGGAGGCGACGTACGCGATCGCCGACAACCGGATGACGGCGTCCAAGCTGGGGATGCACGACACCGCGCTGATGGATGAGCACGTCGCGGAATGGGTCCGCCGCGGTCCGACCCAGACCGCCGAGGTCGCGAGCCGGCTTGCGCGAATCCGACCCGACGACCTCTGCACCATCGTCTACACCTCGGGCACCACGGGGGACCCGAAAGGAGTCGAGCTCGCGCACCGCTGCGTCGTCGACATGAGCCGGTCCGCCGCTAAGGTGCATCCGATCGACGACCGGGACTCGACGCTGTCGTTCCTACCCTGGGCCCACGTGTTCGGGCGGATCAACGACATCTTCATCGGCATCGTGTTCGGCGGGCAGGCGTGGATCTCGCGTGGCATCGACCACCTGGCCGCAGAACTGCACGAAGTGCAGCCGACGGTCATGTGCAGCGTGCCGCGCATGTACGAAAAGATGTATGCGGCGGTCATGGCGCGCGTGCGCCAGGCAAGCCCCACCCGACAGGGCCTTTTCAGATGG
>DASYTV010000062.1:0-2021 GCA_036001885.1 Actinomycetes bacterium
TCAATCGCGGCGCACCGCGACCGCATCGATCTCGAACAAGGCGTCGGGGTCGAACAGTGAGCTGACTTCGATCAGGGTTGTCGCCGGGTAGTGGCGGCCGAACACCTCTCGGTACGCCGACCCGATCGCGTGAAGATTGTCCCTGTACGCGTCCAGGTCGGTCACGTAATACGTGAGCTTGACGGTGTCTTCGGGCGCACAGCCCGCCGCCCCGAGGGCCGTCGCGAGGTTGCGGATGGCCCGCGCGAACTGGGCGACGACGTCGCCGGGCTCGACGACCTTTCCGGTTGCGTCGCTCCCGTTCTGACCGCCGATCCACACCGTTTCGCCGGCGACGGTCGCATGGGAGAACCCTCGGGCCGGGGCAAGCTCTTCAGGATTGACGTTGCGCGGCCGGCCCTCCCTCTGCATGAAGGTAGTATGTCGAGGAGCAGGCACGCGGAGGGCACTTGACGCAGGTCACACGATCGGCGCATGTCGATACCTTCACCGAGGAGAACCTCCCTCCCCGAGAGCAGTGGCCGGAGTTTCTCTTTCCGCTTCCCGAGCTCCAGTACCCGCCGACCCTCAACTGCGCCGCCGAACTCCTCGATCGGCACATCGAATCAGGCCGCGGTGCCACGCGCTGCATCCTCACCGACACCGAGGAATGGTCTTACGCGGACCTGCTGGCCAGGTCCAACCAGATCGCGCATGCGCTCGTCGAGGAAACGGGTCTCGTGCCCGGCAACAGGGTCCTGCTGCGCGGGCCCAACAACCCGTGGCTGGTTGCGAGCTGGTTCGGCGTCGTCAAGGCCGGCGGAGTCGCCGTCACGACGATGCCCTTGCTCCGGAGGCGCGAGCTGGAGACGATGCTTGAGATCGCCGCCGTCAACATGGCGATCTGCGACCACCGATTCGTCCAGGACCTGGAGGCTGCCGCAAGACCCGCCGTCCCGATCCTGGCCTATGGACGCGGCGACCAGGGTGACCTCACAACGGTTGCGGCGACCAAAAGCCCCGAGTTCAAGAACGTTGCGACCGCCGCCGGCGACATCTGCATGCTCGCCTTCACGTCGGGGACGACCGGAAAGCCGAAAGCGACGATGCATTTTCACCGCGACGTCCTGGCCATCGCCGACACCTTCTCGCGTCACATTCTGCGGCCGACCCGTGATGACATATTCGCCGCCAGCCCACCGCTGGCCTTCACCTTTGGGCTGGGCCAGAGCCTCGTCTTTCCACTCAGGGCTGGGGCAGCCGTCTACCTTCTCGAGCAGCCTTCACCGCAGCGCCTTCTCGAGGCGGTCGGGCGCCATCACGTCACCGTTCTCGCCACCGCCCCGACCGCCTATCGTGCGATGCTGCCCGACCTCGGCGCAGCAGACATAACATCGCTGCGCGCATGCGTGTCGGCGGGCGAGACCCTGCCGCAGGCGACGTGGGAGGCGGTGCATGACGCCTCTGGCCTCCGTGTCATCGACGGCATCGGTTCGACGGAGATGCTTCACATCTTCATCTCGGCGTCCGGCGACGGCATCCGCCCGGGCACCACCGGCCGCGCGGTGCCCGGGTACGTGGCGGAGGTCCAGGATCCCCAGGGGAGGCAGGTGCCGGATGGCGAGCTGGGACGGCTGGCTGTGAAAGGTCCGACCGGTTGCCGGTACCTCCGGGGCGACCGGCAGGCCACGTACGTCCAGGATGGTTGGAATGTCACGGGCGATGTGTACGTACGCGACAGCGACGGGTACTTTAGCTATCAGGCGCGTGCGGACGACATGATCATCAGCGCCGGCTACAACATTGCCGGCCCCGAGGTCGAGGAAGCGCTGCTTCGTCATCCTGGGGTGGCAGAGGCTGCGGTCGTGGGCGTGCCGGACGAAGAGCGCGGCATGCTCGTCAAGGCGGTGGTCGTGCTTCAGAAGGGAGCGGAGCTGGGGCCACAGCCGGCGAAGACGCTGCAGGATTTCGTCAAGAGCCAGATCGCCCCCTACAAATATCCGCGCGTCGTCGAGTTCGCCGATTCCCTGCCGCGGACGGCA
>DASYTV010000063.1:0-2108 GCA_036001885.1 Actinomycetes bacterium
GATACCTGGTCCGCTCAGCCACCGGACGTCGTTCACGCCCACGACTGGATGAGCGGCCTCGCTGCGCTTGTCGGCACCCGCGACCTCGGATTGCCCGTCGTGCAGACCTTCCCTGCGCTGGGCGTCGTCGAGCGCCGTCACCAGGACAGCAAGGACACCAGTCCGCCCGCCCGGTTGCGGCTCGAGACAGCGATCGCCAAGAACGCCGACGCGGTCGTCGCCACCTCGACCGAGGAGCTGTTCGAGCTGATCAGGCTGGGCGTACCGCGGCAGGCTATCCACGTGGTGCCCTGCGGCGTCGACCTCGACCAGTTCACCGTCGAGGGCCCGCAGGCCGAGCGCTCGGCGCGGCCGCGGCTCCTGGTGGTGAGCCGTCTGGTCGAGCAGAAGGGCGTGGACACGGTCATCCAGGCGCTGCGTGCCGTGCCCCGGGCCGAGCTGCTCGTTGCTGGTGGCTCCCCGGCCGAGGGACTGCGCCGCGACGGCGAAGTGCGGCGGCTGCGTGCGATTGCCAGGGATTGCGGGGTGGCCCGGCGGGTCAAGTTCCTCGGCCAGGTCCCGCACGCCGAGGTCCCGTCGCTGATGCGTTCGGCCGACGCCGTCGTGTGCGTCCCTTGGTACGAACCGTTCGGCCTGGTGCCGCTCGAGGCGATGGCGTGTGGCGTGCCAGTCGTGGTGTCCGCGGTGGGCGGTCTGGTCGACACCGTGATCCACGGCACGACCGGCTTGCACGTGCCGCCGCGGCGCCCGGATGTGCTCGCCAACACCTTGCGCGAATTGCTCGCTGACCCCACTGCGGGTGAGAGCTACGGCATCGCGGGCAGCGACCGCGCCCGGTCGCGTTACGCATGGCAGCGCATCGGCCGTGAGACCCTCGGGATATACCAACGGGTCCGGGCCGACCGGGCCGGGCAGCGGCTGGCAAGGAGCGGAGCATGACCCATCCGGACGTCTCGTCGCATGTCGGCGAACTCGAGGAGGCACTGGAACGGTTCAGACCATGGGCGGCCACGCTGGCGGACTGGGGTGAGCAGCTGGCGCAGGTGCTCAGTCACGGCGGGCGGCTGCTGGCCTGCGGCAACGGTGGCAGCGCTGCTGAGGCACAGCACCTCACCGCGGAGCTTGTCGGCAGATTCCGCGGCGAGCGCCGCCCCTTCTCCGCAATCGCACTGGCGGCGGATGCCGCATCGCTGACGGCGGTAGGCAACGACTACGACTTCGATCAGGTCTTTGCTCGCCAGGTGGTCGCACACGGGCGTGCGGGCGACGTCCTCCTGTTGCTCTCGACCAGCGGGATGAGCACGAACGTCCTCACCGCCGCGAATGTCGCGAAGGCCTACGGCATCACCACGTGGGCGCTGACCGGAAGAGGTCCCAACCCGCTGGCCTCGGCCTGCCACGACGCGGTCACCGTCGATGCCGATCAGAAGGCGACGGTCCATGAGGTCCATCTGCTGGCCGTTCATCTGCTGTGCGCGGCGGTGGATCAGGCACTGGGGGTTGAGGGTCGGTCCGTCGAGGCCGACGCGCCGGAGGAACCCGAATCCGAGCAAAACGGACCACCGGTGATACCGATCAGCGATCCGGTCGGCGAGGTCGTGGTGGCGCCGCCGAGCGGCGCGATCATTCCAGCCCGGCGCGTCGGTCCGGTCGCAGATCCTGCGCCGGATCCGCTGCCAGAGCCTGCGCCGGCGGGGACCGCCGGTCGGGCGGTCGAGCGCAGGCCGGGGGCATCGGGACACCGTTGGCGGCGGCCGATCGAAGCGGCGGCCAGGGCAGCGGCTGCCGGGGCCAACGACAGGATCACCCCGCAGTGGCACACCGTGACCCTGCCCGGCTGACTCCAGGACGCCGACGCGCCAAGCGGCCCTCGGGATAGTCATACGCAAGACGGCACCCTCACTCGATAGGACGAGAAGGTGCCCCTTATGCCTACGTCGGTTGCATGCGCAGCTGCCCCTCGGCGCGGGCGACATGCGGCGTAAGACGGTCACAGTGCAGCCTCGTGCCGGCTGCGGGGAATCGCGCGGTGTCAGTCCGGGATTCGCCGATAGCGCACCCGCGACATCGCCGGCTTTCCGATGAGACGGATGGATGGCCGCCATCGG
>DASYTV010000064.1:0-4534 GCA_036001885.1 Actinomycetes bacterium
CGCGGCCAGGCCCAGGGTCCATGGTCAACAGAACCGAGCTGGTCCGTCGATAGCCGGCGCCGCGCTGCCTCCCTATCGCTCGCGCCAGCCGTGCGTCGGACGCGTCGAGATCGCTATCTGCATGCTGCCGTGCCCGCCCAGCCCGCCTCAGAGAACGGCTGGGATCTCGCCACCTCATTGCCCGCAACCATGATCGGGAAGTCTCAGGGTACTCCCCGGAGTTGTCCCTGAATGTAAGGACGACAGGCCGAAAGGCACTGCCGGTAAAGCTCTGCGATCTGGCAGACTCCGTATTTTGAGTCCGAGATATCGACAAGAGCTGGGGAGATCGGACACCAGTGAAGAGCTGTCGGCGGGCCGGCACGATGACGCGAGCCGAGTCGTCGCAGTGAGGGGAAACGGACAAACGGCGATGACGGTCCAACAAACCGACCAGCGTGCGGCTCTGCGGCAGGACGACCGCGGCCGCAGTCTGGCGCGCCGTCGAGTGTGGGTCGCCAGGATTCCGTGGGAGCGCAGCCGTCGCCCCAACGTGCTCTTCGAGCTCGTTCTGATCTTGAGCGGCTACTGGCTTTATTCGCTCGTCCGCAACGGCGTCCCGGTGAAGGTGGCCGAAGCGACAACCCGTGCTCAGCAGCTTTACGACTTTGAGCGGATGATCGGGATCGCGGTCGAGAAGCCCATCAACCATGCCGTCGACAAAGTCAGCTGGCTGGTGGTCGGCACCAACTATTACTACTCGACGCTGCACTTCATCGTCACGATCGCCGTGCTGGTCTGGATGTGGTTCAGCTATCCCGGGCGCTACCGTCCGCTGCGCCGAGTCCTTTACGCGACGAACATCGTCGCGCTGCTCGGGTTTTGGCTCCTCCCGTTGGCGCCACCGCGCTTCCTCTCCGGTGAGGGGTTCATCGACACCGTGGTGAAGCACGGAACCTGGGGCACCTGGGCGTCGGCCGATGTCGCGTCCTACTCCAACCAGTACGCGGCCATACCCTCGATGCACTGCGCCTGGTCCCTTTGGTGCGGGCTGATCATCGTCACCCTCGCCAAGCGGCGCTGGGTCAAGGCGCTCGGCATCGCCTATCCGGTGGCCACCGGGTTCGTCGTCGTCGCCACGGGCAACCACTTCGTTCTGGACATCGTCGCCGGCTATGTCGCGCTCGGCCTGGCGTTCGGCGTCCAGGTCTTGATCTTCAGGCGACCCGCGCTCCGCACGCCTCACCGAGCCGAGGCGGGCTCGGGCGCCGACGCGGATCGCGTCGAGAGTTCCGTGACCGCCTGAGGCCACCTCATCGCGAGCAGGCCAACGAAGAACAGTCCGGTTAGTCCGGCAATGCCAACTGCCGCCGCAGGTGAGGTGACGTCGGCAAGCCAACCGGCAAGCGCGAATCCAGCCGCGGTGAACAGCGAGAGCCCGGCGGCGGCAACGCCGTTGACCCGCCCGCGGGCCTCGGGCCGCGTCACCAGGTTCACCCCGACGATCATGGGCACGATGAACGCCTGCAGTGCCCCGCTGACGAACCAGAGTGCCATCGCCACCGGAACATCTGGATCTGCAGCCGTGGCGACCAGAGGCAGCAGAGAAGCAGCGGCCAGCACCGGGCTCAGGCGCACCGCACGGAGCGGCTCCAGCCGTGACACAAGCGCGACGCCGGCGACGGCGCCCGCCGGGACAGCTGCCATCAGGAACCCGCCGAAATCCGCAGCGCCGTGGTCTCTGCTATAGGCGAGGGCGACTGCTTCCGGTGCGATCAGGAACCCGATCGTCGCCCACACGAGCAGGACGAACGACCGCCGCACCTGGTCAAAGAAGACCAGCTTGACGCCCTCGGCCGTGTCGACGAGCAGACCACGCAGCCCACCCCGGCCCTCCATGAGCGCCGCGCGGGGGCGGAGCATGAGCTGAATGACCAGGTAGGACGCCAGGAAGGTCAAGGCGTCCACCGCAAGGGCAACACGCGGCGAGAAGGCGTGTACCACGACACCTGCCGCAGCGAGCCCGATGACCTGGTTGGCCTGGTTGAGACCGCGGGTAAGCGACGATCCGACCATGTAGTCCCGGGGGTCCACCAGCACGTCCGGCATAAGCGCAGATCGCGCGGCGAAGAACGGCTGGCTGAACAACTCGGCGAAGAGCAGCAGAGCGAACAGGAACCACAGCGGGGTTGCGTCGACCGCGGCGAGCGCGAGGACTCCGACGACGGCGGCCCTTGCCAGATCGCAGACGATCAGTACGCGCTTGCGCGGCACCCGGTCCGCGAACGGTGAAAGCAGGAGCCCGCCGAACAGACCTGGGATGTAGCCGACGACGAACGCGAACGCCGCATAAAAGACACTGTCCGATCTGTCGAGGACGAGCGCGGCGAGAGCGAACCGGGCGAAATGATCACCGACCTCGCTGGTGACCTGTGCGAGAACGATGCCGCGAAACTCTCGGTTGCGCCGCAGCAACCGGGTGTAGCGGAAGGTCGCCCGTGCCGAGCTACTCTCCCCGCTCACGGTAGAGCTCTCGCTGGTCACGCGTAGAAGGTCCTTTCTACCGTCGCCCGTGCTCGCCTCGTCATCCGACGGTAATCCTCCACTAGCGGACCGCCACCGGCATAGCCGAGGAGGCGAGCGACGCCGGCAAGCTCTCGCGCGTCCGAGGGAAAGCTGTCCTGTGGCCTTCCACGGACCAACATGGTCGCACTCCGCACCCGGGAGGCTAGCCGCCATGCCGCGGAGAGAACAGAGGCGTCGACAGGTTCTACCAAACCAGCATTTACCGCCGCATCCAGGGCGGCTATCGTCCGGGTTGTCCGCAGCGTCGGCGTCGTTTCCCCATACCGCATCTGCAAGAGCTGGACCGTCCACTCAACATCGGCGAGCCCGCCCGGGCCAAGCTTGGTGTTCCACCTCGGATCGGCGCCTCGCGGGAGGCGTTCACCCTCCACCCGAGCTTTGATTCGGCGAATCTCGCGGATCGCCGCGGGGTCCAGCCCGCCGGACGGGTACCGGATCGGATCGATGGCCTCGATGAAGCGGGCGCCAACCGCGGTGTCACCGGCCACCGGCTCGGCCCGCAGCAGCGCCTGTCGCTCCCATACCTCACCCCATCGCTCGTAGTAGGCGAGGTACGAAGCGAGGGTACGGACCAGGGGTCCCTGCCGGCCCTCGGGACGCAGCCCCGCGTCGACGAGCAGCGGCGGATCCGGCGCGGGCAGTGCCAGCAACCGCCGCGCCTCGTTCGCGACCGCCTGCGCAGCGTCAGACGCGGTGCGTTCGTCTGCGCCGGGTCGCGGATCGTGGACGAAGAGCACGTCGGCGTCACTGGCGTAGCCCTGCTCGTGGCCGCCGAGACGGCCCATCGCGACGATCGTGAGCGCAGTGGGCAGCTCGTCGGAGCCGGCCACCGATCGGATCGCGGCAGCAAGCCCGCCATCGAGCACCGCAGCCGTGACGGTGGTCAGCGCTTCGCCCACCTCGTCGACGGACAGGTTGCCCAGAAGGTCCGCGACGCAGATCCGCAACAATTCGCGGCGGCGGATAGCACGGCAGGCCTCGGCTGCCTCCTCGGGTGTGCCCGCCCGGGAGACCGCGGCTCGGACCTGGACTATCAGGACTGCAGGATCCACCGGTCGCAGCTGCGAATCGTCGGCTAGCATCGCCACGGCCTCCGGGGCACGCAGCAGCAGATCGGACGCATACCTGCTGGACGCAAGGACCCGGGCCAGTCGCTGGGCGGTGGCGCCTTCGTCCCGCAGCAACCGCAGATACCAAGGCGTGGTGCCGAGAGCCTCGCTCACCTGCCGAAATGCGAGCAGGCCGCCATCGGGGTCGGCGGCGTCAGCGAACCAGCCGAGCATCACCGGCAGCAGCGTCCGCTGGATTGCAGCACGGCGGGTGACACCCGTCGTGAGTGCTTGAATGTGCCGCAGAGCCCCGGCGGGATCGGCGTAGCCGAGCGCCTCCAGCCGGTGCTGCGCGGCTTGCGGAGTGAGCCGGGCGTCCTCGGAATGCAGCCGGGAGACGGCGATCAGCAACGGGCGGTAGAAGAGCTTCTCGTGCAACCGGCGAGCGGTGCGCTGACGCTCCCGCCAGGCGGCGGTCAGCTCGCCGATCGGATCTCCGCGATAGCCCAAGGCCCGTCCCAGTCTGCGCAGCTCCGACTCGGCTTCCGGCAGGATGTGGGTACGCCGCAGCCGGTACAGCTGCAGCCGATGCTCGAGGCTTCGCAAGAACTGGTACGTGTCGGCGAGCTGAGCTGCGTCCGCCCTCCCGACATAGCCGCCGGCGGCGAGCGCCCGCAACGCATCGAGCGTGCTGCCGCTCCTGAGGGTCTCGTCACCCCTGCCGTGCACCAGCTGGAGCAGCTGTACAGCGAACTCCACGTCGCGCAGACCTCCGCGGCCGAGCTTGAGCTGCCGGTCAGCTTGGTCGGCCGGGATGTGCTCCTCCACCCTGCGGCGCATCGCCTGGATGTCCTGGACGAAGCCGTCGCGGTCGCTCGCCGACCAGACCAGCGGCGCGACCGCGTCGACATACGTGTGGC
>DASYTV010000065.1:0-7043 GCA_036001885.1 Actinomycetes bacterium
CGCTGCAGCGAGAGCTCCTCGAGATGCTGGCGGCGCAGGCCGCCATCGCGATCGATAACGCTCGCCTGCACGCGGCGCTCGTGCAGTCGGTTGACGAGCTAAGGGCGAGCGAGGAGAGCTTCCGGCTCGCTTTCGAGAACGCGCCCAGCGGGATGGCAATGCGTTCCCTGCGTCCGAACGACCGCGGCCAGCTCATGCGCGTCAACGCCGCACTGGGGGAACTGCTCGGCTATCCGACGCGGGACCTTCTCAAGCTCGGCCTGCGGGGCATCGTCCATCCGGACGATCGGGTAATGCTCAGCGACGAAGCCGACCTCGGCCGGGTCGAGCTGCGAATGCGGCGGCGAGACGGCACACATCTGTGGGTCTCCGCGAACAGCTCCATCGTGCACGATGCCGAGGGGCAGCCCGACTTCCAGCTCATCCATGTCCACGACGTGAGCGACCGGCGGGCACGCGAGCTCAAGCTCGCGCACCGCGCGGCGCACGATCCGCTGACCGGATTGCCTAACCGCTCAGAGCTGCGTACTCGCCTTTACGCGATGCTCGGCAGCAGCGTGCCCGTGGTCGTCCTCTTCTGCGACCTCGATGACTTCAAGCAGGTGAACGACACTTACGGGCACGACGCCGGGGACGCGGTCCTGGTCGAGATCGGACGGCGGCTTCGGATGCACGTTCGGGAGAACGACACGGTCGCCCGGCTTGGCGGCGACGAGTTCGTCATCGTGCTTCGTGACCTCGACACCACCGATGCACACGACCTCACCGAGCGGCTGGCGGAGGCGGTCAGCCAGCCGCTCAACTACGAAGGCCACGTGATCACGGTGAGCGCAAGCATCGGCCTGGGCGCCTCTGCGCCGGCATCCACCGTCGACCAACTGTTGCGCGAGGCGGACAAGGCGATGTACCGAGCAAAGGGTGATCGCGTCCGCCCGCTCGCCACCCGGCCCGACCGGCGTACCCGCACCCCGCTCCCCCACTAGCCAGTGCACCCCGAGACCGGTTCGAGCTAGCAGCACCTTCACACGATGCCGCGGTGAGTGAGCGCGTAGAAGGCGACCGCCGCAGCGGCGGCGACGTTGAGCGAGTCCACCTCGGGTGCCATCGGGATGCGTACACGAAGGTCCGCGCTGGACATCCAGCGCTTCGACAGCCCAGCCCCTTCGGCGCCGAATAGCAGTGCGACCCGCTCCAATCCCTGCGTGTCCAGCGCTCCGATCGGGATCGCCCCCGGATCCGGCGTCAGGGCCAGCACCCGGAAGCCGGCCCCACGCAGCCGCTGCGGCACGCCGTACCAATCGTCGAGACGCGTGTACGGCACCGCGAAGACGGCACCCATGGACACCTTGACCGAACGCCGATAGAGCGGATCAGCGCAGCGAGGTGCCAACAGGACCGCATCCATACCGAGCGCCGCCGCAGCACGAAAGATCGCGCCGATGTTGGTGTGGTCGTTGATGTCCTCGAGGACGACGACGCGGCGACATGCGTCGAGGAGGTGCGCCAGGGGTGGCAGCGGCAGCCGCTCCATCGCGGCGAGCGCACCGCGATGGACATTGAACCCGGTCACCCGTTCCAGCAATTCCGGCTCGCCGACGTACACCGGCGCCTCGATCGAGTCGACGAGATCTGCCATCGCGATCCGCCACTTCTGGTCGAGCAGCATCGACCGCAGCGGATACCCGGCGGCGATCGCTCTCCTGATGACCTTCGCCCCCTCGGCGACGAACAGCCCCTCGGCCGGCTCTTGGATGCGACGCAACTCCACGTCGGTCAGCGCGACGTAGTCGGCCAGCCGCGGGTCTCTCGGATCGGTGACCCCGACGACGCTCATCGACCTGACCCCGTCACCCGTGGCCGGGCCTGGCCATCTCGACCACATCGCCGATGACGATCACGGCAGGCGGCCGCACGCCGGCCTCCGCGGCGGCGGTCGCCGCGGTGTCCAGTGTCGCGTCGACCACCCGCTCTCGCTCAGTCGTGCCACTCTCGATGATGGCGACCCGCGTCGACGCGTCGCGGCCGTGCTCGACCAGCGCCGATGCGATCGCGCGGAGCTGCTCGACCGCCATCAGGAGGACGAGCGTGCCTCTGCCGCGGGCGAGGGCGGACCAGTCGACCTGCGAATTTGGGTCTCCGGGCGGCAGATGTCCGGCGACGAAGCTGACCTCCTGAGCCACCCCCCGGTGGGTGACCGGGATGCCCGCCGCCGCGGGCACGGCGATCGCACTGGTTACGCCGGGCACAACGGTGTACGGAATGCCGGCGGCCACGCAGGCCGCGACTTCTTCGTAGCCCCGGCCGAAGACGAAGGGATCGCCACCCTTGAGCCGCACCACGACCTGGCCCGCGCGGGCTCTGGCGACGAGCAGGGAGTTGATGTCCTCCTGGGTAGCCGCACGGCCACGCGGGATCTTGGCGACGTCGATGACCTCAACCTGTGGCGGGAGCTCATCCAGCAGCGCCTGCGGGACGAGACGGTCGGCCACGACGACCTCGGCGGCGGCTAGCGCGCGCCGCCCCCGTACCGTGATCAAGTCCACGTCGCCCGGCCCAGCACCGACCAAGATCACCTGTCCGGCGCTGATCTTGTCAGCAGGCGATCCACCGGTATGCCCGGCTGTGCCGGTTGCCACGGACGGCCGGCTGGAGCTCCGGAGTGCGCCCGCCGAACCGGACGATTCCGCAGCGGGCGCATCGCCCTCAGATACCGGAACGCGGAATCTGGGGGCGGCAATCGACCCGTCGCGCAGCCGCTCGAGCGCGCCGTCACGGACTGCCGCTGCCCGGCGTGGGTCCCCGCCGCCGAAGACCGCGAGTGTCACGTCGTCGTGTCTGCCGATGGCAGGTGTCCACGCACTGGCTGACGCCGCGTCGTCGGACCGTACACAGAAGATCCGGCGCGCTGCGGCCTCCGCCGCGACCGCGGCATTGGCAGCCGGATCGTCGGTGCAAGCGTGGACGTACCAGGCATCGTCTAGATCGCCGTTCTGGTACGCCCGCGGCAGCCACCTGAGCCGTTCACCCGCGGCCATCGCTTCAAGCGATGCCGTGACGTGCGGCGAGATCAGGAGCACATCGGCCTTCGCTGCCAGCAGACCACCGATGCGTCGCTGCCCGACTGCGCCGCCGCCGACGACGACGACCAGGCGGCCGGCAAGGCGGAGCCCCACGGGATAGACCGTCGCGTCGACGGGTCGATGATCGCCTTTGCTAGACAGCATGCACAACTCACGCCTTCTCAGTCACACCAGCAGCATCGAAGGTGGCGACATCGTGCAGGGCACGGACAGCGCTCTGGACGATCGGCAGCGCCAGCAGTGCGCCGGTGCCCTCGCCCAGCCGCAGTTCGAGCTCGATCAGGGGACTCAGGCCAAGGTGCTTCAAGGCGATTGCATGTCCTGGCTCGGCCGATCGGTGGCCTGCGACGCAGGCAGCGAGCACGTCGGTGGACAACCCGGCAGCGACAAGTGCGGCCGAACCTGCTGTGACGCCGTCGAGGATGACCGGGATCCTTGCGGCGGCGGCGCCCAGGAGGAAGCCGGCCAGCGCCGCGTGCTCGAGACCGCCGACCGCTGCGAGGGTGCCGATCGGGTCTGCCGGATCCGGCTTGTGGACGGCCAGTGCGCGCCGGACGACCTCCACCTTGCGCTCGTAGGTCACATCGTCGATGCCGGTCCCACGGCCGGTGACAACAGCGGCCTCCCGCCGGGTGAACGCAGCGATCAGCGCGGCTGACGCGGTCGTGTTCGCGATGCCCATGTCACCGGTGAGCAGGCAGCGGTAGCCGGCTCCGGCAAGCTCAGCAGCCACCTCAATTCCCGTCTCTATCGCGGCCTCTGCCTCAGGTCTCGTCATGGCAGCGCCGACGGTCATGTCGACGGTTCCCGGGCGGATTTTCCTGATGAGCAGGCCCACGCCGGCGTCCGCCGGCAGCATCCCGGCAACGCCGACATCGATAACCCGGACAGTGGCGCCCATCTGCCTCGCAAATGCGTTGACGACGGCACCGCCAGTGACGAAATTCGCCACCATCTGAGCCGTGACCTCCTGCGGCCAGGGCGTCACACCCTGAGCGTGAACCCCGTGGTCGGCGGCGAAGATCGCGACGACTGCTGGTTCAGGGATCGGCGGCGGGCAAGTCCCGGCCAGTCCGGCGAGCTGAACGGAAAGATCCTCGAGAACGCCTAAGGAGCCCGGCGGCTTAGTCAGCCGGGACTGCCGCTCGGCAGCAGCGGCCTGCGCCACCCTGTCGAGGGGGTGGATAGTGGTGATCGTGTCGGCGAGCCGGGTCATCGGCGGGACCTTCCGCTACGTCGGTACGAGTACGGGCTAGCGGAACGTGCCCACTCGACCCGCTCGGGCAATCTAGTGTCGCGTGCGGAGGCGGGATGAGCACGAGGCGGGCTCTACAGATCCTGATACCGGTGGACCTGCTGGTCCTCGCGTTCACGCTTCTGTCGGCTGTCCGACCCGAGTGGGTGACAGCCGCGCTTGACTTCCTCTACCACGGGGAGTAATTCCCGGGAGCTGCTTCTACCGAGCCGGTCAGCGTCGTTACCGCAGGTGTACCAGCGAAAACCGGCTCGGTCAGCAGCACTGCGCTGGGATCAGACGAGGGCGGCGTCGAGCGTGATCGTCGTACCGGTCAGTGCCTGGCTCACCGGGCACCCGGTCTTTGCGCCCTCGGCGGCGGTCGCGAAGTCTTCGGCCGAGATGCCTGGCACCGAGCCGCGCACGGTGAGGTGGATGCCGGTGATGCCTTCTCCAGGCTGGAAGGTGACGTCCGCCCTGGTGTCGATCGACGTGGGCGGGGTGCCGGCCTGCGCGAGCGCATGCGCCAGCGCCATGGAGTAGCACGAGGAGTGCGCTGCCGCAATGAGCTCCTCCGGACTGGTTCGACCGTTCGGCGTTTCAGCCCGCGATGCCCAGGTGACCTCGAACGTCGCGAGTCCCGACGAGTCAAGCGAAACCTTGCCGCCTCCTTCGAGGAGGGAGCCCTCCCAGTGGGCGTTGGCGGTGCGGGTGGTGGCCATGCGATACCCCTCTCGTCCGTGCGGTTCCTGCGCTCGTCCATCCTGCCCGTACACGACCGAAACGGCGACAGGGTCCCTCGTGCGGTTGGGGCGTCCCGCTCCCGACGCGAGTGTCCAGAGGCGGACGCCGTGCTAGGTGGCCGGCGGGGTCTCGGACGTCGGCGCCTGACCGTTGGGCTCGGCACCGGTCACCTTCGGGAGCACGCTCCCGAGGCCCTTGAGCGCCTCGCCCAGCTCACTGGGCACGATCCAGACCTTGTTCGAGTCGCCCCTAGCGATCTCGGGAAGCATCTGGAGGTATTGGTAGGCGAGCAGCTTCTGATCCGGATTGCCGCTGTGAATGGCACCGAAAACCTGACGGATCGCGTTCGATTCACCCTCGGCTCGCAGCACCTGTGCCCTGGCGTCACCCTCGGCGCGAAGGATCGACGCCTGCCGCTCACCTTCCGCGGTGAGGATCTGGGACTGCTTCACGCCTTCGGCGGTGAGAATTGTGGCGCGCTTGTCGCGGTCGGCGCGCATCTGCTTCTCCATCGCGTCCTTGATCGTCATCGGCGGATCGATCGCCTTGAGCTCGACCCGGTTGACACGGATGCCCCACTTGCCGGTTGCCTCATCGAGGACGCCGCGCAGGGCCCCGTTGATCTCCTCGCGGGACGTCAGTGTCTTCTCCAGATCCATGGCGCCGGCCACGTTACGCAGGGTCGTGACGGTCAGCTGCTCGACACCTTGGATGTAGTTGGCGATCTCGTACGTCGCCGCCTTGGGGTCGGTGACCTGGAAGTAAATGACTGTATCGATCGAGACAACCAGGTTGTCCTGGGTGATGACCGGCTGTGGCGGGAAGGACACGACCTGTTCCCGCAGGTCGATCAGCGGCTTGAGGCGATCGATGAACGGAATCAGCAGGCTCAGCCCGGCGTTCAGGGTGCGCTGGTAGCGCCCGAGCCGTTCGACGATCCCGGCGTGCGCCTGCGGCACAATCCGGACCGCTCGTACCAGCGTCACCAGCACGAAGAGCGCTACGACGCCGATCAAGATATACGCGATCACCTAAGACTCCTTGTCCGAAGCCCGATCACAGTCCGAGGCCGGTCGACCTCAGATGACGAGCGCTGTCGCACCGTCGATCTTTACTACGTCCACGGTCTGGCCCGGTTCAACCACCGACTCGCCGTCGTAGGTCCGGGCCGACCACACCTCGCCGGCGAGCTTGATGCGTCCACGATGTGCGTCGACCTGTTCGAGGACCAGTGCCTTCGATCCGACGAGTGCATCGACACCGGTCCTGATCGACGGCGCCGGATAGAGGTGCCGCTTGGCGACCGGCCTTACAACGACGAGGCCTGCCAAGGACACCCCCGAGAAGATCAGAACTTGCCCGAGGACATTGACACCCAGGAACCCGGCGACGGCAGCGGCGGCAGCGCCGGCGGCGAGCATGGCGAGGATCAGCGTCAGGCTGAGCATCTCTGCGACGACGAGCACAACCGCCGCGATGACCCACCAAACCCAAGCATCCACATAGCTGATCGTACGGGTCAACCGGTACGGCTGCATTCGGTCGCGTACGGTTTCTAACGCATATCCCGACGTCAACGGCGTGATCGCGCTGTCAGGCTCCAGCTAGCGGTTTTGCTGGCCCTGAGGGTTGGGACCGGAGTCGTGCCACCACGTGTCTGGACGGCAAAACTAGGTAAACCGCGAGTGCGAAGTACAACGCCACCGCCAGTCGCGGCAAGAGGAGCCCGAGGAGGATCACGAGTACATAGCAGATGACCGCCACGAGGGATTTACGTTGAGCGGCCCGCAGTTCTTCGCCTTCTGTTTGCACGGAGTAGAGAGGCTCGTGACGGGCGTACCCATCGAGGGCTATCAGGAGGACACGGATGGCCAGCAGGGTCAGCCCGTAGACCGTGACCGCGACACGTTCGGCGTCCCTCTCGTGCAGCCCCTCGGCGACGAGCCGGGTCGGGAACGGAAGGAAGGTCACGGCCAGCAGGAACA
>DASYTV010000066.1:0-1769 GCA_036001885.1 Actinomycetes bacterium
TGCTGGCCGTCGGCGGTGAACAGCACCAGGATCACGCCGCGGTCGGGCGGGGCCACCTCGATCCAGCGGGCGGCGCCGGGGCCCTCCCCCATCGGCGTGTCCTGCAGGAGCTCGAAGCCGAGGGTGTCGGTGAAGAACTTCTTGGCGCGGTCCTGGTCGCCCACGTAGATGCCGACGCTGCGCACGGAGTTGAGCACGATGGTCCTCCTCGGGAGTCGGGTGGCGCGTCACGGTCATGCTGTCGCGGCGTCCCCGGCGAGTCCAAGACCAACCGGCCCGGCTTCCCATAGGATCTTCCTATAGGTAAGGCTCGCCTTGCCGCTGGCCGACAACAGTCCCATGGGCCAGATTCCCGAACCCCGGTCGTCGCTCGCCCGCCGCTTGCGGCTGGCGTTGGCGACCATGCTGCTGCCGGTCGCGGCGGTCGCGGCGGCAGGGCTGATCACGTTCCGCCTCTCGATCTCGGCGCTGGAGGAGTTCCGCGAGGAGACCGTCGAGGAGTCCAAGCTCATCGAGACGGTCAGGGACCTGCTCGTGCAGGCCGACGACCTGGGCGAAGCCTCCGTCGAGGGGGACGACCCGGCCACGGACGAACAGTTCGTCGCGCACAGCGCGCTGATCGATCGGCGCTTCGACGATCTCCAGACCTTGGCCACGCAGCAGGAGCGTCAGCTCGCGGCCAAGGCCGACGCGATGTGGAAGACGTCCGCGGCCGATATCGAGGCGGCGAAGGCGGTCCCGGAGGGAGGCGTGACCGACGACCGGCTCGATCCCTTCCACGACCACATCGACGAGGCGGCGTCGATCCTGGCCGACCTCCACTCGCTCAACGGCAACCAGGTCGCCGACGAGATCTCGTCACTGCGGCGGCGGGAGCAGAACCAGCTCCTGGCCGGCCTCGCGGCGCTCCTCATCGGCTCGACCGTCGCGTTGCTCCTGGCAAGGCGGCTGGGCCGCTCGATCACCCGACCCCTGCTGTCGTTGAAGGACGCGGCGGCGCGGTTCGGCTCGGACGACCTGTCGCATCGGATCCCGGTGAGCGGCGACGACGAGCTGGCCCAGCTTGGCAACGCCTTCAACGCCATGGCGAGCAGCCTCCACGAGAGCAGGGCCGACCTGCGCGAGAGCGAGCAGCGCTTCCGGGCGCTGGTGCATCACGCCTCGGACGTGTTCACGGTGATCGGCGCCGACGCGGTCATCCGCTACCAGAGCCCGGCGATCCAGCAGGTACTCGGCTACCCGCCCGAGGACATCATCGGCCGGCCGTTCCTGGATCTCATCGAGCCGGACGACCAGGACATCGCCAGGCAGTTGTTCGAACAGTCCCAGACGCGGTCGGGGATGCCCACCATGGGGGAGGTCCGCATGCGGCCCCTGGGGGACGGGCAGGCGCCCCGGCGCTTCGAGATGACCGCCACCGACCTGCTCGACGACCCGACCGTCCGCGGTCTGGTCCTCAACTACAGCGACATCACCGAGCGGGCGCAGTACGAGGAGCGGTTGTCCCAGCAGGCGTTCCACGACGCGCTGACCGGCCTGCCGAACCGGGCCCTGTTCCAGGACCGGCTGGAGCACGCGCTCCGGCAGCGCGGGCAGACCGTCGGGCTGCTCTTCGTCGATCTGGACCACTTCAAGGTGGTCAACGACAGCCTCGGCCACGACGCCGGGGACCAACTCCTCTGCGACGTCGCGCAACGGCTGGCCGGCTGCCTGCGGGACGGGGACACCCTCGCCCGCCTGGGCGGTGACGAGTTCACCGTGCTGATGCC
>DASYTV010000067.1:0-10191 GCA_036001885.1 Actinomycetes bacterium
GCCACGATCCTGACGATGGACTCGGGCGATCCCGATCTTGCCGATCTGGCGCACGACGCGCTCGTCCTGCCGCAAGGGGTCGAGGCGGGGAACGCGGGCCGGGATATCGAGCAGGACGACATCGAAGAGACCAGCGCCGGCATCGAGAGTCCCCTCGTGACCTTTGAGCTCGGGCAGCACATCGTGCCGGTCGCCGCCGGCGATCAAGGCAGTGCCGGCCGTCGCCAGCAGAGCCGACTCGCTAGGTTCCTCGACGTAATCGCTGGACCGGCGCCGCGCTCCCCTCACTAGGGGGGCCTTTTTCGGACCGCAGCGCATGAAGGCCGCCGTCGCTCGAACCCGGCAGGCCTGAGGGGCACTCACCCGAACTAATGGGATGAAGGTGCCCCTCATGCGGAGCGGGATGGAGCAGTGGTTCCCCACATGACGGGTGGGCGGTTATTGGTTGGCGATCATCTCGGCCGGGGACGTACGGTCCCCTGACGTGGCCGATCAGCGCCAATCACCGACGGGCGGAGACCAGCCCGAAGCCAGCGCCCCACGGCGCCGGCTCACCGCGCTTGCGCGCCATATCGCGGTCGATATCGGTCCCCTTCGCTCGAGCCGAGACTTCCGGCTTCTCATCGGCGGCGGCGCGGTGTCGATGTTCGGTAGCTTCATCACCTTCGTAGCGATTCCGTTCCAAGTGAAGGAACTCACCGGCTCCTACCTCGCGGTCGGGCTGCTCGGCGCTGCCGAGTTGGTGCTGCTCGTCGGTTTCGGCCTGTGGGGCGGGGCACTGGCCGATGCGGTCGATCGCAGGAAGATGGTCCTCGGCTGTGAGGCGGGGATGTGCCTGCTCACCTGTGTCCTCCTGGTCAACTCATTGCTCGACGAGCCCCAGGTCTGGCCCCTCTATGTCGTCGTCGGCCTCGTCGCCGCGCTCGACGGGCTGCAGCGCCCCTCGCTGGAAGCACTGATCCCCCGGATCGTGGCGCACGACCAGCTGGCGGCCGCAGCTGCAGTCTCGTCGTTCCGGTGGCAGGCCGGCTCCATCCTCGGCCCAGTGGTCGGTGGCATCCTCGTCGTCACCGCACCGCTGTCCGTCGCCTACGCGATCGATGCCGGGACGTTCCTGATCTGTTTGATCGCGCTTTCGATGATGCGCGCGGTCCCGCCACCGGTTGACGCCGAAAGGCCGAGCGTTCGCGGCATCCTTGCCGGGCTGCGGTATGCGATGAGCCGGACGGAACTCGTCGGAACCTACGTCGTGGACATGGCGGCGATGTTCTTCGCCATGCCGATCGCGCTCTTCCCGTTCCTGGCCGACGAGCTTGGTACGCCGTGGGCTCTCGGCATGCTCTATGCCGCCGGTCAAGTCGGGGCGCTTGCCGCCACGCTCACGAGCGGCTGGACCAGTCAGGTCCATCGGCACGGGAAGGCAATCGTGTACGCCGCCCTTGCCTGGGGAGCGGCTATTGCCGCCGTCGGGCTGACCCGCAACGTGTGGCTGGTGCTGTTCTTCCTGGCCGTCGCCGGCGGCGCCGACATGATAAGCGGGCTGTTCCGTTCGACAATCTGGAACCAGACAATCCCCGATGAATACCGCGGACGGCTGGCCGGGATCGAGCTGCTCAGCTATTCCTCAGGACCGCTGCTCGGCCAAGCCAGGGCCGGCGGTGTCGCCTCATTCATCGGGGTGCGGCCGTCGATTGTCTCCGGTGGGCTGATGTGTATTGCATCGGTCACGGCACTCGGCGCCGGACTGCCTCGCTTCTGGACGTACGACGACCGCACAAATGTGCATGCCGTTCGGCAACGCGACCTACGCGCCGCCGCAGCGGCTGTCGCTGTCGCGGACGGGTGACCGCCGTCAGTCGTCGTCGTCCCGCCAGCGCGGGTCGTCGTCCCAGGCCTCGTTGCGCTCCTGGGCGGTCTCCAGCGCGCGGGCGGCCCCCTCGTACGAGTCGTAGGGTCCAAGCGCCTCGGCGCGCGGGCACGCCGGGTCCTTTTCCACCCGCATGTGCTTCAGACAGAAATACCACTGCTCGCTCATGCCCGGCTCCTCTCCTCGGCCATGGCGCTGCCTCCAACGTATGCTTCCTGACCATGGACGCCATCCAGCAGGGGGATGTTTCCCAGCTCGCGCCGGGAATCCTCTCGCCGCCGCGTCCGGTGCCGGTGGACATCGCCCGTCCGGAGTACGTCGGGCGCCGCCGCCCCACCCCGTTCAACGGATCCGAGGTGAAGGACGGCGAGACGATCGACCGGATGCGGCGGGCCGGCAAGATCGCTGCTCAGGCGCTGGTCGGGGCTGGACAGGCGGTAAGGCCCGGCATCACGACCGATGAACTCGATCAGATTGGCCACGAATTCCTTATCGCCCACGGCGCATATCCGTCCACTCTCGGTTATCGGGGATATCCCAAGTCGATGTGCACGTCGCTCAACGAAGTGATCTGCCACGGCATCCCCGATTCGACCGTCATCAACGACGGTGACATCGTCAACATCGATATCACCGCCTACATCGACGGCGTACACGGCGACACGAATGCCACCTTTCTCGCGGGTGCCGTCGACGCGGAATCCCGGCTGCTGGTCGAGCGGACTCACGAGGCGATGATGCGTGGCGTCAAGGCGGTCGCCCCCGGCCGGCGCATCAACGTCATCGGCCGGGTGATCGAGGCGTACGCGAAGCGTTTTCATTACGGCGTGGTTCGCGACTTCACCGGACACGGGATTGGCACTGCGTTCCATTCCGGGCTGATCGTCCCGCATTACGACGACCCGGCGGCATCGCTGGAGATGGTTCCCGGAATGACTTTCACCATCGAGCCGATGCTCACCCTGGGGACCATCGAGTACGACGTATGGCCTGACGGCTGGACGGCGGTCACCAAGGACCGCCAACGCACCGCGCAGTTTGAGCACACCGTCCTCGTCACCGAGTCCGGCTACGAGATCCTGACCCTCCCTTAACGCGGCTCCCGTCGAAGCGACGCCAGCGAAACGCATGCCCGGGGTGGGCTCTGAAACCTCAGCGGGACGCTAGACGGCGTCCGCGGCGGGACGGAACCGGTAGCCCATGCCAGGCTCGGTGAGCAGGTAGCGCGGGTGCGCAGGATCGTCTTCGAGCTTTCGGCGTACCTGAGCCATGTACTGGCGGAGGTAGTGGGTTTCCGATCCGTACTGCGGCCCCCACACTTCCTGCAACAACTGGCGCTGGCTGATCAGCTTGCCCGGGTTCCTGGCGAGGATCTCGAGCAGCCCCCACTCGGTCGGCGTGAGCCTGACCTCCTCCCCCGAGGCGGTCTCGCGGACCACGTGGTTGGCGATGTCCACGGTGAACCGCCCGACCTGCACAGCCGGGATGGGCTGCTCCGCGGCTGTCAGGCGGCGGGTCACGGCACGGATGCGGGCGAGCAGCTCGTCGACACCGAACGGCTTCGTGACATAGTCATCCGCCCCGGCGTCAAGAGCCGCCACCTTGTCGTAGCTCCCGGCACGCCCGGAGAGCACGATGATCGGGATCGTCGTCCAGCCGCGCAGTCCCTTGATCACTTCTACCCCATCGAGGTCGGGTAGGCCGAGATCGAGCACCACGAGATCCGGCTTGTGGCTCGCGGCCAGCCGGAGTGCCGTCGTGCCGTCCGGTGCGATGTCGACGTCGTACTTCCTGGCCCGAAGGTTGATCCGGAGGGCCCTGAGGATCTGCGGTTCGTCGTCGACGACAAGGATCCGGGTCAACGGGACCCCTCTCCGGTACGAGGTCGGCGGTGCAGCCGCTCGACGATGGCCCTGTCCGCGAGCTGCGTCGCCTCCGTCTCTTCGGCGCCAATCGCCTGCTCGGCGGCCGGAAGTGCGAGGACCATCGTGAGCCCACCGCCGGGGGTCGTCTCCGGGATCAGCGTTCCGCCCATGGCTTCGGCCAACCCGCGGGAGAGCGCCAGGCCGAGCCCGACTCCGGTGTCGTTGTCGCGGTCGCCAAGCCGCTGGAAGGGCAGGAACACCTGATCGCGCTCCTGCTCCGGGATGCCAGGGCCGTGATCGACCACCCGCAGCTCGACCAGGCCGCCATGTTCGCTCGCGCTCACCATCGGGGGCTGGTCGATCGGGCTGAATCGCAGCGCGTTCCCGACAACGTTGACGAGGACGCGTTCGAGCAGTCCGGGATCGGCCTCGACGGCAGGCAGGTCCTCCGGGATATGGAGGCGTACTGACCGACCGGCCTGCCCGAGCTCGTCGAGCGCCTTTGGTACGGCATCCTCGAGCCCGATGGGGGCCATGGAAACGCCAAGGGCACCGGCCTGCAGCCTGCTCATGTCGAGCAGGTTGGCCACGAGCCGGCTGAGCCGGTCGAGCGACTCGTCGGCGGTCGCGAGCAGCTCGTCGCGGTCCTCATCGGTGTAGGACACCTCCTTGCTGCGCAGGCCGGTCACGGCCGCCTTCGCCGACGCGAGGGGCGTGCGGAGGTCGTGGCTGACGGCGGCGAGCAGCGCCGTCCGCATCCTGTCGGCCTCGGCCAGCGGCTTGGCAGCGGCAGCCTCGGCGGCAAGGCGCTCCTGCCTGAGCGCGATGGCGGCCTGCGCCGCGAACGCCTCGACGATGCGCCGGTCGGAGGCGTCCAGCGGGCGGCCGCGAAGGGCCAGCGCGAGGCTCTCGTCGACCGGAACCTCGACGTCGCCCTCGCCGGGCGCGAGGCACGGTGGCTCACCGACGCAGGCTGCCACTCGCCAGGAGCCGGGGTCTCGCTGCCGGTCGGGGCTGCGCGGTGCGTCGGGCAGCCGCTCGAGGAGGGTCACCGAGTCGAGGCTGAACGTCTCGCGCAGCCGCTCGAGCAGCGCCTGGAGCGGGCGGGCCCCGCGCAGTACCGCGCCGGCCACCGTCGCCAGTGTCTGCGCATCCGCGCTGGCGTGAGCCGCCTCCCTGGTCCGCCGGGCCGCGAGGTCGACCACCGCGCTCACCGACCCGGCCACGACGAGGAACACGACGAGGGCGAGGAGGTTCTCGTGCTCAGCAATCGTCCAGGTATGGATCGGCGGGGTGAAGTAGTAGTTGAGCAGGAGCGAGCCGCCAACCGCCCCGACCAGGGCGGGTCCCAACCCACCGATGAGGGCGACGGCGATGACAAGGGCGAGGAAGAGCAGAATGTCGCTGGTCAGCGACAAGTCGCCACGCAACAGCGCGAGGACGTACGTGAGCAGGGGTAGTCCGGCCGCGGCGAGGACGAAGCCGGCCAGCTGGCGGCGGCCTGACAACGCGCTGGACACCCGCAGCGGGCGGCGCCGACCCCTGCCGATCTGCTCATGCGTCACCAGGTGGACGTCGATGCTGCCTGAATGCGCAGTCGTGGTGACCCCGACGCCGGGGGCGAAGATTTGGGCGATCCGACCGCGCCGGCTGGCACCGAGCACCAGCTGGGTCGCGTTCACGCCACGGGCGAAGTCGAGGAGAGCGGTGGGGATGTCGTTGCCGACGACCTCGTGATAGGTGCCGCCCAGGCTCTCGACGAGTACCCGCTGCTTTGACAGCAGGGCAGGGTCGGCGCCGACGAGACCGTCGCTGCGGGTGACATGCACCGCGAGGAGGTCGGCGCCCTTTGTCCGCGCAGCGATGCGCGCGGCCCGCCTGATGAGCGTGTCGCCTTCCGGCCCCCCGGTAAGCGCGACGACCACGCGCTCCCTCGCTTCCCAGGTCCCCACGATTTTGTGCTCGGTACGGTAGCGATCAAGCTGCTCGTCGACCTTGTCCGCCAGCCACAGCAGCGCGAGCTCGCGCAATGCTGTGAGGTTGCCGATTCTGAAGTAGTTGCCGAGCGAGGCGTCGATCTTCTCCGGGGCGTAGACGTTGCCATGGACCATCCGCCGGCGTAGCGCCTCTGGCGTCTGGTCGACCAGCTCCACCTGGTCAGCGCGACGAACGATCTCGTCTGGGACGGTCTCTCGCTGGACGACGCCGGTGATCTCCTCCACGACATCGTTGAGCGACTCGAGGTGCTGGATGTTCACCGTGGACAGCACCGTGATCCCGGCGTCGAGCAACTCCTCGATGTCTTGCCAGCGCTTCTCGTTCCTCGAGCCTGGGACGTTGGTGTGGGCGAGCTCGTCGACCACCGCCACGGCCGGGCGTCGGGCGAGGACGGCGTCCACGTCCATATCGGTGAACGTCGCGCCGCGGTAGGTCATCGTCCTTCGCGGGACGATCTCCAGACCGTCAAGCAGCGCCTCGGTCTTCTTCCGGCCATGGCTCTCGACGAAGCCGACCACCATGTCAGTGCCGCGCTGCTTGCGCCGCTGTGCCTCCTCCAGCATGGCGAAGGTCTTGCCGACGCCTGGCGCCGCACCAAGGTAGATCCTCAGCTGTCCACGTCCCATAGACAGATCCTCCCTCGGCCACGCAGGCCTCACCCGAACTCGCGGTCGAGCGCGAGGTTGAGCTCAAGGACGTTCACGGCTGCGCTACCCATGAAACCCAGCGCCCGGCCCGTCGTATGATCCTTGATCAGCTCCTGCACCGACCTGAGATCGATGCCGCGCTCGCGGGCGATCCGCGGTGCCTGCAGGTCGGCGTACGCGACGCTGATGTTCGGGTCGAGGCCGCTCGCGCTCGCCGTGACCGCGTCGGCGGGCACGACCGGATGCGCGGGAGCGTCGCCCCGGATCGGAGTCAGCAGACCGCCGGCATAGTCCTCGCCCGGCTTGGCGCACTCAACGGAGACGCCCTTGTAGGTCGTGATGAACGGCGTGGCTGGGCATGCTTCGTTGACACTGACGGCCCGGGTGACAGCGCCCGTCAGTCCCTTCGAGTAGAACACCTGCAGCACGGCGCCGACACCGCCCGGTGTGCAGTAGGGCCGGCTGCCGTCGACGCCTTCGAGTTCGCCGATCGCCTTGCTACGGGCGCACACCTGCGTCAGCAGGGCCTGGCTGGCGTCGTCCGGGTTGGTGGCGAGGGTGTCCTCGATGCTCTCCGGGCCGAGGTTGCTCGCCGCGGTCGATGTCGGGTCATAGCCGTCGCCGGCCGCCGACGGCCTGGACTGGAAGTACTTCGGTACCGGGTTGCCGTCCGCATCGGTGAAGGGCTGACCGATGATCCGGCTGCCGACGTCCTGGCCGTTCCGGCCGTCGACGAGCGAGCCCTGTGCCTTGTCGTGCAACCCGGGGAGCTGCGCGATGCCGGTCATTACCAAGGGGTACGCCAGGCCGGCCACGACGGTGAAGACCAGCAGCGCACGGAGCGCCGCGAGGTGCTGACTGAGCCAAAGAGGTAGGCGCATCACGAGATCCCTGGAATGAACTGGACGATGGAGACATCGAGGAGCTTGATGCCGATGAACGGGACGATCACACCACCGAGCCCGTAGATCCACAGGTTGCGGGTCAGCAAAGCCGACGCACTGCTCGGCTTGTATCGCACACCTCGCAGCGCGAGCGGTATCAACGCGATGATGATCAGTGCGTTGAAGATGATCGCAGACAGGACGGCCGAGGTCGGTGAGTGCAGCCGCATGATGTTGAGCGCGTCCAGGCTCGGGTAGACCGTGGCAAAGATCGCTGGGATGATCGCGAAATATTTCGCGATGTCGTTGGCGATGGAGAACGTCGTCAAAGCGCCGCGGGTGATCAGCAACTGCTTGCCGATCTCGACGATCTCGATCAGCTTGGTCGGGTCGGAGTCGAGGTCGACCATGTTGCCGGCCTCCTTGGCGGCCGACGTGCCGGTGTTCATGGCCACACCGACGTCCGCCTGCGCGAGCGCAGGGGCATCGTTGGTGCCATCGCCGGTCATCGCAACCAGCCGCCCGCCCTCCTGCTCCTTCCTGATCAGGGCGAGCTTCTCCTCCGGCTTGGCCTCGGCCAGGAAGTCGTCGACCCCCGCCTCCCTGGCTATGGCCTCGGCGGTCAGCGGGTTGTCCCCTGTGATCATGACGGTTCGAATGCCCATCCGGCGCATCTCGTCGAACCGCTGCTGCATGCCCTGCTTGACGATGTCCTTGAGGTGGATCACGCCGAGGGCCCGGGCGGGCTGACCGTCCACGCGCTCGGCCACGACCAGCGGTGTGCCGCCGCTGGCGCTGATGCCGTCAACTATCGGGCCGACGTCGCCGGTGGAACGGCCCCCGTTGTCACGTACCCACGTCATCACCGCGGCGGCCGCCCCCTTGCGGATGCGGCGCATGCCGCCGCGATCGAGTTCGAGGTCCACCCCGGACATCCGGGTCTCCGCGCTGAACGCGACGAAGTGGGCATGCGGCATAAGACCCTCGTCGCGGGCTCGGAGCCCGAACACGTTCTTCGCGAGGACGACGATCGAGCGGCCTTCCGGCGTCTCGTCGGCAAGGCTGGAGAGTTGCGCTGCGTCGGCCACCTCGGCCACCTTGACGCCGTTGATTGGCAGGAACTCGGTGGCCTCTCGGTTCCCGAGGGTTATCGTGCCGGTCTTGTCCAGCAGCAGGGTGTTCACATCGCCGGCCGCCTCCACCGCCCGGCCGCTCATCGCGAGCACGTTGCGCTGTACGAGGCGATCCATCCCGGCGATGCCGATCGCGCTGAGGAGCGCACCGATCGTGGTCGGGATGAGAGCGACGAGCAGGGAGACAAGGACGATCCCGGTGACGCCGTGCGAGTCGATCGCCAGTGTGTTGGGCGCCGCGGCCTGGTAGTCCTTCGAGAAGATCGCCATCGGCTGCAGGGTGACCACAGTGAACAGGAAGATGAGGGTCAAAGCCGCAAGCAGGATGTTCAAAGCGATCTCATTGGGCGTCTTCTGCCTGCTCGCCCCCTCGACGAGAGCGATCATCCGGTCGATGAAGCTCTGCCCAGGTCGCTGGGTGATGTGGACGACGATCCGGTCGGAGAGAACCCGGGTCCCGCCGGTGACCGCGCTGCGGTCACCACCGGACTCGCGGATGACGGGCGCGGACTCACCGGTGATCGCAGACTCGTCGACGCTGGCAATCCCCTCAACGACGTCGCCGTCGCCGGGAATGATCTGTCCAGCCTCGACCACGACGATGTCGCCCTGCCGCAACTCGGTCGCGGGTGCCGGCTCCTCGCGGTAGCTGGAAGGTTCGGCACCTTCGACCCAGCCGACGAGGCGGCGAGCGATCGTGTCGGTCTTGGCCTTACGCAACGCCGCGGCCTGGGCCTTGCCGCGCCCTTCTGCCACCGCCTCGGCAAGGTTCGCGAAGACGACCGTGAGCCAAAGCCAGACCGAAATCAGCCAGGCGAAGACGCTCGGATCGGAGATGGCGAGCACGGTGGTGAAGACCGCGCCCACCTCGACAATGAACATCACGGGGTTATGCCAAAGGGTGCGCGGGTCGAGCTTGCGCAACGCGTCCGGCAGCGATCGCCAGAGCTGCCTCGGGTCGAGCAGCCCGCCGCCCACGCGGTGGGTTCTCGCGAGCACCGGTTCCCTGGTTGGTTTCTTGGGTGCCACGGAGGTTTGAGACATTCGCTTCTCGTCCTTGATGTTCTACAGACCTTCGGCCAGCGGGCCGAGGGCGAGGGCGGGCAGGAAGGTGAGTGCCACCACGATCACTACGACTCCGACGACCATGCTGATGAACAGGGGCCGGTGGGTTGGCAGGGTGCCGGCAGAGGCGGGGACGGGTCGCTGCCGGGCGAGCGCGCCGGCCAGGCCGAGCGCGAAGATGATCGGCAGCAGCCGCCCAAAGAGCATTGCGAGGCCCAGCGAGGTATCCCACCACGTGGTGTTCACCGTGATACCGGCGAACGCGGACCCGTTGTTGTTGCTCGCAGACGTGAAGGCGTAGAGCACTTCTGAAAGACCGTGCGGCCCCACATTGAGGGCGGTGTCGTTGTTGCCCGTCGCGAACGCCGCTGCTGTGCCGATGAGCACCAGCGCGGGTGTCGTCAAGAAGTAGAGCGATGCGAATTTGATCTCGCGTGCGCCGATCTTCTTGCCGATGTACTCCGGTGTTCGGCCCACCATGAGGCCCGCCACGAAGACGGTGATGGTGGCGAGGATCAGCATGCCGTACAGGCCCGATCCGGTCCCGCCGGGCGCCACCTCGCCGAGCATCATGTTGACGATCGGCATCATGCCGCCGAGGGCGGTGTACGAATCGTGGAACGAATCGACCGCCCCGGTCGACGTCAACGTCGTCGACGCGGCAAAGGTGGCGGAGTTCGAGACGCCGAACCGAACGTCCTTGCCCTCCATCGCCGCGCCCGCGGCCTGAGG
>DASYTV010000068.1:0-7712 GCA_036001885.1 Actinomycetes bacterium
GCGGCCCATGACGACTTTGCCGAGGCCGGACTTGTCGACCAGCGCCGCGTCCCACGGCGGGGAGGACCATTCCGCGGGATCCACCTGTTTCACGTCGTACATGAAGTAGAGACCGAGCGTGCGCCGCGCGCCCGCGTCGAGGGTGGCGAAGATGCCGGGCTGACCGCTCGAGGGCAGCTTCGTGACTTGAGTGAATCCCGCATCGCGCAAGAGTCGCATCGTCAGCTCGCAGCCTTCCTCGACGCCCCGGTTCTCGGCGGCGATCGAGGGTTGGTGGATCCATTCCTGGAGGCGTTGGACCGTCTCGTCGTGGCGCCGTTCGATCTGCGCGTAGATGGGGGCGAGATCGGGTTGCGCGGTCCAGACGTGCGGCGGCAGGGTGAGGGCGGCGGCCAGCGTCGTGGAATCCTGCAGGAATGTGCGGCGATCGATGGGGGACGAGTTCGCGGCGCTCATGACGGATCTCCGGAGAGCAGGATTGTGGTCCTCTCGAGGACCGCAGCGAACGACTGTTGAACTCGGGAAAACGTAGGCGCGCGCCGGGATTGGTCAAGCGCGCGCCGACGCGGCGCATCACGGGGGGCGTTTCGCACGGCGTGGATGTGCGCATCGTGTCCCAGTACCTTTAATCGACGGGCATCTGGATCACGGTATCCATGCGGCAACCCGGTGACGGCGTGACAACACCTCCAACCTAGGGAGCTTCAAATGCAACGCTACGCCCGCTCTCTCCTCCTCGCGGTCCTGCTCAGTGGAGCCGCAGCCTCCATCACCCTCGCTCAGTCTGCGGCCCCCACCATGGAACCGATGAGCGCCGTGGCCGCCAACTCGATCACCTGGGCTGACCTGAGCGTGCCGGGCTTCGATCCGGGCGCGAAGATGGCCGTGATCAATGGCGACCCGGCCGGGACCGGCGTGTACTCGCTGCGGCTCAGCTTCCCGGACGGCTACCGGTTCCCCCCCCACTGGCACCCGATGGCTGAGAACGTGACGGTGCTTTCCGGCACGTTGCTATTGGCGATGGGCGACCGCGTCGATGATTCGAAGCTCAAGACCTATGGTCCCGGGGATTTCCTCCACATCGAAGGCACGCATCCGCACTTCGGCGGAGCGCGGGGCGCCACGGTGATCCAGCTGCACGGGCAGGGTCCGTTCGCGATCAACCTCGTCGCGGCGCCCAAGTAGCGAGCAGGTTTAGCTCCGGGCGTTGGGATCGGGCAACCGGGGGCTGGCCACAATAGCTAGCGAGGCCGAATGGTTCCGGTCACCTCGACGACCACGCGGTAGCCTTCCAGGCGACGTGGAATTCTGGCTTTGGTCTCGGAGCTGGAGTCGGCCAGCAACACTTTGATGCAACGCTCGCCATCGCACAACGCGACGGCGGTTCCCACGACGCCGGGCAGCGCCATCAGGGAATCGGTGTGCGCGGCGAGAGCTTCGTCGATGCTCCTGGCGGGCACGGTGGCGCTCCTCTGAGCGGAACAGGCCACGAATGCGCCAGCCAAGAGCACCGGCGCGATCACGCGTCCGATCACCCATCGTCCGATCATCACGGGCGCGTCACGATAATGGAAAAGCCATTGCTGCTGCCATCCGGGTCGTGATTGGCGGACGCGTTGTAAACGTAGCCTGAGAGCGTCAGGCTCGTCACCGCGAATGAGACCATCGCGGTCGAGTTCGGGATGGACGAAAGGACGACGCTGCAGGTCCCGGCGCTACTGGTCGAGCACTGGCCGATCGTGGAGCTGGAGCCGTTCCAGTTGCCGCGCACCGTTACGCCGCTCCGCAAAACATGCTTGAAGTCGTGCACGGTGATCTGAACGGTCGCCCTCCAGGTGTTGCCTCTCTTGTCTCCCACGCCATCGAGATTCCCCACGTGAACACTCGGCGCATTCACGGTGACCCCGACCGCCCGGGCGTTGTTGGTGGCGTCGTTGTCGGCCAGTTTCTGCGTCGCGATCAGGATGTGCCCGCCCGTGGCCACCCCGGCGGTGTTCCAGTCGAACGTGCGCGTGGTACTGGCGCCAACGGCGAGCCCGGCGATCGTCTGCGTCCCGATGATCACGCCGCCCGCCGATCCGTCGGTCAGCACGACGTCGAAGGACCCGACATTCTGCCCTCCCACGTTCTGCACCGTGACCACGACGGGGGCCGTCTCGCCCTGCGTCACCTGGGAGGGTGCCGTAATGTCGGTCAGGGCGAGATCGGCGGGCGGCAGCGTGATGGTGACCAAGGCCGACCGCTGGTTGTTGGCAGCGTTGTCGTCCGTCAGGCTCTGGGTCGCCACCAGGGTGTGTCCGCCCAGCGCGGCAGCCGTCGTATTCCAGCTGAAAGAGAGCGTCGCGGTGGCACCCACTGCGAGCCCGGTGACCGTCTGCGTGCCAAGTGTCACACCGGCCGTCTGGTCGGTGAGGACGACGTTGAAGCTGCTGCTGACCCCCTGCCCTCCCACGTTCTGAACGGTGACCCCGATCGTGGTCGTGCTCCCCTGGGTCACCGAGGCGGGCGCGTTCACCGCGGTCACGGAGACATCGGTCACCGGCGGGTTCACCGTGACGACGCCTGAGCCCTGATTGTTGGCGGCGTTGGCGTCGACCAGGTTGTGGGTCGCCACCAGGGTGTGCCCGCCCAGCGCGGCGGCCGTCGTATTCCAATTGAAGGAAAGCGTCGCGCCGGCACCAACCGCGAGCCCGGCGACGGTCTGCGTGCCGAGCGTCACCCCGGCCGTCTGGTCGGTCAGGACGACGTTGAAGCTGGTCGTGACACTTTGGCCACCCACGTTCTGGACGGTGACACCGATGGCGGCCGTACTCCCCTGGCTCACCGAGGCGGGCGCGTTCACACCGGTCACGGCGACATCGGCCGACGGTTGCGGTTGCACGGTGATGCCGATCGCGCGGGCGTTGTTGGTCGGGTCGTTGTCGGCCAGCTTCTGCGTCGCGATCAGGATGTGTCCGCCCGTGGTCGCCCCGGCGGTGTTCCAATTGAACGTGCGCGTCACGCTGGCGCCCGCGGCGAGCCCGGCGATCGACTGCGTGCCGATAATCACGCCGCCCGCCGACCCGTCCGTCAGCACGACGTCGAAGCTGGTCGTGACATTCTGTCCGCCCACGTTCTGCACCGTGACCACGACGGGGGCCGTCTCGCCCTGCATCACCTGGGAAGGTGCCGTGATGTCGGTCAGGGCGAGATCAGGCGGCTGCAGCACCACCGTGACGGTCGTCGACGCCTGGTTATTGGCCGCGTTGTCGTCGGTCAGGCTGTGCGTCGCCACCAGGGCGTGTCCTCCCAGCGCGGCGGCCGTCGTGTTCCAGCTGAAGGAGACTGTCGAGACGGCACCCACGGCGAGCCCGGTGACCGTCTGGGTGCCGAGCGTCACGCCGGCCGTCTGGTCGGTGAGGACGACGTTGAAGCTGCTGCTGACCCCCTGCCCTCCCACGTTCTGGACGGTGACACCGATCGCCGCCGTACTCCCCTGAGTCACCGAGGCGGGCGCGTTCACCGCGGTCACGGCGACATCGGTCACCCCCGGCGGGTTCACCGTGACGACGCCCGAGCCCTGGTTGTTCGCAGTGTTGCCGTCGGTCAGGGTGTGGGTCGCCACCAGGGTGTGCCCGCCCAGCGCGGCCCCCGTCGTATTCCAGGTAAAGGAAAGCGTCGCGCTGGCACCCACCGCGAGCCCGGTGACGGTCTGCGTGCCGAGCGTCACGCCGGCCGTCTGGTCGGTGAGGACGACGTTGAAACCGGTCGTGACGTTCTGCCCGCCCACGTTCTGGACCGTGACCCCGACAGTGGCCGTACTGCCCTGGGTCACTGCGCTGGGCGCGTTCACGCCGGTCACGGCGACATCGGACGACGGAGCGGACGGTGGGGCTGTCACGATGATCCCGATCCCGAGGGCGTTGTTGCTCGAGTTGTCGTCGGCCAGCTTCTGCGTCGCGAAGAGAATATGCCCGACGGTGTCCGCGCCGGTGGTGTTCCAGGGGAAGTCGATCGTGGTCGTGGCCCCCACAGCGAGACCGGCGACGCTCTGCGTGCCGATCGTCGCGCCGCCGGCCGTCCCATCGGTCAGGACGACGTTGAAGCTCGTGCCGACATCCACCTCGCCCACATTTTTTACCGTGGCCAGGACGTGGGCTGTCTCGCCCTGAGTCACCCGCGAAGGTGCCGTGATGTCCGTCAGCCCGATATCGGTCGGCTTCGGAGCCACCGTGACCGGGGACGAGAGCTGGTTGTTGGCGGCGTTGTCGTCGGTCAGGGTATGGGTCGCCACCAGGGAGTGCGGGCCCAGCGCGGCGGACGTCGTATTCCAGCTGAAGCCGAGCGTCGTGCCGGTGCCCGGCGTGAGCCCACCGGTGACCGTCTGCGTGCCGAGTGTCACGCCGGCCGTCGCGTCCCGCAGGGTCACCGTGAAGCTGCTCGTCACGTTCTGATTGCCGACGTTCGCCACCGTCACGCCGATGTTGACGGTGTGTCCCACGATCACCGTGCCGGGCGTGCTGATGCTCGTCACGGCGACGTCGGTCACCGGGGGGGTGACCGGAATCGTCATGGAACGCTGGTTGTTGGTGGCCCGGTCGTCGGCCAGGCTCTGGCTGGCCACCAGGTCGTGGTTGCCGGTGGCGGCCGGTGTCCAGGCATAGGTCAGGGTTGTGGCGGCACCCGCGGTCAGGCCGGCGATGTGCTGCGTACCGACCGTCACGTGCTCGGTCGCGTCCTGCAGGGTGACGTCGAAGGCCGGCACGTCCTGGTTGCCGACGTTCTTCACGGTGACGTTGACGCCCGCGGTGCTGCCCTGGATCACCAGGTTGGGCCCGCTCATGCTGGTGACGGCCAGGTCCGTCAGGGGACCGGGCGGCGGTGGCGCGGAGCCGTCGATCGTGACGCCGAAGCGGAGCAGGACGAGATCGATCCGATTGGCGATGGTCACCGACGAGCTGCCGGCGAACAGCAGCGCCAGTGGGTTCAGGTTTGCGTCATCGGTCACGAGCAGCGACCCTGAGTCACCGCCACCGCTGAACGTTCCCGGGGAGACGATCAGCTGGTCGACGAAGCGGGCAAACTTGGTACACTCGAATCCCGACTGCTCGTAGCACACCGTGACCGTCGCGTTGACGCCCGTGATCTGCCCGTGCGTCAGGTGCGTGGTGCGGCCGTACTTCTGCACGGCGAGCCCGAGCAATGCGTTGCGGTCATCGAACAGGCCGTCGCCGTCGGCATCCCCGTACATGGTCGCGTTCGGCAGGCCGTAGCCGTCGTCCGCGGGCGTCGCGTTGTCCAGGACAGCCACGTCCGACAGGGCGATCGCGGCGTCGATGGTGTTGTTCGCGGTGGTCGAGAAAGTGATGGTCTGAAAGTCGGTCAGTGTCGCGATCTGGTCGGCGGCCGTACCGCCGTCGAACGGTCCCGGCTGATACTCGGGATCACCGATGGTGGCGCCATTGGAGTTCGCCAGGACGTGATTGTTGGAGAGGATGTAGACCCGTCCCAGCGCGTCGCGCACGCGCGCGCCGATCGTGCCGGCGGTGATCGCCGGATGCCCTACCGAGAAGCCGGTCGGCGCGGGCCGCTGGCGCTTGGTGGGATCACTGAACGCCATGAGCCGGCCGGTGACCTGGAGCGTGACCGGGACGCCGTCGAGCGTCTGCGGCAGGCCGGCGACGTCAGGGCGTTCCAGCAGGACCAGCATCCCGGCGCGTCCATCCGGAAGACCGGTGACCGCCGTCCCCACCACCCCGGGGATCGCGAGCAGCGCATCAGTGTGGCGCCGTTGTGCAATGAGGGCGGCGCCGAAGTCCGGAGCGGACGAGGGACCGATGGAGGGTTCTGCCGTGCGGTCGCACGCGTGCCATACCACCGTGCCGGCACCGAGGAGGACCACGATGGCGGCGCGAGTCAACCTGCGGACGGCGTGCATGGCGACTCCCGTGAAATCGGAGAACTGATCACGAGTATGAAGCCGCGTGACCGACTCAGCAAGTTCAAGAGTACGGGACTAGACTGAGGGTAACTCTACGCCGCCCGCCTGGCCTCACCGCACTCTGCCGCGAGTGCTTAGCTCCTCATCCCGGCCGTCTCACCCCGACAGGTTCCATTGCGGGTGAGGCGGCGCGGTGGTGGTGCCGGCTCAGAAGTAGAGCTGCCCTGCGAGCCCGAAGTTGCCGAGCGAAAAGTGCAGCTGGTCGATTTTTGCCGAATTAATGACATCAGAAAGCGTGGCGTGCGTGTAGGAGATCGCGGCCCCCCACTTCGCGCCGATCCCCAGGTGCGGCGTTACCAGCCACGTGGCGCCGAGGTCGACAAACGGGCCGGCGCCAAACGCTTCCAGTTTGGTATTGTTGGTGCTGGTTGTCTGCCGGCTGTAACCAAGCGACACCCCGAAGGTGATCAGACGATAGAGTCTGCGACCGAACGCGTGATGGGCCCGCATGCCGAGGTCCATGGCTACGGCAACATCACTGGAGGAAGCGGCGACGCCAGAACCGGAGATATGGTTGTAGTCGGTGCTGACATCCACCAACAGTGCTCTGGTGGGGCTGCTGAAACGAAGGGCACCCAAACCAAAAAACCCGCCCGAAATGCGGAACTCTGCGCCCCATTGTCCCTGGTGAAAAGCGACTGAATCCGCGGCTTGGGCGTTGGCATTGCGAGGAAGGAGACCAGCGGTGGCCAGGAAGAGAAAACACACTGGGTGATTGAAGTGCACGGTATCCTCCGGTGAGTGGTTCCACGTCGATGATTCGGACGACCTACACCTACGCCGCACGCCTGGCAACTCCCTCATCGCGCGGCTCGCCCAGCACCTGCTTCGCCGCCTTCCACTCGGCCATCACTTCCGGATCATCCCCGAACCGGTAGCGGGTGATTCCGTCCAGCAGCTTGATCTCCTGCGCCAGCTCGGCCGCGACCACACGGAGATCGGCCGTGGCGCCGATATGATCGCGCCGCGCCCTCCGCTGTGCCTCCCGTGCGGCCTCGAGGTCCCCGATCATGCGACCCAGGTCCTCGAGTAACCCCGGGGCCAGCCCTTCCTTGATGAGCAGCGCTCGCTGGTTTTTCCGCCGCGGTGAGCAGCGCTTTGACCGCCGTGAGGAAGACGCTGGTGGTGCAGCTGGTGGCCGGGAGCGCCCCAGCTCCTCGCGGCGGGCCCGGGCCCCCGGCCGCGCCGACCAGCCCGCGGTGTTGTCGTGCCGAGTTCCCGTGGGCGCGGGCGAGGAGCTCGTCGAAGCGGGCGAGGACCGATGCAAAGTCCGGCGCGGCCGTGACATGGGGCCCGCATGAACTCCCGCACGCGTGCAGCCATTTCCAGTTTCCTGCGGACCTCGGTGGTCATACGCGCCTCCCGGTTGTCGGGGAGGGCGAACGCATCGATCGGGCCATCGGCGTTCGCGAAGAAACGCTGGTGGATCGCGACCAGATCTCCGTCCTCCGCGAAGGACGATCGAGCGGCCGCGAAACAGCCGTGGTGCAGCGCGGCAGCGTCATCGCCCGTCGCGAGGTGCGCGCAGGGTGACGCGAAACAAACTCCCTGGACCGCGGCGCCGGCTCCGAGAGCCGCTACGTCAGCTCCGAGGAGCGCAACGGCCGCACCGAGGAGCGCGAAGGCAGCTCCGAACGCCGAGAAGGAAGGGCCGAGCGGCGCGAGAGAGGCTCCGGGAGCCGCGACAGATGCTCGGGGGGCCGCGAGGGGACCTGGGAGGACCACCAAGGAG
>DASYTV010000069.1:0-36518 GCA_036001885.1 Actinomycetes bacterium
TCCGGGTATGCCGAGAAGTACGTGCGCTCATGCGCCGCGGCCACCGCTTTGTCGAGGGTGGGACGATGCTTCTCGATCAGCTCGTCGACGGCCGGGGTGGTCATCGTCTGCGGCATCGTCGCCCGCTCCTTACCTCGCGCCTCCCCCGCGTTCGGCATCGCGCGAACGCTAGCAGGAGGCCTGGATTCGTCCTGTCAGGTCTGTCGTGGCTCGGCGGATCGCCAGCTTCGGCCATTATGGCTCAGACCGAACGTTCGGTCGGCGGCACCGTCCCGTGAGGCTTGGCATTGTGCCCCCTACGGTTGACTGCGTACTCCACCACACCAGGCAAAGGAAGAGGAGGACCGATGATCGTCGGCGTCGTCGGCGCCGGGACGATGGGGTCGGGGATCGCCCAGGTCGCTGCCCGCGCGGGCCACAGAACGCTCGTCTTCGACGCGGAGCCAGGACGAGCGGCGAAGGCCTGTGCGGAGGCAGCGGCAGGCTTCGAGCGCCTCCTGGCCAAGGGCAGCCTGTCCGCCGCCGAAGCCGCGGCGGCCGGAGATCGGCTGGTCGCGGTGGACACGCTCGCCGACCTTGCGGCGTGCGGAGTGGTTATCGAGGCGATCGTCGAGTCGCTTGATGCCAAGCAAGCTCTGGTAGCCAAGCTCGCCGATCAGGTCGCGACCGCTGCGATCCTCGCCACCAACACCTCATCGCTCTCCATTGATGCGATCGCGGCGGGAACAACGTCGCCCGGCCGGGTGATCGGGATGCACTTCTTCAACCCGGCCCCGGTCATGCGGCTGGTTGAGGTGGTCTACGGCACGGGGACAGAACGAGCGGTAGTCGATCGAGTCTGCGAGCTCGCCGCGAGCTGGGGCAAGGTAGCCGTCAGGGTCGCCTCCACGCCAGGCTTCGTGGTCAACCGAGTGGCCAGGCCGTTCTACGGCGAGGCGCATCGGCTGCTCGAGGAAGGGGCCGCCGATGCTGCCGCGATCGACGCGGTCATGCGGGAGGCTGGCGGATTCCGGATGGGTCCGCTCGAGCTGACCGATCTCATCGGGCAGGACGTCAATCTCGCTGTTTCCCGCTCGGTATGGGAGGGCACCGGCTTCGATCCGAGGTATACGCCATCGACCTATCAGCGTTCACTGGTCGAGGCCGGCCGCCTCGGCAGGAAAAGCGGTCGCGGGGTCTACCGCCATCCAGGGGAACCCCCGAAGCCGACGACGGAGCCACCGCACCGGCCGCCCGCCACGGTGCGTTCAGGATCGGGGACCGGTGTTCTTACCGATCTCGTCGAACGGGCTCGACGGGCCGGGATCCAGGTCGACGATGTCGGCGACGGCGCGGACCCGCACCTCGAGCTCGACTTCCCCGCTGCCCGCGCTCGGTTCGGTGCGGGCGAACCGGCTACCGGCCGTCGCGAAGACAAGCCGGTCGTCGTGCTGGATTTGGCGCTGGACTACCTGACCGCCACCCGGCTGGCAGTGGCGCCGCCGCTCGGCTGCCCTCCGGAGGCGCTCGCCGACGTGGTCGGCTTCCTGCAAGCGGCGGGTCTCGCCGTGACCGTGCTGGCGGACTCTCCCGGCTTGATCGTTACTCGTACCGTCGCGCGGCTCGCCAACGAGGCAGTCGACCTCGTCAGCCGCGGGATCGTGTCTGCCGAAGAGGTCGACACGGCGATGCAGCTCGGCGCGAATTACCCGATCGGACCGCTCGAGTGGGGCGATCGGATCGGACCGAGCCTCCTCTGCCAGACTCTTGACAACCTCGAGAGTTATTACCGAGACGGGCGCTATCGGCCCGGCCCGTTCCTGCGCCGTATCGCGTTGGCTGGGCTCTCATTGCGCGACGGCGCGGATCGGCAGGTGCCGGAGATGCGGCGGCATGAGCGCGGATAATCGCGATGGCCAGGCGCCTCAGCCGGAGGCCGGGCGCTCGCCTGCGGAGACAGCGAGGCGCTCCGCGGCGGCGATGTACGCAGCCGACCGGGCATCTCAGCTTCTCGGAATCGAGATCACCGACATCGCACCTGGTCGTGCGACCGCCCGCATGCACGTGACGGACAGCATGATCAACGGCCATGACGTCGCCCACGGTGGATACGTCTTTCTGCTCGCGGATACGGCGTTCGCATTCGCCTGTAACTCGTACGGCAGGGTCAATCTCGCGGCCGCTGCGGACATCGTCTTCGTGGCGCCGGCACGGATAGGCGACGATCTCGTGGCCGAAGCGATCGAGCGAGTGCGTTTTGGCCGATCAGGCGTCTATGACGTGATCGTTCGGCGGTCGACCGGCGATGTCGTGGCTGAATTCCGAGGTCAGAGCCGCGCGGTGGCCGCCTCGCTCATCGAGCCCGAGCCGAGCTAGCAGGCACGTATCGAGACCGCGGCGACGAGCGCCGCAGTCCGGTCATTACTTCGCCATCGCGGCGTGCGCCGTCGAGCCCGTCGGAACCGCGGGGCCCTTAGTGGCGTGGCGATCTCGATTTCGCCTGGTCCTGCGAAGCGAGGCAGCCCTGCGATCCGCCGCGGCTTCCGTGATCAGTTCGAGACCACGCAGCTTCGCCGCCGCTGAGCCGTAGTCGACCATCTCGATCTCTCCTCTGCTGGCGAGGAGACGGGTCTCCTCACCTCGACACCAGTAACGACGTTATACCGGTGTCGCGAAATGCGCAACCCCCTATCGACCGTTACTGGTGTTGCAGTGCACAATGGACTGGCGGCAGGAGAGAAGGAGGGGCGATGCCCGGGTCGGACACTCCTTCAGCGCTTCTCGTGGACTTCGCCAACACGCTCGATATCGACGGTGATGTCACGACAGAGCTGATCGATACTCCGGACGAACTCGGCCGTTGGCTCGCCGAACACGGCCTGCTCCCCGCCCGCGCCGTCGTCACCGGCGACGATGTGCTCACGGCGCATGCCCTCAGGGACGGGCTGCGAGCGGTGATGGCGAGCCATCACGATGGAGCAACCACGCCGGCCGCTGCGCTTGGCCCGCTGGAGAGCGCGGCTGGCGAGTTGTCACTTCGCGTGGCGTTCTCGGGCGGACGACCGCATCTCGTACCGATGGGCGAGGACGTACCCCGGGCCCTCGGCGCGATCCTGGTCGCGGTGGAGGAAGCGGCTGCCGAAGGCACCTGGCCGCGGCTGAAGCTATGCCAGGCAAGCACCTGCCAGCTTGCCTTCCACGACACATCCAAGAACCAGTCGCGGCAGTGGTGCAGCATGCGAGTGTGCGGCAACCGCCAGAAGACCAGGGCCTATCGCCGGCGCCAGCAGGCGTCGGCATGACGATCAGGCGGCAGACGCTCGCCGACGTGACAGCAGTCAGCCAGGTCAGGGCGCGAACCTGGCGGGCCGCCTACGACGGCATCGTTCCCGCGGCGTTCCTCGACGCCTTTGAGCCGACCCCCGAGTCGATCGCCCGTGACGAAGAGCGCTTCCTGGGGCGGGGAAGCCAGGTTCACAGCTTTGTCGCCCTCCTCGACGGGATCCCCGTCGGCTTCGTCGTCGCCGGCCCCGATCGCGACCTCGGACCGCCCGCAGGCGAGGTCTGGGCCATCTATGTCGACCCGCCCTATTGGGGCCGGGGCATCGGAAACCAGCTGCTCGGCATGGCCCTCAGCGCTCTGCGGGATGCGAGCCGCGACCCGATCGCACTGTGGGTGCTCGAGGCGAACCGTCCGGCTCGGGGCTTCTATGAACATGCGGGCTTCCTGCCCACCGGAGAGCGGCGGCACATCGATCTTGGAGCACCCCTTCCCGAGATCAAGTACCTCCTCCAAGACCAGCCGCCGCAGACCGGCTCTGACACGATCCCCCGGTGATCAGGCATGCGCGCGCGCCCGCCGAATGCCGGACAGCAGCCGACGCTGCGAAAAGCTTGCCGGGTGGTTACCCTGCCGCAGTGAGCAAGAGAAGCACAGAGGATGGCCAGAGCGGCGGCTTCCGCGGCTTCCCGGACGAGGCATTCGTCTTCTACGAGGGACTCGAGGCCGACAACTCCAAGACCTACTGGACGGCGCACAAAGCCGCCTACGAGGAACACGTCCGAGCGCCGATGCTCGCCCTGCTGGGGGAGCTCTCCTCCGACTTCGGGGCGGCGTCGATGTTCAGGCCGTATCGAGACGTGCGCTTCTCCAAAGACAAGTCGCCGTACAAGACCCACCAGGGCGCCTTCGTCGACGCGGTTCCTGGAGTGGGTTACTACGTCCACGTCTCCGCGGACGGGCTGCTCGCGGCGGCCGGCTTCCACAGCCATGGCGCAGACCAGATCGACCGCTATCGCGATGCGGTGGACAACGATGCGACAGGCAAGCACCTCGAGAGCATCGTGGCGACGCTCAGGGAGAGCGGTTTCGATCTTGACGGCGACGCGTTGAAGACCCGACCCAAGGGTTATCCGGCCGACCACCCGCGGATCGAGCTGCTGCGCTATCGGTCGATCTACGCCGAGCGGTCCTGGCAACCGCAGCCGTGGATCCATACCGCTTCGGCGGCGGCGCGGGTCAGGGAGGCGTGGTCCGCTGCGCAACCACTGGTCGCCTGGATCACCGAACATGTGGGTCAAACTCACGAGCCCAGCCGCCGTCGACCGTGAGCTGCCGCGCTGGAGGCTGCTGGTGGTTCAGCCACCGTCCGCCCCCGTGCCGCTGCCTTGCCACTGACGACGGACGGCATTGAGTCGGTCGACGAACTCGGCTGTCCTGCGCTCCCCGGGAAAGCCGGAGGTCAGCACCGTTTCCAGCTCAGCCGCCCGAGCGAGCAGGGTGGGAATGGACACCCGGCTTGCCTCAAGCGCGGCGAGACCGAAGTAGACGGCTTGCTCGAGGTCACGACGCCGGGCGGCGAGGATGCCCAGGGTGCAGCGCGTCTCGGCGATGCGCATGGGATGGCGGGTCTTCCCGTCCGGCTTCAACTGGTGGACAAGGACCTGCCATGCGCAGTCTTCGGCCGCGGTGTCGTCACCAAGCCACAGGTATGCCGTCGCCGCATGCGCGGTCATCTTCGTCTCGTCCATGGCGAAGTGGTGCAGTTCGTCGAAGGGCCAGGGAAGCCGGTCGACGATTGCCCTGGCCCGGTCGAGGGCCTGCTCGGCAATGCGACGGTCACGCAGCCGGGCGGCCGCCTTTGCCTCGTGCAATGCCAGCCGCGCCGCGACTGGCGATTCGCCGGTCGCCACCTCCCCGGCCTGGGCACTGGCAAGGGCATCGCTGAAGCGACCCTCGGCCAGTGCGAACCATGTCGCCATCTCGAGCGCCCAGGCAGCGAGCTCGGCGTGCCCGGCCTGGCCGGCGAGATCTCTGACGGCCAGCCGGTTGGTCTCTGCCCTGCGCCGCTGGCCGACGTCGAACAGCGCACAGCCGAGGATTGCCGAGAGCCAGCCGCATACGACCAGCAAGCGTCGTCGGTCGGCGGGCCGCATGCCGTCCTGGAGCAGCCTCCCAACCAACGCAATGCGCTTGTGCGCAAGCGCGGCGATCTGCCGAACGGACTCATGGCCGTAGTCACGGCAGAGGTCGTCGGCGGCCGACTCCAAGCCCTCCAAAGTGCCGGGACTCAGGTCGAGCACGGGACCGAACACCGGCCCTTCGGTGCCAACCGCCGTTCGCTCCATGGCCGCTGCGTCACGGTCAGGCGGCAGCACGAACGGATCGGCGCCGGCGGTCGGGGGCGCAAAACGGCGAGGAACGGTGAGCGGCTGGTAGGCCGGTGACCAGGAGTCAGAGTCCGAAGAGGCGGCCATCGCCTTGGTCACCTCGTCGGGTGGCTGGAAGCCGAGGTCCTCGGCAGAGACTCCGAGCAGCGCGCTAAGGACTCGCCGGTAGGCACTGCGCGGCCACCTCACCTCCCCTCGCTCCCACCGCGCCACCCTGCGCTCGTCGCACGCGAGATTCTCGCCCATCGTCTCCGCCATCCGGCGCAGCGCGCGGGCGAACTCTCGGCGCGACTCGCTGCGCGCCTCACGAAAAGCGCGGAGGCGGTGATTGGGGGCAGTCGTGCGCTCAGCTGCCTCTGATGGCGCCATGGTGCCTTCCCCCCGATGCAGTCGGGACCGGTCATGCCGGACCGTAAAGCCGCGTGACCGCCCCTCGGCCTGCAAGGCACCGCAAAGGCTAGGAACGGCCCCCGACAAGACCCGGAAAGGCCATGGGAAGGACCTGTTGATAACCACGATCGTGGCGCTCGGGCCACAGTTTGGACGAGCTAATTCGCCGACAGAGCTCAGTCGAGGCCGAGGAAGCGCTCCAGCCCGACCGTGAGACCGGGTTGAGAGCCGATGCGCCGGATGCCGACCAGCACACCGGGCATGAATGATGAACGGTCGAGCGAGTCGTGCCGGATCGTAAGGATCTCGCCCGGCCCGCCCAGCAGGACCTCCTGGTGCGCCATCAGCCCGCGTAGGCGCACGGCATGGACGGGAACCTCGGCCACCGTCGCGCCGCGCGCGCCGGCCAGCGAGGTGGTCGTGGCGTCGGGCATCGGGTCGAGGCCGGCCCCGGCCCTCGAGGCCGCAATCAGCTCGGCAGTACGGCGCGCCGTCCCGCTTGGAGCATCGACCTTGTTCGGATGGTGCAGTTCGACGATCTCGGCAGACTCGAAGAAGCGGGCCGCCTGGGCCGCGAACTGCATCATGAGGACAGCGCCGATGCCGAAGTTTGGCGCGATGAGTGCGCCGACCCCCGGGGCAGTGGAGAGCCATCGGCGCACCGTGTCCAGCCGGTCCTCGTCGAAGCCTGTCGTACCCACGACCGCGTGGACGCCCTCATCGATGCAGCGCTCGAGGTTGCCCATAACGGCATCCGGGTGGGTGAAGTCCACCGCCACCTGCGCTGCGGAGTCGGCGAGCAAAGACAGCGGATCATCGACGTCGATGCTCGCGACCAGCGCCATGTCAGGTGCCGCTTCGACCGCCCGACAGACCTCAGTCCCCATCCGCCCGGCCGCACCGAGCACCGCCACCCGGATTTCTTCCATTCCTGCCTCCTCGGGATCGCCGCAGAGAAGGCGAACCTACCGATGGAGGCTGCGCACCACGCCGCTAGGGTGCAGCGGCCATGAGCAGTACGGGTCAGGCGGTCAGGGCGAACTGCTTCTCGTCGTCGAAGGGACCGATCACAGCCAGCGTCGGCCTCGCCGCAAGCACCTCGGCAGCGACGGCTCGGACGTCTTCCAGCGTCACCGCGCTGATCTTCGCCAGGATCTCCTCGATCGTCAGCAGTTCGCCGTACACGAGCTCGCTCTTGCCCAGCCGGCTCATCCGGGATCCGGTCTCCTCGAGCCCAAGCACGAGAGACCCGCGAAGCTGCCCGATGCCGCGCGCGAGCTCCTCCTCGGTGATGCCACGTTCGGCGACCGTGGCCAGCTCGCTGCGGCATATCTCTAGCACCTGGTCGACCTTCTTCGGCAGGCAGCCCGCGTAGATGCCGAACATGCCGAGGTCGGCGTAGTGGGCGGCGAAGGAGTAGACGGCATAGGCAAGGCCACGCTTCTCGCGCACCTCCTGGAAGAGCCGAGAGCTCATGCCACCGCCCAGCGCGCTGTTGAGAACGCCGAGGGTGAACCGGCGGTCGTCCGTGCGCGGGACGCCGGGCATGCCGAGAACGAGATTTGCCTGCTCGGTCGGCCGGTTGATGACGGTCACGCCACCTGGCGGGACGAGCTCGGCTTCGCCGATCCGTGGGCCGACCGGCCGAGCATCGATCGCCCCCTGGCGGCGTCCCCGGGCGAATGCCTCGGAGACGAGCCTCACGACCTCGTCGTGGTCGAGGTTGCCGGCCGCCGCAACCACGGTGCGTGACGGGAGGTATTCCTCCTGGTAGTAACCGGCGATCGCATCCCGGCCGAGCGACTCGATCGACGTCACCGTGCCAAGGATCGGCCGGCCGAGTGGCGAGTCGCCGAGCAGTGCTTGAGCGAAGGTGTCGTGCACCATGTCGCCAGGATCGTCGTCGTGCATGGCGATCTCTTCGAGGATGACGCCACGCTCGTTGTCGACGTCGCCGGGCTCGATCAATGGCGAGGTCACCATGTCGCAGACCACATCGATGGCAAGCGGCAGGTCGGTGTCGAGAACCCTGGCGTAGTAGCAGGTGTACTCCTTGGCGGTGAAGGCGTTCATCTCACCGCCGACGGCATCGATGGCGGCGGAGATCTCCAGCGCATTGCGCCGCTCGGTGCCCTTGAAGAGCAGGTGCTCGAGATAGTGTGTCGCGCCGGCAAGCGCCGGGACCTCGTCGCGTGAACCGACACCGACCCAGACGCCAAAGGTCGCGGCGCGCACCGTCGGAACCGTCTCCGTCACCACCCGCAGCCCACCGGGCAGGACGGAACGGCGGACGAGACCGCCACCCCCGTCGCTGCCCGGATAGAGCGTGAAGGCCGTCCCCGGCTCCTGGTCTCTGGCGAGCATCAAGCCTTTTCCGCCTCGTCCTCGAGCACCGGCACGAGGGACAGCTTGCCGCGCGAGTCGATCTCGGCGATCTCCACCTGAACCTTCTGCCCGACCGTGAGCACGTCCTCGACGTTCTCGACCCGCTTGCCACCAGCGATCTTCCTGATCTGGGAGATATGCAGCAGGCCGTCCTTGCCGGGCAGCAGGGACACAAAGGCGCCGAAGGTCGTGGTCTTGACCACCGTGCCGAGATATCGCTCGCCGACCTGCGGCATGTGCGGGTTGGCGATGGCGTTGATCTGGATGCGGGCCGCCTCGGCGGACGGGCCGTCGGTCGCCCCGATGTAGATGGTGCCGTCGTCCTCGATGGTGATCTCGGCACCGGTCTCGTCCTGGATCTGGTTGATGACCTTCCCCTTGGGGCCGATCACCTCGCCGATCTTGTCGACAGGGACTCTGACCGTGATGATCCGTGGCGCGTTCGGGCTCATGTCATCCGGACGGTCGATGGCCTCCGCCATCACCTCGAGGATGTGCAGCCGCGCCTCGCGGGCCTGCTTGAGCGCGGCGGCCAGGACTGAGGCCGGGATGCCGTCGAGCTTGGTGTCGAGCTGAAGGGCGGTGACGTAGTCACGGGTGCCCGCGACCTTGAAGTCCATGTCACCGAACGCGTCCTCTGCGCCGAGGATGTCGGTCAGCGTCGCGTACTCGCCGTCCTCGTGGATCAGGCCCATTGCGATGCCCGCGACCGGCGCCTTGAGCGGGACGCCGGCGTTGAGCAGGGCCATCGTGCTCGCACACACCGATCCCATCGAGGTGGACCCGTTGGACCCGAGGGCCTCTGAGACCTGGCGGATCGCGTACGGGAACTCCTCGCGACTTGGCAACACGGGAAGGATCGCACGCTCGGCAAGGGCGCCGTGACCGATCTCACGACGCTTTGGCGCACCGACCCGGCCGGTCTCCCCGACGCTGTAGGGCGGCATGTTGTAGTTGTGCATGTAGCGCTTCGTACGCTCGGGCGCCAATGTGTCGAGCGTCTGCTCCATCCGGAGCATGTTCAGCGTCGTGACGCCGAGGATCTGGGTTTCCCCGCGCTCGAACAGCGCCGAGCCGTGGACCCGAGGGATGACGCCGACCTCGGCCGAGAGACGCCGGATGTCGGTGACACCGCGGCCGTCGATACGAACCTTGTCACGCACCACCCGCTCGCGAACGAGCTTCTTGGTCAGAGCGCGGAAGGCACCACCGATCTCTTTCTCCCGGCCCTCGAACTGCGATCCGACCTTCTCGACTGCGAGAGTCTTGATCCGGTCAAGCTCGGCCTCACGGTCCTGCTTAGCCGCGATCGTGAGGGCTTGGGCAAGCTCGTCGCGGACGGCGGCGGACACCGCCTCGAGCACGTCGTCCTGGTAATCGAGGTAGAGGGGGAACTCGGCGACCGGCTTCGCCGCGCGCGCGGCGAGGTCGGACTGAGCCGCACTGAGCGCCTTGATGAACGGCTTCGCCGCCTCGAGCCCCTCGGCGACGACCTCCTCGGTTGGTGCCGTCGAACCGGCCGCCACCAGCGACACGGTCGCCGGCGTCGCCTCGGCCTCGACCATCATGATCGCGACGTCACCGTCCTCGAGCACTCGACCGGCGACGACCATGTCGAAGGCCGCCCGCTCGAGCTCGCTGTGGGTGGGAAACGCGACCCACTGGCTGTCGATAAGAGCGACCCTGACAGCGCCGATCGGCCCGGTAAAGGGCAGGCCGGCGATCTGGGTGGACATCGAGGCCGCGTTGATCGCCACAACGTCGTACAGGTGCTCGGGAGCGAGCGCGAGGACCGTCTCGACAATCTGGATCTCGTTGCGTAGACCCTTGGCGAACGACGGGCGCAACGGCCGGTCGATCAGGCGATCGGTCAAGATCGCATCCTCACTGGGTCTGCCCTCTCGGCGGAAGAACGAGCCGGGGATGCGGCCGGCGGCGTACATCCGCTCCTCGACGTCCACGGTGAGCGGGAAGAAGTCGAACTGCTCCTTCGGCTGACGCGATACGGACGTAGCGGAGAGGATCATGGTCTCGTCGTCGAGGTAGGCGACGGCAGAGCCTGCCGCCTGGCGGGCGAGGCGCCCGGTCTCGAAGCGAACCTTGCGGGTGCCGAAGGAGCCGTTGTCAATGACGGCCTCGGCGGATTGAATCTCGGGACCCTCCACGGGTCACCCTCCTCTGATACAGCGCGGAGGGGCCGGCGGTGGGGCGCGTACTCCAGCGGCAGCGGCCGGTCTTCGATCGAAGCACCCGGGGGAAACCGTCGAGGAGATCCGCCCGGGAGTCACTACCGAGGACCGGTCATCGGGGTGCACCGTCCCTGTGGCGCCGACCCGCTTCGCATGGTCGGAACTTGTCGTATGAAGTTGTCTTGCCATTCTTACCGCAGCAGGGCGGCTTGGCCTCGGCCGGTCCGGGCCATATGGCTCGCACTCAACCCCCGCCGAGCCAGGCCGGCGGCCATCCGCGGAGCGGTCAACGACGCAGGCCGAGCTTCTCGATCAGCTGGCGGTAGCGGGTGATGTCCTTTTTCGCGAGATATTGCAGCAGCCGGCGACGCCGTCCAACGAGCAGGAGCAGACCACGACGGCTGTGGTGGTCGTGCTTGTGCTCCTTCAGGTGCTCGGTGAGGTCGTTGATCCGGCGGGTGAGCAGCGCCACCTGCGTCTCGGGGGAACCCGTGTCGCCATCAGCGGTGGCGTGGTCGGCGAGGATCTTCTTCTTCGTCGCGCTGTCGAGCGCCATGATTGTGTTCCCTCTCGGGTACTCAGGTGAGGTGCGCGGTCGTCGTCACGCTGGCACAACAAACTCACAGCCGGAGACCGGCTCGCGCAACCGTACCATCTGATCACGCTCCGTCCCCAATTGGCGATCAGCTCGAGAACCTCACGAGCCGGCGCCGCCTGACCCGACGAGCGCACGTGCCCGACGGACGTCCACGTGCATCTGCTCCACCAAGGCACCCGCCGAATCGAACTTCAGCGTCTCCCGCAGGCGCTCGGCGAAGTCCACCGCGACATGCTCGCCATATAGCTCCAGGTCAGTGCGGTCGAGCGCATATGCCTCCACCCTGCGTTCAATCCCGTCAAAAGTGGGGTTGGTGCCAATGGATATCGCAGCCGGAAGCCGCTGAGGACCATCGGATGCCGCGCCAGGAACTCCACCGGCGGCCAACAGCCAGCCGGCGTAGATCCCGTCAGCGGGCACCGCTGTGTACGGTGCCACGTCGAGGTTCGCGGTCGGGAACCCCAGCTCACGGCCTCGCTTGTCCCCCACGACGACGACGCCTTCGACCCGATGCGGGCGCCCGAGCGCCCGAGCCGCACCGGTGACGTCACCGCTCTGGATCAGATCCCTGATATACGTGGATGAGACCGGCCCGGTGTGCTGCACCACAAGATCCAGGCCCTCGACCGAGAAGCCGTGCTCGCTACCCAGTCGCTCGAGCATCGTGAGGTCACCCGCGGCGCGGTGGCCGTACCTGAAGTTCCTTCCCACCACAACGGCAGCGGCGTGAAGCCCCCGGACAAGGAAATCCACGACGAACTGCTCCGGCGCCTGCTTGGACAACTCCTCGGTGAACTGCTGGACGAGGACCGCGTCGGCGCCTGCCTCGCCTAGCAGCCGCACTCGCCGGTCGATCGCGGTCAGGATCAGCGGATGTAAACCTGGCCGGACGACCTCCACCGGGTTGGGGTCGAAAGTGACGGCGGCGACCGGAAGGCCGAGTTCGACTCCGCGCTGCGCCGCTCGCCCGACGGTGTGCTGGTGTCCTCGATGAACCCCGTCGAACACGCCCACGGTCACGATCGAGGGGCCCCACCCCTCGGGGACCTGCTCGAGCCCCTTCCAGCGCTGCACGCACCCTCCTCGCTCGCTCCAGCCGCAACGATCGCCGGGGCTAGTGTCCCGTGTCCGAGGGTGGCGCGAACACCGCGACCGGCTTGGCGACATTGCCGTCGTCCTCGAGCAGTGCGAGGAAGGTGCCGTCGGGCCCGAAGGCCGCGTAAAGCTGATCGATGCCGGCAGCAGGCAGCCGAGCTCCGTGCGTGAGCCGTACGGCATCAGTCGCGTCCACATCGCGGCGTGGAAAGACGCCGGCCGCTGCCTCGTCGAGCGAGATCAATGCGAACTGCGTGGCAAGCTCATCCAGCGTGTGTGCATCGTCCACGGAATAACAGCCGGCCCTGGTCCTGCGAAGCCTAGTGAGGTGACCGCCCACGCCGAGACGCGCGCCGAGATCGCGGGCGAGCGACCGGATGTAGGTTCCAGCAGAGCAGACCACGGAGACGTCGAGGTCGATCACGTCGCCGACTCGGCGAACTGATCGAAGGTCGAATCGATGAACAGTGACCGGTCTGTGGGCGAGCGTCACCGACTCGCCGGCTCGGACCCGAGCGTAGGACCGCCGCCCAGCCACCTTGACGGCCGAGACCGCGGAGGGCACCTGCTCGATGTCCCCAGTGAGGGCAGAGATGCCGGCCTGGATGTCCTCGTCCGTCACGGCCCGGGTCAGGTATGAGGAGGTCACCTCGCCGTCGCCATCGTCGGTGTCGGTCGAGACACCCAGCCGGATCGTCGCGTCGTATGCCTTCGTGGTGAGCGCCAGATGCCCCAAGAGGCGCGTCGCCCGGTCGACACCAATGACGAGCACCCCCGTGGCCATCGGATCAAGTGTCCCGGCGTGCCCGACCCGCCTCGTCCCCGCGAGCCGGCGGATGCGACCCACCACGTCATGCGAGGTGATGCCGGCCGGCTTGTCCACGACGACGATGCCGGATCCGATCGGCGACGGATGCTTCACTGCACGGCTCGGTCGTGGCCGGGATCGTCGTCGACAGGGTCGGTCCGCTCCGGCTTGTAAGGGTCGGCACCAGCCGCATAATCCGCGTCCGCGGCAGCGAGCCGGACCTCGGCGTCCGCTGCGGCGGCCTGGCGGAGCAGGTCCTCGATGTGCTTGGCGTTCTCGGGAACGGCATCGGCGACGAACGCGAGCGAGGGCGTGAACCGCACACCGGTCTGGCGGCCGACCTCGGTACGCAAGACCCCCTTGGCGCTGTCGAGTGCCGCCGCCGTCTCGGAACGCTCCGCCTCGGTGCCCATCACGGTGTAGAAGACGGTGGCCTCCCTCAGATCGTTTGTCACCCGGGCGTCGGTGATCGTCACGAACGCGAGTCGCGGATCCTTGATCCGCTTCTCGATCATCTCGGCGACGACGACTCGAATCCTGTCGGCCAGCCTGCGCACGCGAACCTGGTGGGGCGTCGATCCTCCGGTCGGCGGAGTCACTCGTCCTCCTCGTTGCTCAGCCGCTGCCGCGCGGACAGCAGCTCTACCTCCGGCCGGCCGGCGACCAGCCGCTCACACGCGTCGAGTACCTCCCTGCAATGCGCCACCTCACCGGAGACGACGGCGACCCCGATAACGGCTCGGCGGTAGAGCTCCTGATGACCCACCTCGGCCGCGGCCACACCGAACCTGCGCTGAAGCTCGGCGACAACTGGGCGTACCACGGACCGCTTCTCCTTCAGCGACCGTACGTCACCGAGGAGGATGTCCAGCGAGAGGCTCCCGACGTACATCTGGCGCGATACCTCCCCGGCCGCCGGCACAGACATTGAGGGGCACCCTGACTCGAACTTATCCGGTGAAGGTGCCCCTCGGGCAGGCAGTGGGAGGGCCTCAGGTGCGAGGCTTCTCCCGCATCTCGAAGGTCTCGATGATGTCGTCCACCTTGATGTCATTGAACGTGCCAAGGCCGATGCCGCATTCGAAGCCCTCGCGCACCTCGGTCACGTCATCCTTGAACCGGCGCAACGAGTCGACGGTGAGGTTGTCCGCCACGACCGCGCCGTCGCGAATCACCCGAGCCCTGCTGTTCCTGGTGATCGTGCCCGATCGGACAAGACAGCCCGCGACGTTGCCGATCCGCGGGACACGGAAGACCTCCCGGATCTCCGCAGTGCCAAGCTGGACCTCTTCGTACTCGGCCTTGAGCATGCCCTTGAGGGCGGCCTCGATCTCGTCGATCGCCTGGTAGATGATCGAGTAGTAGCGCACATCTACGCCTTCGCGTGCGGCCAGCTCGCCGACCTTGCCCTCGGGGCGCACGTTGAAGCCGATGATGACGGCGCCAGAGGTCATGGCCAGGTTGACGTCGTTCTGGTTGATGGCACCAACGCCGCGGTGCAGCACCCGGATGCCCACCTCGTCACCAACATCGATCTTGAGGAGTGCGTCCTCGAGGGCCTCGACCGAACCCGACATGTCGCCCTTGATGATGAGCAGCAACTCCTCCTGCTCGCCGGCCTTGATCGCCGCTTCGATGTCCTCAAGCGATACCCGCCGCCGAACCTGGGCGAACTGTGCATTGCGCTCGCGGGTCTGCCTGCGCTCTGCGATCTGCCTTGCGACCCGATCTTCGGATACGACCAGGAGGTTGTCGCCAGCGCTGGGCACCGAGGTGAAGCCGAGCACTTGGACTGGACGGGACGGGCCCGCCTCCTCCAGGGAGTTGCCGTTCTCGTCGAGCATCGCGCGGACCCGGCCGAACGCGTCGCCGGCGACGATCGAGTCGCCGACGCGGAGCGTGCCGCGCTGGACCAGCACAGTGGCGATCGGACCGCGGCCGCGGTCCAAATGGGCCTCGATGGCGAGACCCTGGGCGTCCTGAACGGGATTGGCGCGCAGGTCGAGGGCAGCATCGGCGGTGAGCAGGATCGCCTCGAGCAGGTCGTCGATCCCGGTCCCCTCCCGGGCGGACACGTCGACGAACATCGTGTCGCCGCCGTACTCCTCCGGCACGAGGCCGTACTCGCTGAGCTGGCCGCGGACCTTGGAAGGGTCGGCGCCCGGCTTGTCGATCTTGTTGACCGCGACGACGATCGGGACCTCAGCCGCCTTGGCGTGGTTGAGCGCCTCGATGGTCTGTGGCATCACGCCGTCGTCGGCGGCGACGACGAGCACAGCGATATCCGTCGACTGGGCACCACGGGCCCGCATCGCTGTGAACGCCTCGTGACCGGGTGTGTCGATGAAGGTGATCGCCCGATCGTTGGCGCCGGCGTGGACCTGGTAGGCGCCGATGTGCTGGGTGATGCCACCGGCCTCGGCCTCCGCCACATTTGTCTTCCTGATCGCGTCGAGCAGCCTCGTCTTGCCGTGGTCGACGTGACCCATGACGGTCACCACCGGCGGGCGCAGCACGAGGTCGGCCTCGTCGCCCTCGTCCTCGCCGAAGTCGAGGTTGAACGACTCGAGCAGCTCGCGGTCCTCGTCTTCTGGACTGACGATCTCGATGACGTAGTTGAGCTCTTCACCCAACAGCTTGAGCGTGTCGTCACTTACCGACTGTGTCGCCGTGACCATCTCACCGAGAGTGAACAGTGCCTGAACCAGCGATGCCGGGTTGGCGCCGATCCGATCTGCCAGATCGCTCAGTGATGCGCCACGGGGCATGCGTACGGTCTGGCCTTGGCCGCGCGGCAGGGTGACGCCGCCGATCGTCGGTGCCTGCATGTTGTCGAACTCTTGGCGCCGCTGCTTCTTGGACTTGCGGCCGCGCGCTGGACGCCCACCGCCGGGCCGGCCGAAGGCACCAGCGGTGCCGCCGCCGCGACCCCGGCCCCCAGGGGCCGGTCGGCCGCCGAAGCCGCCAGGGCCTCCGGGACCGCCGGGTCCGCGTCCGCCGGCGCCGGGGCGACCGGGTGCGCCAGCGCGACCACCGCCGCCTCGACCGGGGCCGGGGCGTCCGCCACCAGCGGGGCCTGCCGGTCCCCCGGGACCAGCCGGGCGAGCCGGCCGTGTCGGCATGTTGCCCGGGTTGGGGCCCGGCCCACCGGCGGGAGTTCCTGGCCGTGGAACGCCAGGCACCCCGCCCGGCCGGCCGGCGCCGGGTGCGCCAGGTGCGCCAGGACGGGGCTGGCGCGGCGCGGCGCGGGACATGCCGGTGCTCGACGTGAATGGGTTGTTGCCAGGACGCGGACCGGCCGGGCGGGGGATCGCGCCAGGAGCCGCTGCGCCGCCGGGACGGGCCTGGCCAGGTCTGGGAAGCTCGCCCGGCCGCGGCCCCGCCGGACGGGGCTCGGCCTCGGTGGGTCCGGCCGCTGCCGGACGGCGGATCTCCTCAGCCGGAGCCGGAACAGGAGCAACCGGTTGCACGGCGGGTTCCGGCGGGGTAGGCACTAGCGGCTGCTCGGCCGCGGCGACCTGCTCGGCCAGCGGCGTCTCGGGCTGCGCCGCGGCCTTCTTTGCTGTGGTCCTCTTTGCTGCCGCCTTCTTGGTGGCCGGCTGGGCGGGACCAGCGCCATCTGACGGCGCCGCCCCGGCTGGGAAGGCTTCCTTCAGCTTGCGGACAACCGGCGCCTCGATCGTCGAAGACGCGGAACGAACGAACTCACCGAGTTCCTGGAGCTTGGCCATGACGACCTTGCTCTCGACACCGAACTCCTTGGCGAGCTCGTAGACCCGGACCTTTGCCACTGTTCTCCTCTCGGCCCGGATCAGCTCGCCCAGGCCGCTAGTGCATGCGAGTACTCATCGCTGTGTGCTCATCGAGCGCTCATCGGTTACTCGTCCTAACCTGCGGGTCGGCATTGCGTGCGATGCTGGCCTGCCGCTGCCCAGGCCAGCACTGACGGTGGTCAGTGTGATGGCCCTCGCCCGACATACTCCCTGAGCGCACTCAGATCGAGCGGTCCCGGCACTCTTAGTGCCCGTGGGAACGCCCGACGGCGCTCGGCGAGGTCGAGGCAAGCCAAATCGGGATGCAGGTGCGCACCTCGACCCGGCAGCCGGCCGTGCTGGTCGGGAACGCATGCGCCCTCGATCACCACGACCCGCAACAGGTCAGACTTAGCCGCCCGAGCCCGGCACCCCACACATGAACGCACCGGGGCCGCGCGACCAGTCACGGGACAGTCTACCCCCAGCGGATGGGCGCAGCGATCAGCTCAGCGGCCTCGCGGCCTAGAGTCGCTGCACGCCTCCTCCGCTCTGTGGGGTGAAACGTCGCCATAGATCCGCAAATTCCCCTATACAGGGAAGATCAAGGAGCCTCCGGCTCCGTATCAGGGCGAATGTCGATCCGCCAACCGGTGAGCCGGGCGGCCAGCCGAGCATTCTGCCCCTCCTTGCCGATGGCGAGTGACAGCTGGAAGTCGGGGACCACGACCCGCGCAGCCTTGGCCTCCGCATCGACAATCTTGACCGAGTTGACCCGCGCCGGTGAAAGAGCATTGGCCACGAACTCCGTCGGCTCCTCCGACCAGTCCACGATATCGATCTTCTCGCCGTGCAGTTCACTCATGACATTGCGCACTCGGGCGCCCATCGGGCCGATGCACGCGCCCTTGGCGTTGATGCCGCTCCTGACAGCATGCACCGCGATCTTCGTTCGGTGCCCGGCCTCGCGCGCGATCGCCGCGACCTCCACCGAACCGTCGGCGATCTCCGGCACCTCCAACGCGAACAACTTCTTAACCAGATTGGGATGGGTACGGGACAAGGTCACCGACGGGCCGCGCAGGCCCTTCCTTACAGACACCACGTAACACTTGATTCGCTCGCCGTGCTCGTAGCGCTCGCCGGGGACCTGTTCGACTGGCGGCAAGATCGCCTCCAGCCGGCCGATGTTGACCAGCACCATCCGCGGGTCGTTGCCCTGTTGGATCACCCCGGAAACGATGTCGCCCTCACGGCCGGCGTACTCGCCGTAGGTCTGCTCGTCCTCGGCGTCCCGCAGCCGCTGCAGAATCACCTGCTTGGCGGTCGTGGCGGCGATCCGGCCGAAATCGGCGGGCGTGTTGTCCCATTCGTTGACGATGTTGCCATCGTCGTCGATCTCCTGAGCGAAGACCGTGACGTGTCCCGTCTTGCGATCAAGCTGAACGCGGGCGTTGTGATGGACGGGATCGGTCTTGTGGTAGGCGATCAGCAGCGCGGACTCGATGGCCTCGATCAGAAGATCGAACGGGATCTCCTTCTCCCTCTCGAGGCTGCGCAGCACGGCGAGGTCGATGTCCATGGACTACGTCTCCTCGTCGTTGTTGCTACCCGGACGGCTGAACTCGACCTCCACCCTGGCCTTGGCGATCTCTTCGTACGCCAGCCGCCGCTGGCCTCCGCCAACCTCCAGGGTGGCAGCCGAGTCGTCCGCCCTAGCCACCCGGCCGATGATCTCGCCCCCACCGCGCAGTTGCGCGCTCACGAGCCGGCCCGCCGCGCGCCGCCAATGCTTAGGAGCGGTAAGGGGTCGGTCCGCGCCGGGCGAACTGACCTCGAGCGTGTAGGGGGCGGCCCCGAACAGATCGATCTCATCGAGCTTGGTGGAGATCGCCGTGCTGATGCCGGCGATCTCGTCCAGGCCGATCCCCCCGTCTGCGTCGACGAAGATCTGCAGGAGGGTCCGACGGCCCGCCGTCTTGACTGTCACATCCTCAAGGTCCGCGCCGGCCGCGGCGACCAGCGGCTCCACCACCGCGGCGAGGTCGTCGGAGGCAGGCTGCCTGCTCATGTGGGGGACCTCCCCTCGGCTCTTGTCTTGTGGCGCGTGGCGCGTGGCGTACACGATATCGGGTCGGGCAAACGACGAGCCCGCGCTGCGCCGCCGCCGGGCAGAGCCCGCTGAGGTACGGTCAGCAGTCGCACCCAGATATGCGACACCTAGGTGGACGAGGCATGGCCGACATTTCGCGCGCCCGGGCGGCTGGCGGGTTGCAGCGGCATCCGCTCAGCAGGCGGCGGGTGCTCGCAGCGGCGGGCATAATCGCCGCTGCCGCGGTGAGCGGGTGTACGCGGAACAGCTCGGACGGTACGGCCCCCGACCGGCCATCGGTGGACGCCACAGCCAGGGACCGGATCCTCGACGACAAGGCAGCACTGCTGGCCGTCTACGCCGCGACCATCGAGCGGCACCCGACGCTGCGGAGGCCGCTGGACGGCTTCGTACGGAGGCACACAGCACATATCGACGCGCTCAAGCGCGCCCTCGCCGCCACTCCGACGAACTCCGCAACGACGACGCGACGCCCGCACCAGGCGCGGATAGCCCCGCAGCGGTCTATGGCGGTGCGTGCACTTGCCGACGCCGAGCAGGCGGCGACCGAAAGTCGCCGGTCCGTGGTCGAGTCCGCCCTTTCTGGGACATTCGCCGCTCTCGTCGCGTCGATCGCGGCGTGTGAGAACGCCCACGCGCTCTTGCTGCGTGCCGAGGCTGACCGATGACAGCGACGCCGGAGCGGGAGCTGGCCGCCGCTCAAACGGCGCTCGCCGCGGAGCATGCCGCGATCTACGGATACGCAGTGGTCGGCGCTCATCTGTCCGGGGACGAACGAGCGCGGGCGATCGCTGTCTACCAGGCTCACCGCCGCCGCCGGGACGAGCTGGCGCGCCTGATCGCGGCGGAGAAGCAGGCTCCGACGCCGGCCGCCGCGGCGTATCGACTGCCGTTCGCGATCGAGTCTGCTCAGGACGCGCGCAAGCTGGCGGCCCGGCTGGAGGACGGCCTCGCGCAGGCCTACGCGGCTCTGGTCGCGGCCGGCGAGAAGGACATGCGCGGTCTCGGCGCATCGGCCCTGGCTGAAGCGGCGGCCATGGCGGCTGGGTGGCGTGGCAGCACGACCGCATTCCCTGGCCTTGCGGTTGGAGCCGGCGGAAACTGACGGTTCCGAGGCTCCTGATCGTCCTCAGCTCGCGGACATCACGTCGATTGCCAGGCGTCGAGGAGCGGGAGCAGGTCCGACAGCCGGGTGATGACAGCATCCGGCTCACCATCGAGGGGTCCGCGCTGGTCGTCAGGGATCAGGCTGTGCGGCAACAGGACGGTGCGCATCCCGACACTGGCGGCGCCGTAGATGTCGTCGAAGAGCCGATCGCCGACGAAGACACACTGCTCGGGTTCCACTACCCCGACCGCCTTCATCGCAGCGGTGAACGCTTCCGGGTGCGGCTTGGTCCACTCGATCTCGCTGGTGTAGACCGCTGCGTCGATCAGATGGAGAACGGCGTCACGGCGAAACACCGCCTCATGCTCTTCCCTGGCCCAGATGGTGTTCGAGAGGACGCCGACGGAAACCCGGCGCTCTCGCAGCTGCGCGAACAGCGCACCGGCATCCGGGTCGGTGAAGGTGTGCGGCTCCCAGAATGCGTGATAAGCCTCGAGCGCCCGAGCATGGGCACGCCCGGACGGCTCGAGCCCAGCGGACCGCACCACTGCATCGAACGTGGTGCTCCGGTGCTCCTCGCGGGCAACCCGCCATGCCTCGTCCTCTGCGGCTCGCAAGGCGGCGGCAACCTCATCGCCGTGGTTCGGGTCATAGGCACGCGCGTATACCCGCCACTGCTCCGCCAGGTCGACGGTATGCCACGGGGTGAGGGTGCCGCCCCAGTCGAAGATCACCGCGTCGACAGCCACGCCCTGCATCCTGCCAACCGCCCACATGCTCACAGGGACGCGATGTGGTCGGGTGCGGCCTCGACGGAAACGTTCGTGCGTTCCCCGGTTCGCCGGTCCCTCACCTCGACGACGCTGTCGGCCAGCCCGCGGCCGACGACCACGATGGCCGGCACTCCGAGCAGCTCCGAGTCTGCGAACTTGACGCCGGCTGATACTCCGCGGCGATCGTCGAGGAGGACGCGTATGCCGCGCTCTTCAAGCGAAGCGGCAAGCTGGTCGGCGGTCTCGAAGACAGCCCGCTCCTTACCGGTGGCCACGATGTGGACGTCGGCAGGCGCCACCTCGCGTGGCCAGCACAGCCCGAGCTCGTCGTAGGTCTGCTCGGCGATGGCGGCGACAGCGCGGGACACCCCGATGCCGTACGAGCCCATCGTGATCCGGATCGGCTTCCCATCCGGGCCGAGCGCATCCAGCGATGCCGCATCGGCGTACTTGCGACCGAGCTGGAAGATGTGGCCGATCTCGATGCCGCGGTCGATGGACAGCGCCGATCCACACTGCGGGCATGGGTCACCGGCGCGGATTTCGGCGGCCTCGATCGTCCCATCGGGCTCGAAGTCACGCCCCGCGACAACATTGGCGGCGTGCCGATCGGGTTGGTTCGCCCCGGTGACCCACGAGGTGCCGACGACGACCCGCGGGTCGACGAGATAGCGGATGCCGAGGTGACGCAGGATCTGCGGTCCGATGTACCCGCGGACGAGCGCCGGGCTCCTGGCGAAATCCTCGGCCTCGAACATCGCGACACTGGCGGGCTCGAGATTGACCTCCAGCCGCTTCATGTCGACCTCGCGGTCTCCTGGCACGCCGATGACGAGGACCTCGGAGTCCGCTGAGCCGGGCTGCCTGACCTTGACGACGACGTTCTTGAGCGTGTCCGCGGCGGTGATCGGGTGGTCGAGATCGCCGAGCGAGTTCACGTAGTCGACCAGCGACTCGATGGTCGGCGTGTTGGGGGTGTCGAGGACCTTGAGCGGAGGATACGCCGTGGGGTCGCCTGGCTCCGGCGCGGGCACCCGAACCGCTTCAACGTTGGCCGCATAGTCGCAGGCGGTGCAGGTAACGAAGGTGTCCTCGCCAACAGGTGTGGGTGCGAGGAACTCCTCCGACCCCGAACCGCCCATTGCTCCCGACATCGCAAAGACGATCCGGTAGCGCAGGCCGAGCCGGTCGAAGGTCTTGATATAGGCCTCGCGATGCACCTCGTACGACCGCTTGAGCCCCTCGTCATCGAGATCGAAGGAGTACGAGTCCTTCATGACGAACTCACGGCCACGCAACAAGCCGGCCCGGGGCCTCGGCTCGTCGCGGTATTTCGTCTGGATCTGGTAGAGGATGACCGGGTAGTCCTTGTAGGAGGAGTACTCCCCCTTCACCATCTCGGTGAACAGCTCCTCATGGGTGGGCCCAAGCAGATAGTCCGCACCCTTCCTGTCCCGCAGCGTAAAGATGCTGTCGCCGTACTCGGTCCATCGGCCGGTGGCCTCGTAGTACTCGCGAGGAAGCAGCGCGGGGAACAGGACCTCCTGGCCGCCCATGCGGTTCATCTCCTCGCGGACGATCCGCGCGATGTTGTCCAGCACGATCTTGCCGAGAGGCAGCCAAGAGTAGAGGCCAGGGCCGACACGGCGGATGTACCCGGCCCGCACCAGGAGCCTGTGGCTCGGCACCTCGGCGTCGGCCGGGTTCTCGCGCAGGGTGCGGAGAAACAGGGTCGACATCCGGAGGATCACGGGACTACTCCTCTGCGCGGAAGACGGGAGATGGCGACCGGCGATGCCGGTGCCGCGAGGATATCCCTTAGCCTCGCCCGCAGTTGAGGCAATAAGCGCCGTCGCGCCGCTTGACTGGCCGCCTAGCCCGGTCGAAGACCCGCCGTGCTTGCCCCCAGGCTGTCGACAATGTCGCTGACCTCGTCGTAGGACCGCCGCGCGGCCGCCCTCTCGGCGCCGGTGAGGTTGTCGCTGGAGAGTTGCCGGGGCAGATCGGCCAACCGGAAGGGTGCCCGCAGGCCGATCGCCGTTGGGATGTACTCGGCCGCGGCGACGATCCACCTGCCGCCTCGCTCGGTGAAGGTGAACCGGGCCATCGTTCCCTCGTGGGTGCGTTCGCGCTGGCTCACCTGTTCAGCGAGATGGTTGCCTAGCCCGTACGCGATCCACTTGCCGTTGATCCTGCCGAACGGCTGCGGTACGTGCGCGTGGTGTCCGTACACGAGATCGATATCAGGTGAGGCGAGCAAGCGCCGGGCGATCCGCCGCTGGTCGCTCGTTGGCTCGTTTCGGTATTCCTGCCCCCAGTGCAGCGCGACCAGCACGACCTCGGCGCCAGTCCGTCTCGCCTGATGTGCGTCGCCGAGGATCTGCTCCGGGTCGATCGTGTCGACGATCCAGCTCTTCCCCGCGGGCACCGGGAAACCGTTGAGCCCGTAGGTGTAGGACAGCAAGGCCACCTTCACAGCGGCAGCCGCTCCTGGGCTCCCCGCAGCTCCGCGCGGATGGACGGTGAGGATGGTGGTGCGGTCGTCCTCGCCGGACGTCCGAGCCGAGCCTGCATGCGCGATCCCGGCCGCGTCGAGCGTTGCGAGCGTCCGGTCGACGCCGTCGGCTCCCGCGTCGAGCGTGTGGTTGGACGCTGTCGTACACGCGTCGTAGCCGGCCCAGGCGAGGGCGGGAATGATCTGCGGCGGAACCTTGAAGACCGGGTAGTCGGAGAACGGGCCGCCGGGTTCGCCGACCGGCGTCTCCAGGTGGCAGATGGCCAGATCGGCCGCCGAGATCCGCGGGCGAACACCCGCGAGCATCGGCCGGAAGTCATAGCCGCTCTCACCCCGCGCGTCAGCGTCGCGCGCCGCCTGAGCCCACAGCGTCTCGCGAAGGAGCACATCCCCGGACATCAGGACGGTGAAGCTGCGCTCACCACTGCTGCCGGCCGCGCCGGTCTTCACCGAGGCCGGTCCTGCCTTCTCGGAATGCGCTCTGTCCGGTGCCGGCGTGGTTCCGGCCGCCGGCCGCGGCCGGCCGCTGTCGTCGAGAACCGCGGCGTTAACCCACACGAGCAGGCCCGCGAGGACCGCGGCGACGGAGCCGAGCACGGTGAGCGCGCGGGTCCACTTCCGCGCCACGTGCCGGTCGCCGCCGTTCATCCTGGACTATCGACGGGGCTACCGAGCAGGCGACGGCGCCGGAGCCGTCCGCAGCGGAGACAACCAGCCGATGACCACGGCGACGGCGACGCAGCTTGAAGCAAACGCCATTGCCCCGCGCGGGTCGGAGACCGAGGCGACGATGCCTCCTGCGAGGCCGCCCACGGTATAGCCGATGCCGTAGGAAAGCAGCCGGCCTGTCACGTTCACCCTGCTCAAGAGGTGCTCGGGTGTCTGCTGTTGCCGATAGGTGATCCCGTTGACCACGATGAGCATGTATGCGGCCCCCCAGCAGGTCAGCGCCAGAACCGCGAGCGGAAATGTCGGCGCGGCGGCAAACGCAGTTCCGCAGGCGAAGCTTGCCGGGAGGGTGTAAAGCGTCACCCGGGCGGCGCCGAACCGCGCAGCGAGGCGGCCCATGACGAGCGTCGCCAGCAATGCCCCGATCCCCCACCCGGCGAACAAGATCCCTAGGCCATTGTCCTTCTCCCCGATCCCCAATACCTCGCGTGCATAGGGAACGAGCTGTCCTACGACGACGCCGCCGGCGACGGCTTGGGCGCAGCCGATCAATGTCATCGGCCGGATGGTGGCGTGGTACCACAGGAAACGCAGCCCCTCCGCGATATCCGTACGCAAGCCGTCGAGCATTCGCCGCCCAGCCGCTGCGGCCGCGGCAAGCCGGTCCTGATCCGACAACGGCCTGACGATCCGTGCCACACAGAAAGCGGACACGAGGTAGGTGGCCGCGTCCGCGGCGAGCACCGTGGCCGGATGGACGATCGCCACGAGGACACCCACAAACGCCGGCACGCCGATCTCCAGCAGCGTGCTTGCCCCCCAGACCGCACCGTTCGCTCGCGCGATGCGGTCTCTCCCTACCAGGGTGGGAAGCGCTCCGAAGTTCGCGGCGTCGAAGAAGACGAAGAGACTCGCGGTGAGCGTCGCGGCGACGAGCAAGTGGCCAACCGTCAGCGCACCGAACGCGGCCGCCAGCGGAATCGACAGGAGCACTGCGGCATTGAGCACATCCGTAATGATCATCATGCGACGACGATCGGCTCGGTCGGCTACGGCGCCACCGAACAGACCGAAGAGCACATAGGGCACCGACTCGAGTGCGGTCAGGACGCCGGTGTAGAGGGCCGAACCTGTCATCCGATAGATCAGCGTCGGCATCGCGACATAGGTCCCGGCCGTGCCGGCGATAGACGTCACCCGCGCTAGCCAATAGCGGCGGAAGTCGGGGTCGCGGCGCAGGGGCGGCGCGCTCGATATGACTGCCTCCGTTGAAGCTGTCGTCGCGGTCACGCCGCGGGCCCGATCTCGCCGTACACCAGTCACTCCCTCAGCGCGTCAGCGCGCAACGCAAGCGTCCACCCACGGTACCGGTGCGCCCTGCGAGGGCTGAGGGTTGCCGGGTCAGAACAGCACGGACATGAATGTGCCGTACTCCTCGAAGCCGACCTTTCGGTACACGGCCCTGGCGGGCGCGTTGTAGTCATTCACGTAGAGACAGACCGCGGGCGCCACGCGCTCCAGCGCATGGTCGACGACGGCAGCCATCCCGGCCACGGCAAGCCCTCTCCCGCGCAGCGCCGGCTCTACCCAAACGCCTTGCACCTGGCAGGCACGTGGCGTGACCGCACCGATCTCCGCCTTGAAGACAACGCGATCGCCGTCGATGCGGGCCAGTGATCGTCCCGACTCGATGAGTTCCCGCACTCGGGATCGATAGAGGGCCCCTCCGTCAGGACCGACGGGTGAGATGCCGATCTCTTCGGTGAACATGGCAACCGAGGCGGGCAGCAGGATGTCAAGCTCGGCCACGGCGACCTGCCGTACTCGCTGGTCGCGCCAGATTTCCGGACGTGCCCGCCGGGGGGCCACCATCATCGGCTGCCGGGCGCGAATCGTCCTGGCCGAGCCCCAATGCGGCTCGAGCAGAGCCCACAGTGCGCCGACTGCGTCGGCCGGACCCACGATGGATGAGCAGCGCCGGCCCTGGCTTATCGCACGCTCGGCAAATGCCTCGACCGCGGCGCCCGTCGCCCCGACGGGGACCAGGTTCGCACCCGCGTAGCACAGTGACTGGAGCGTGCCGCCGGCCGGATACCCCCACACCTCGGCGCCAAGCCGCCATGAGTCGAGGCCGACAGCGTGAATGCGTGAACCAACGAACACGTTGGCGTACGGATCGCGCGCGACGACATCGAGTGCATCAAAGGTGTCGCGCGAATCAAGAAGGCGGACCGCGGCGGTGCCGAGCACAAGTCCACAGTAATCAGACTCAAGGTCGCCGTTCACCCTGCGGGGGGCGGCGAATCCGCCAGTGACCGGCGCCGCGCTGTCAGGAGACCGTGACGGTTGGTTCACCAGCGTCGGCGCTGTCCAGCCCCATCTCCTCGGCGAGCCGCATGGCCTCCTCGATGAGCGTCTCCACAATTTTGGACTCGGGGACCGTCTTGATCACTTCGCCTCGGACGAAGATCTGCCCCTTGCCGTTGCCTGAAGCAACACCCAGGTCGGCCTCCCGCGCCTCGCCTGGACCGTTGACGACGCAACCCATCACCGCCACACGCAGCGGCACGTCCATGCCGTCGAGCCCGGCGTGGACCTCCTCCGCCAGCTTGTAGACGTCGACCTGGGCACGCCCACACGACGGGCAGGACACAATCTCGAACCCGCGCTCCCGCAGGCCGAGCGACTCCAGGATCCCGATGCCGACCTTGACCTCCTCAACCGGAGGAGCAGACAGTGAGACCCGGATCGTGTCGCCGATGCCCTCGGCGAGCAGCGCGCCGAACGCCACCGACGACTTGATGGTGCCTTGAAAGGCCGGGCCCGCTTCGGTGACGCCAAGGTGGAGGGGATAGTCACATGCCTCGGCGAGCAGCCGGTACGCGTGGATCATCACAACCGGATCGTGGTGCTTGACCGAGATCTTGAGATCACGGAAGCCGTGCTCCTCGAAGAGCGAGCACTCCCACAGGGCAGACTCGGCCAGCGCCTCGGGTGTGGCCTTGCCATGCTTCGCAAGCAACCTCGGGTCAAGGGAGCCGGCGTTGACGCCGATCCTGATCGGAGTGCCGGCGTCCGACGCCGCCCGGGCGATCTCGGCCACCTTGTCGTCGAACTGCTTGATGTTGCCCGGATTGACGCGGACGGCCGCGCAGCCCCCCTCGATCGCCGCGAACACATAGCGCGGCTGGAAATGGATGTCGGCGATGACCGGAATCTGCGATTTGCGGGCGATGGTGGGCAGTGCATCCGCGTCGTCCTGAGACGGGACTGCCACCCGTACGATCTGACAGCCCGAAGCCGTCAGCTCCGCGATCTGCTGCAGCGTCGCGTTGACATCTGCGGTCACGGTCGTCGTCATGGACTGCACCGACACCGGTGCATCGCCGCCGACCAGGACACTCCCGACCTTAATCTGCCGAGACTTGCGCCGTGGTGCCAGCGGCTTGGATGGCGCGGCAGGCATCCCGAGATTCACGCTCATCAGCGACAGTCTCGATTCGAGTCGACGATTCTGTTGGGAGTGCTAGTTCGGCAGCCGCACCGGGTTCACGATGTCAGCGGTGACCAGCAGCACCGTGAGCATGACGAGCAGGACGAGCACCAGGTAGGTCGCCGGGAGCAGCTTAGCCGGGTCGATCCGCCCCGGATCCGGCCTGCCCACCAACCGGTAAGCAGCTGCCCTCATGCGCTCGACGAGCAGCAGCGCAACATGGCCGCCATCCATCGGAAGCAGAGGAAGCATGTTGAAGATTCCGATGATCACATTCAGGCCCGCCATGATGACCAGGAAGTCGCCGATCCTCGCCGATAGCGGCTGATCCTCGTTGGCGATCACCTCGCCCGAGATACGTCCTGCGCCAACGACCCCGACCAGCCCCTCGTTGTCGCGCTCCGCACCGTTGAAGGTCGCGTCCCAGAGGTTGGGGATCTTGCTCGGTATCGCGGCGAGGGTTTGCACGGTGAGCTTCGAGTAGCTGCCGATCGCCCGCCCCGCGTCGCCGAGTGCCGTGATCGGGTCGGGCCGGTACGTCTCAGGTTGGGCGGCGATGCCGAGCCAGCCGGCGTCCACGGTATGCGCCGGGTTGTTAAGGTCCGGTCGCTTCCGCGAGATCGGCGTCGGATGCAGCGTGACTTGTTCCCCGTCGCGTTCCACGACCACGTCGAGGGGGCGCCCGGCCGAATCGTGCACTGTCTGGACGAAGTCGCTCCAGCTGTGAACGGGCTGGCCGTTCACCGAGACGACGCGGTCCCCCGGCTGGAAGCCGGCCGCCGCGGCCGGCGACACCGGATCGGCCGAGCGGCACCCGCTCGCTGTGCTGTCGGTCACGCACGGCGAGACCTCTCCGATCGTCGTTGTCGCCCTGGTCTGGTCCACCGTCAGGAAGACCGCGGCAAGCAGGACGAAGGCGATGACGAAGTGCATGGCAGAACCAGCGGACAGGACGATCAGCCGCTGCCACGCCGGCTTGCGATAGAACGCCCGCGGCTCGTCGGCCGCAGCGACCTGCTCACTCTCGCTCATCCCGATGATGCGGACGTATCCACCGGCTGGAATGGCCTTGATGCCGTACTCGGTTTCGCCGCGCCGGAACGACCACACGCGCTGGCCGAATCCCACGAAGAACTCGGTGGCCTTCATCCCGAACGCCTTGGCAGTCAGGAAGTGCCCGAACTCGTGCAACATGATCGAGATCAAGATGATCACGATGAAGCCGAGCACGCCAAAGATCATCTGCTGATCTCCCTGAGCTTGTTGCCGGAGAGCTCTCGCGCGCGAGTCCTGGCCCACCACTCGGCTTCGTACACGTCTTCCACTCGACGAACGACGCCCGGCTCGTGTTCCGCGAGGACCTCCTCCACCGTATCCACGATCGCCAGGAACGGCAGCCGGCCTGCCAGGAACGCGGCAACGCACTCCTCGTTGGCCGCGTTGAAAACCGCCGGCGCGGTGCCTCCGGCCGCCGCCGCGGCCCGGCCGATCGATACGGCTGGGAACGCCTGCTCGTCAAGGGGGAAGAACTCCCAGGTGGACGCGGTGCTCCAGGCGCACGGTGTGGTGATCCCCGCGACCCGGTCGGGCCAGGCGAGGGCAAGCGCAATCGGCAGCCGCATGTCGGGTGGGCTCGCCTGGGCCATGGTCGCGCCGTCACAAAACTCCACCATGGAGTGGACGATCGACTGCGGGTGGACAACGACATCGATGCGGTCGAGGGGGATGTCGAAGAGCAGATGACCCTCGATCACCTCAAGGGCCTTGTTCACCAAGGTCGCCGAGTTGACCGTGATCACCGGTCCCATTGCCCATGTCGGGTGGGCGAGGGCTTCTGCCGGTGTGACGCTCGCGAGCTCGGATCTGGCGCGGCCGCGGAACGGTCCACCACTGGCGGTGATCACCAGGCGGCTGACCTCGGCCGCCGCTCCCCCGCGCAGGCACTGGGCGAGGGCGGAGTGCTCCGAGTCGACGGGGATGATCTGCCCGGGTTTCGCCAGCTCCTTGACCAACGGCCCGCCCGCGATCAGGGACTCCTTGTTCGCCAGCGCCAGAGTGCGGCCGGCGGACAGCGCCGCGAGGGTCGGGGCGAGGCCGATCGATCCGTTGATTCCGTTCAGAACGACGTCGGCCGGCCAGCCGGCGAGCTCGGCGCAGGCGTCGGGGCCGGCGAGGATCTTCGGGATCGGATACCGGCCGGTCGCGAACCCCTGCCGCTGGGCCTCTGCGTAGAACGCAAGCTGGAGGTCAGAGGCAGCGCTCGCCCTGGCCACGGCCACTGCCTCGACACGCAGGTCGAGCGCCTGCCGAGCCAGCTGCTCGACATCGCTGCCGCCGGCCCCAAGCGCGACCACCCGGAACATCTCCGGATTGCGGCTGACCACGTCGATCGCCTGGGTGCCGATCGAGCCCGTACTGCCGAGGACGACGACGTCGCGAGGTTTGGTCATAGTGCGCCCATTCTCCCCGATCCAATGCAGACCGCCGTCATTGACGGCAACGGCTCTTGGCAGCGCTCGCAAGCGCGCAGAGCAACACGGTCAACGGCGTGGGATAGTCGGAGAAACCTAAGCCCTGCACCCGGCGAGGACGGCGCTGCTGTGTCCGGGCTGAGCCATGGTGAACGCGAGGACCGTGATGGTTGATCTGACGACCGGGGGTTTTCTCGAAACGGAGCGGGGCCTGCCGCAGGTGCGGCACCTTGCCACGGAGATACCCGGACCGCTATCGCGTGAGCTGCTCGCCCGGCGCACCCGGGCTGTCGCCCGCGGCGTGGGTGTGATGCTGCCCGTCTTCGTCACGAAGGCCGGCGGTGGTGTTCTCATCGATGTCGACGGCAACTCGCTGATCGACTTCGGCTCTGGTATCGCTGTGACGAGCGTCGGCAACTCGGCCGAGCGCGTCGTGGCAAACGTCACCCAGCAAGTCGGTCAGTTCACGCACACCTGTTTCATGGTGACGCCATACGAGGGGTACGTCGCAGTGTGCGAAGAGCTGAACCGGCTCACCCCTGGCGAGCACGAAAAGCGGTCAGTCCTCTTCAACTCCGGTGCGGAGGCGGTCGAGAACGCCGTCAAGATCGCCCGTTCCTTTACCGGTCGGCCGGCCGTCGTGGTGTTCGAGCACGGCTACCACGGCAGGACGAACCTCACGATGGCATTGACCGCCAAGAACATGCCGTACAAGCAGGGCTTTGGACCCTTCGCACCCGAGATCTACCGGATGCCGATGTCGTATCCGTACCACGACATGCAGTCCGGGGCCGCAGCGGCGGCGCACGCGATCGGCAAGCTCGACAAGGAGGTGGGGGCGGAGAACGTCGCAGCTGTCGTCATCGAGCCGATCCAAGGCGAGGGTGGTTTTGTCGTACCTGCTCCCGGTTTCCTCACCGCGCTCGCGGACTATGCCGGCAGCAAGGGGATCGTCTTCGTCGCCGACGAAATCCAGACGGGTTTCGCAAGGACCGGAGCCTGGTTCGCGTGCGAGCACGAAGGTGTCCTGCCGGACCTGATCACGACCGCCAAGGGAATCGCGGGCGGATTGCCGTTGGCCGCTGTCACCGGCCGGGCAGAGATCATGGACGCCCCGCACGTCGGCGGGCTCGGCGGGACATATGGCGGCAACCCCGTCGCCTGCGCCGCCGCACTCGGCGCGATCCGCACCATCGAAGAGGAGCGGTTGGTCGATCGGGCGGCGCAGATCGGTTCGGTCATGCTGCCCCGGCTAGCCGCGCTGCAGGAAAAGTTCGAGGTCATCGGCGACGTCCGCGGCCGAGGTGCGATGGTCGCGATCGAGCTGGTCAAGAATCGCACGACCAAGGAGCCCGACCCGGCGGTCACGCAGCGGATCGCCGCAGCCTGCCATGCAGTCGGGCTCGTGGTACTGACCTGTGGCACCTACGGCAACGTGCTGCGCTTCCTGCCTCCGCTGGTCATCCCCGATCACCTTCTCGCCGAAGGCCTCGACATCCTGGAGGACGCACTTGCCGGTGCGGCGGGCGACTAACGGCGGCGCACGCGCATCGCGTGCTCGACGAGGGCGATCAGGGTCTGTTTCGTAGATTCGCGCTCTCTCGCGTCACAGGTCACGATCGGAACGTTCGGATTGAGGGCAAGCGCGTCGCGTACATCGTCGACGACGTGGGTCAGCACACCGTTGAAGCGGTTGATAGCCACAATGAAGGGCAGGCCGCGCTCCTCAAAATAGTCGAGGCCAGGGAAACAGTCGGCCAGCCGGCGGGTGTCGGCGAGCACCACGGCGCCGATCGCACCACGGACAAGATCATCCCACATGAACCAGAACCGGTTCTGGCCCGGCGTTCCGAACAGGTAGAGCAAGAGATCGGCGTCGAGGGACACCCGACCGAAGTCCATCGCGACCGTCGTCGTCGTCTTTCCCGGCGTCTGCGTGAGGTCATCCAGGTCCTCACTAGCCACGGTCATGACGGCCTCGGTCGTCAGCGGGACGATCTCGGACACGGAGCCCACGAACGTCGTCTTGCCGACACCAAAGCCTCCCGCGACAACGATCTTCACCGATGTCGTGGCGGCCGACGACGCCGTCGGGCGGGTCGTCGTACTCGTGGCACTAGAGCCTGCGAAGTCCACTGAGCACCCTTTCAAGCAGCATCAGGTCTGGCTGCCCATCCTCATATCCAGGCTCGTGCACCCGCACCAGCCCTTCGTCCGTCAGGTCGCCGACAAGGACGCGCGCCACTCCGAGGGGGACCCTCAGGTGAGCTGCGATCTCGGCGACCGACCGTACCTCCCGGCACAGCTCGATGATCGTCTGAACCTCAGGCGTCCCCTGGTGTCCGGCCTGGGCTCCGAAATCCGTTGTGGATACCAACGCTTCGATGGCGAAGTGGTGACGGGGCCGGGTCCGTCCTTGTGTGACTGCGTACGGCCGCACCAGCGCGCCGTGGACGTCGTCCTGGCCAGTGCTCACCGGGTACACCCCTAATGTCAGCGCGGAAGCGCACTCTGCAGCTCCGCGCGAAGGGCAGGCGTCAGGACCCGGCCGGCCCGCTCGACAAGCAAGGCCATCTCGTAGCCAACCAGACCTAGATCGCTGTCAGGCGACGAGAGCACGGCGAGGATTGAGCCGTCACTGATCGACATGACAAGCAAGAAGCCACGTTCCATCTCGACGACGGTCTGCGTCACCTGACCGCCTTCGAAAACCCGCGATGCGCCCTGGGTCAGGCTCAGCAGACCTGACGCGACGGCTGCAAGCTGGTCGGCGCGGTCACGCGGAAAGCCCGCCGACACCGCAAGCAGGAGACCGTCCGCGGAGACGACGACCGTGTGTGCAACACCTGGCACCTGGTCGGCGAAGTTTGTGATCAGCCAGTTGAGATTCTGTGCTGCCTGACTGAGCTCAGTTGTCACTCGTTCTCCTGTTCATCGGCATCGCCGGTTGGCGCGTGCCCTCCCGGTTCGGCCTCGGAGGCCGCCATCGACCCGGCGTCCTCCGGCATCTCGTCGCCGGGGCCTTGGTCCCGGCCGCGGCGGGTCCCCTGGTGAAAGCTTGACAAGCGACCACGCACCTCGTCAGCAGAACGCTGTGCATGCCTGCCTTGGCCCGCCGAACTTCCTCCGACCGTACCTGGAACGAGGTTGGTCTTGGGTATCCGGCGTGGCAGTCCAGCGGCGGTGTACCCGCCGACGCTCGGCGACGCGACCACTGCAGCCGCCTCGAAGCCGGAGTCGGCCGGTGAGGTCCAGACTTCGTCCTCCTCTTCGACCTCGACCTGCGGCTGCTGTTGTGGCCGGTCGGCAGCGCCAGTCGTCTGGGCCGCCACCGTCGCCGGTTCCGGCGCAGGCACGGACTCCTCGGACGGCAAGCCCGCGGCCGGCTGGGCCGGGACCCGGGGAGCGGCCGTCGTCTCTGCCGCCGCGGCGGCCGATGGTACGGGTGTGGCACCGGTCGTGGGAGCACCGGTCGTGGGAGCACCGGTCGCCGGAGCACCGGTCGCCGGAGCACCGGTCGTGGGAGCACCGGTCGCCGGAGCATCGGTCGCCGGAGCATCCGGCGGTGTAGGCCTAGCAGTAGCGGCCGGACGGGTCCGGCGGCGGAACCACTCGGATTGAATCGAAACGAAGATGGGCTCGGCGTTCCGGTCGCCGCGCGACCCGGGGGCCGACGGGTCGAGGATGTCACCGCTGGAGAGGTTGCCGCCGCTCGCCCGAACGAGGTCGGCGGCTGTCAGCGGTGGCAGCTGCCGCGACGGGGAGTCCGGCAGTGGAGGCAGCCCGGGGATGCCCTGCCGCAGCGCGGCGGGAGCGCCAGCTTCTCCGTCGCCAGCGTCCGGGCCGGCCGGTTGCGGGAATGGCGGCCGTCCAGTCTCGGTCGCAGCCGATGCGGGAGTCTCCTGGCCGGCCTTCGTTCCGGCGTCGAGCTCGGACGGCTCCGACGGGAAGGCCCGCGCAGTCGCCGGCCCCGGGCGGATCGGGCCGCCGGGAGGCGGCGGCATCGGGCCGCTGCCAGGCACCTGTGGGACAGGCACCCGAGGAATGGAACCGCTGCCCGCAGGCGGCGGCATCTGGCCGCTCCCCGGCACCTGCGGGATCGGGCCGCTTCCCGGCGCCTTCGGCGCGGGCGCGCCATCTCGACCGGCCGGCGGCAGGACGGTACCGACCAGCGGCGAGCCGGGCACCGACGGCGGTGGGCCAAGAGGCACCTTCAGCGGAACACCCGGCCTGCCATCTGGGCCGGCGTCCGGAACGCCTGCGCCGTTCTGCGCCGCAGGCACCTCCCCGGCCGGAAGCTCAGGTCGAGGACCAAGCGGCAGCCCGAAGGGATTGGTACCTAGTCCGGCGGCCGGTCCTGTCAGCGGCCGCGCGGCAGCAGCTGTGGCCGGCGTCTGCGGTGCCGGGATCAGGCCGGCGCCCGCGCCAACCGGAACGGCCCCAGAGGTGAACGACACCAGGTCGGGTGGAAGGGCGACAAGCGCGGCGATGCCGCCATTGGCGCCGGCGCGCAGCCGGGCGCGGATCCCATGCCGGTAGGCCAGCCGGCCCACCACGAACAGGCCCATCCGACGGGACACCGAGACGTCGATGACCGGCGGGTTGGTCAGCCGCTCGTTGATCTGTTCAAGCTCGGCCGGCTCGATGCCGATGCCCGCGTCCTCGACCTCGATCATGACGCCACCACTGCCGAGGACGTGACTGGCGACGTTCACCCGGGTGTCGCCAGAGGAGAAGGCAGTGGCGTTCTCGAGAACCTCGGCGAGCAGGTGGACGACGTCGTTGACCGCTCGGCCGGCGATCTCGAGGTCCGGCAAGGCGGTTAGCTCGATCCGCTCGTACTGCTCCACCTCGGAAAGCGCGGCGCGGATGACGTCGACGAGTGGCACCGGCTGGCTCCATCGACGCTCAGGCTCCTCGCCGGCGAGAACGAGCAGGTTCTCACCGTTACGACGCATACGGGTGGCGAGGTGGTCGAGTCTGAAGAGATTGCCGAGCTGGTCGGGATCTGGTTCGGAGTTCTCGAGATTCTCGATCAAACGCAGCTGGCGCTCGACCAGGCCCTGGCTGCGCCTGGACAGGTTGACGAACATCGCGTTGACGTTGCTTCGCAGCTCGGCCTGTTCGACCGCCAGTCGCACCGCCTGCGCGTGGACGGCGTCGAACGCGCGCGCGACCTCGCCGATCTCGTCGGTCGACGCGACCGGCACCAGCTCGATGCTGACATCACTGGTCCGGCCGTCGCCTTCCTCGAGCCTTCTGACGATCTCAGGCAGCCTGGTTTCAGCGACCTCGAACGCGCTGCCGCGCAGCCGCCGCAGCGGCCGGGTCATTGACCGGCCGATGATCGAAATGCCGAGGAAGGCGAGGAAGAGAACCAAGGCGACGACGAGCGTGTCGAGCAGTGCGCCACGCTGCGCCTTGTCTTGCAGTTCCTGACTGCGGTTGTTGAGGTCCTGGATGACGCGCCGCTCCACCGCACGGAGCAGGTCGAGCTCCCCCTTCGCCGTCTGGAACCACACGTCTGCATTCAGTGTGGTGCCATCCTCGTCCTTGATCTCGCCAAGGTTGTTACCGGATGAGGCCTCGGCTTCGACCTTCTCCTTGAGCCTGGCGGTGTCTTCGACGTCGCTTCCAGACAGCAGGCTGTTGTACAGCGAGATCTGCGCCGGGGAGGCGCTGCGCTGGAAGTCGGCAAGCGAGCCGTCCCGCCGAGCTTGCTCGTCGCCAAGCTGGGTGAGCTCACCTGGGGCGAAGGCACCGTCGCTGATGGCACGGAAGAGCAGACCGCGCTGCCTCGCGGCGAATTCCTCGGTCCTGGCGAGCGCATCGAGCGCACGCACGCTCTGGGTGATCTCCTCGTCCTTGCTGTCCTGGCCGATCTCGCCGTTGAAGTCGAGGAGCTCCTCGATGATCGAGGTGTAGGCGTTCGTGGCCGCTGCAGCGTCGATGTCGGAGTCGAGCCCCGCCGCCCTGATCTCCTTCAGCCGGCTCAGCCGAGCCTCGATCCGGCCCAGCTTGGCGCTGACCTCGTCGCTCTCGAACGTCCCATTAAAGTTCGAAACTTGGTCACGGTAAGCAAGTGCGAGCCCGTCACTAGTGGCCCGCCTGCCCTCGACAAGTGCGCGGTCGGCGGCCTGCCTCCCCTTGACGATGAACCGGCCCATCTCATCGCGTTCGTCCTGCAGGCCGAGGATGAGGTCGACCACCCGCTCGTCTACCTGCGCAAGCTCGTAGGTCTTGGCGTACGCATCTGAGATCCGCAGCGACGAGGCGACCCGTAACCCAGCGAGGGCCACGGCGGCCAGCGTCGGCACCAAGATGAGCGCGACAAGTCGGGTCCGCACCCGCCAGTTGCGCAGGGCATACCGGTGTCCGGTCCGCAGCGGCCGCCCGTTCAGGTTCGGCTGTGAAACGGGGGGCCGAGCTGATTCCGCACCATTCGTGGTCGTCTCTTCACGGAACGTGGTGAACGACGGCGGGACCGGGTGAGCGCCGCGCCGCGCCGTC